>CANIIA010000015.1 GCA_947467435.1 Betaproteobacteria bacterium
GATTGGATTGATGTGGCGCATCTGATTACTCAAGCAGAAGAAGCTTACGTTTATCCCTTGGTCGATTTAGAACCGTTAGCGCGTTGGAGCGTTGGTGCGATGACGTTATTGGGCGATGCGGCGCACGCGATGTATCCGTTTGGATCGAATGGTGCGTCACAAGCGATTTTGGATGGACGGTATTTAGCGCGTGAACTAGCCGGTTGCGCCAATGCTGAGCTCGCGCTGGCGCAGTATGAGGCGCATCGACGCGAGACCACCACGCAAGTGCAATTGGCGAATCGACGGCAAGCCAGTGATGTCATGACCCGGGTCAGTGAACTGGCACGTCAACACGCCACGGGCGCCGCGGCTGGTGAATTGATGGCCGTCGAAGCACAGTACAAACGCTTGGCGGGCTTTGATGCAGACACCCTCAATACACGAGCTTCATTGAGTGTGTCGCGCGCGCAATAACGTAGATTACAACTGGCGCAACAGACGCTGATTTTTCTAATCGAACCACGGGACCGAGCGATGAAAAAAATTTCTGCTGTGACATGCATTGCGGTTTTACTGATGTTGATGGCAGCGCTGGCACAGGCACAATTTCAACCAAACAAATCGGTACGCATCGTGGTGCCCTTCCCTCCAGGTGGGACCACTGATATCTTGGCGCGCGAGCTAGCCGTACAACTCGCCCCACGCTGGAAACAAAGCGTAGTGGTTGAAAACAAAGCCGGTGCTGGAGGGACGATTGGTACGGCTGAAATCGCAAAGTCTGCAGCGGACGGTTATCACTTGATGGTGACCGCGACCCATCAAGTCATCAATCCAAGTTTGATGAAAAAATTACCGTACGATGCACGCAAAGAATTCACACCCATCGCGTTAGTTGGTGCCGTACCGAATGTGTTGGTGGTTCATCCCTCCCTTACGGCAAACAGCGTGAGTGACTTTATTGCGCTGGCTAAAGCACAACCAGGCAAACTCAGTTTTGGATCGACCGGCATTGGTGGATCCAATCATCTCGCAGGTGAACTCTTTAAGGCCATGGCGGGCATTGAGATGACGCATATCCCTTACAAAGGAGCTGCACCGGCCATGACCGATTTGCTCGGTGGACAAATTCCGGTGATGTTTGATTCGGTCCCCACGGTGATTCAACACGTACGCTCCGGAAAATTACGCGCGCTGGGGGTCACCAGCTTAAGACGTTCGGCCTCGTTACCCGAGGTACCCACCATCGATGAAGCGGGTGTCAGAGGCTTTGATGCCACCGCGTGGTTCGGACTGTATGCCCCGGGTGCAATGCCTGCAGATATCACGCAGCGTTTGTCTAACGACATCCTGGCCGTACTCAGAAGTGACGCGATCCGCGAGAGTTTTGCCAAACATGGCGTCGAATCCGGCACACTGACACAATCTCAGTTTGCGAGCTTTTATCTGACTGAGCTCGACAAATGGGCGCGCGTGATTGAACGTGCAAATGTCAAACTCGACTAACGACACCTATGAAACCAATCGAATGGAACGACGCACTCACCCTGGGCGTGGACCCGCTGGATGAAACGCACCGCGATTTCATCGCCCATATCGCCACGCTGGCGGCAGCCCAAGACGATCAAGTGCTGCATGCATTAGATGCCCTCAACGCCCACACCAGCGCGCACTTCGAACAAGAAAGTCGCTGGATGCGTGATTGCGAATTTCCGCCCTTGGGTTGTCATGAAGGTGAACACCAAAAGGTACTCGAGTTATGTGTAGAGTTACGCGCACGGATTGCAGACGGTACCCAACCACCCGCCATGGCTGCACGATTGGCCGAAGCGCTGATGGAGTGGTTTGAACAGCACGCCGCGAGCATGGATGCGGTGCTTGCACAATGGATGCAATCGCGCGGCTACGTACCAGCTTTGGATGCTGATTTATTACTTGTGCAGCCGCAGTAAGCAAAACTCTCTTGGCGCGTAGTACACGCCGCGATTGTTTATGCCAGGGATTGTTTACGCCAAGTTGAGATCGCTGGCCATGGGCGCAGACGGTGCATGAAATCGCACCGGACCGTCCGGCAGCATGTGCAAGAACTGTTTGATAAACGGATCTTCTGAGGCAAGTAACGCCTCAGGGGTACCTTCACCCATCACGCGTCCTTCGGCGATGACGTAAATGTAGTCCACCACTTTGAGCGATTCAGAGACATCGTAGGTCACCACAATCGAGGTGGAGCCAAGCGCATCGTTTAAACGGCGAATCAGTTCTGCAATCACGTTTAAAGAAATCGGGTCGAGACCCGCAAACGGCTCATCAAACATCGCTAACGCTGGCTCGAGTGCGATGGCGCGTGCCAATGCCACGCGACGTGACATTCCACCCGATAAATCGCCCGGCATTAAATCGCGCGCACCGCGCAAGCCCACGGCATTTAATTTCATGAGCACCAGTGCGCGAATCATCTCTTCTGAAAGATTGGTGTGCTCGCGCAACGGAAAGGCAATGTTTTCGTACACCGAAAGATCACTAAACAAGCCGCTCACTTGAAACATCATTCCTAGACGACGGCGTAAAGCGTACAACGCATCCGTACCGATTTCGTGCACCACCTGACCTGCGACGCGTACCGTACCGCGATCGGGACGCAGCTGCCCGCCAATCAGCTTTAAGAGCGTTGATTTACCACTGCCACTGGCGCCCAAAATGGCCACCACTTTACCGCGCGGCACACGCAAATTCAGACCACGAAAAATCGATCGTTCGCCATACGAAAAATGCAGGTCCTGAATGTCGACCAACATCCGCTCTTCTTCGGGCGCGATGTTGGTGTTGGTTGCGCCAAGGCTGCTCGATGGACGGTTGGGCGTGGATGCATTCATGTGACGTATTGTAGCGTGCGACGCAACGATGGTCTTCCTTTGCGAACGAAGAATGTCACAATCACCCCATGCACCCAACGACCGACCGAGACGGAAATACCGTACCAATCATCATGGACGCGATCACCCACGCGGCGCCGCACGCAACGCCCTACGCAAATCTCACACCCGATTGTGTGCTGGATGCGCTTGAGTCGTGCGGCCTTCAGGTCGATGGCCGCATGCTGGCCCTCAACAGTTATGAGAATCGCGTGTTTCAGGTGGGTATTGATCGCGATGATCGAGCGCATCGTGATTCCTTTGTCGTCGCAAAATTTTATCGACCCCACCGTTGGAGCGATGCGCAAATTTTGGAGGAGCACAGCTTTGCGCGCGAACTCATCGAACAAGAAATACCGGTGGTTGCACCGCTTGAGATTGCCGGTCAGACCTTGCACGCACACGCTGGATTTCGGTTTGCGGTGTTTCCACGGCGCGGCGGTCGTACCCCCGAACTAGAGCGTGCGGATGTATTGCATTGGATCGGTCGATTTTTAGGTCGCATTCATGCCGTTGGCGCACGCGCTCCGTTTGTGCATCGACCGACATTAAATATCGATACGTTTGGTGTTGCCTCTCGCGACTTCTTGCTGCAAGGTAATTTCGTACCGGACGATTTACGGGCCGTGTGGCAAAGCGTGATTGATCAAGCCTTAGAGGAAACACAACGTGGCTTTGAGCGCGTTGGGCCAGTCGCATCACTGCGTTTACACGGCGATTGCCACGCCGGTAATGTGTTGTGGACACCCGATGGCCCCCACTTTGTGGATTTGGATGATGCACGCAACGGCCCCGCAGTACAGGATCTGTGGATGCTGTTATCGGGTGACGCCTCCACCATGCAAATCCAACTGGCGCATGTGCTGGAGGGCTATCGGATGTTTCATACGTTGAATACCGATGAATGTGCGTTGATAGAGCCGCTACGCACTCTTCGATTGATTCACTACGCGGCGTGGCTGGCACGACGTTGGCAAGACCCGGCTTTTCCTGCAGCGTTTCCTTGGTTTGGAACGACACGTTATTGGCAAGAGCGTATTCAAGAACTACGCGAGCAAATTGCGTTGATGCAAGAAGCTTAGGCATGTGATGCACGGTTCGCCGTCAACGTCACACTCCGCGTTATCCAACCGCTGCATCGCACTCACCGAAGACCTGACGCAGATACGCAGCAACATCGGTATCCGTTTTGATGTGTGAAGCAATATCGAAGGGCAGAAGCTGGTTCTTTTTTCATTGACTAAACTCGACAGCGGGGGCCGACGCTACTTCTTCAACAAACTCACCGCGATGATGGCGCCGATCACAATAAACGCGCCGACAATTTGTAGTGGCGCGACAGTCTGACCCAACACCACCCACGCAATCGCAAGAACAGCCACCGGTTCAAAATTCAGCGCCGCCGTGTTACTCACCGCACCCGAACGCGGCATCAACATAAACACGCCCGTAATCCCCGCGCTATACAGCAACGTGAGTAAGGCTAAACCCAACCAACCCATCTGATCGACCGGGAACACAAAGCTTTCCGTCAACACGCCTTTCGTCACCATCACGACTGCAATCACACTCATGGTGGTCAGCGTTCGGACACGACCATCCAATCCACCCAGCCAGCGGTTGGTGAGTAACAAACCACTGGCCATCGATACTGCAGCACCAAGCGCCCACAACACACCCAAGCCGATTTCTTGCCACCGGCCCGCAAAATCAAACCCCCGTCCGGCCGTCACACCTCCAATATCTAACGCGAGCGCCAATCCAAACAAAGCCGCTGGCATCGCCACAAACGTGCGCCATCCCGGACGTTCAATACCGGTCGCCCAAGTGACTAACAACATCAAAATCGGAAACGCGTTAAAGACTAATAATGCGAGCGCTACGGGAATCAGCGAAATTGCTGAATACACACAGTAGCTTTGCGATAAAAACAACAAGCCTACAATCAACGCATGCATGCGTCGACCAGCAGGCACCACAATAGGCACGCGTTTGACGTACAACAAGATCAAAGTGAATAACACCGCACCACTGGATCGCACGGCAACGGCGGCAGTGACATTGGCGCCATGTTCAAATGCGATGCGCGCACAAACGTGATTGCAACCCAAAATCACTGAGATCAATAAAAACGCCGGAATAATCACCGAGCGCGGTAATGGTGCTAAGGCGTTTACGGTCGCTGTTGAGGATGCGTTGGGAGATGCACTCATAGCCCACACACTACTCCAAGCAAGATCCTGCTGTCACGCGCAATTCGTGTGAGCGAATCGCGCTGGGTGAAACAAATGCATGCATGCTCGGCGCACCAGACGCTGCATTGGTGTGTGCTCAGGCGTGATGCGAAACCCTTGCCCCCAGCTAAAGACACGAACCTACAATAAGCACTTTGTTTCTTTGCCAACCGAGGTGGATCATGGCCGCAGTCGTTGAATATCGTGTTGTAGAGAGCGTTGCAGAAATCGTCATGCATCGCGGCCCAGTCAATGCCATTGACCATCAATTGGCACGGGAAGTGGTCGATGCCTATGTGCGAGCAAGGCACGATGACAGTGTTCGCGCGGTCATCCTCACCAGCGGCTTACCCACAGTGTTTTCTGCAGGACTCGATTTAAAGCTCGCGCTATCCATGGATGGTCAGGCACTACGTAGTTTTATTGAAGTGTTTTATTACGAGATGCACGAAGCGCTATACCGCTTAGGCAAACCTGTCATCGCTGCGGTGAATGGTCATGCACGTGCCGCCGGGGTGACTTGGGCCGTTTCAAGCGACATGATCATTGCCGCTGAAGAAGCGCAAATGGGATATCCAGAAATCGATGTCGGGTTATTACCGGCCATGCACTTAGTGCATTTACCGCGTGTTGCCGGCCGACATCGCGCCGCCGAATTATTGTTCACTGGCGACATCGTTTCAGCTGCGCAAATGCAGCGCTTGGGTGTGGTGAACACGGTGTGCCCTCGCGCCGAAGTGTTACCGCGCGCCCGAGCCCTGGCACAGCGTCTAGCCAAAAAATCACCCATCGCGATGAAGCTTTTACGCGATGCCTTTATGCGCGCCAACGATTTAGATTATCGACGCGGCATGGAAAGTGTGGTCGAAACCATGTGTCAACTCAAAGACTCGGCGGATTCACGTGAAATGCTGCGCGCCTTTGCTGAAAAGCGCGCAGCTGATTTAAAGGGAAAATAACGCCACTTAGTCTGGACGAATCTGATTGTCGCGGACGACTTTGGTCCAGCGAATTAATTCGCCTTCCGTCCATTTTTGTAGGGCCTCAGGCGTGCTGCTAGCAATGTCCATACCCTGACCTTCGCTAAGCTGCTTACGCGTTGCAGGATCAGCCAACACCTTGGCCATTTCAGCATTCAATCGATCAATGATTGGTCGCGGCGTGCCAGCAGGTGCAAAGACGCCCCACCACGCCAGCGCTGAAAAACCCGGAAAGCCTTGCTCGGACAACGTCAACACATCGGGCATGGCAGCCGAGCGTTTATCCCCAGTCACGGCCACACCACGTAACTTGCCACCACGCACATGCGGCGCAATCACGGCCACCGAGCCAACGGCCAAATCAATTTGCCCACCTAAGGCATCAGCCGTCATGGGTCCGCCACCTTTGTAAGGTGCATGGGTCACTTTAAAGCCGCCCGCTTGTTGTACGAGTGTCATTGTTAAATGACCCAAACTACCATTTCCCACCGACCCATAACTCACCGCTTCAGGCTTAGCTTTTGCAGCCGCAATCACATCTGCAAAGCGTTGATACGGCTTGCTCTGCGCCGTCGCAATTGCCATCGGTGAGGTTCCAACCAACATCACTGGCACCAAATCTTTGAGTGTGTCGTAAGGCAGATTAGGGATGAGCGCGGGGTTAACCGCGTGTGTATCAAATACAAATACAAAGGTGTAACCATCAGGAGCACTTTTGGCAACAAACGCCGTACCGATCGATCCAGATGCACCGGTTTTATTTTCAACAATAAATTGTTGCCCCATGTTGTCGGTGAGTCTTGCTGCAAACAAGCGCGCAAGGGGGTCCACTGAACCTCCAGGAGGAAAGGGTGAAATAAACTTCACCGGCCGTGTGGGCCACGCTTGTGCAAAACTTGCGCAAGTCATCAACGCGAACAACAACGCGAATAAGGCAGTGACCCCCAACCGAACCGCCTGCAGCGATCGCCCCCAATGCTTCTTACACGTCAAAGGCTGAATGACTGGTAAAGATACTGACATGTCTCACCTCCTTGTTTGAACCGTACGTTGCGGTATTTTTTTAAGTTTGTGATGCGTACTGAATACTAAATTTTATCGGGCTCTCAATTTAATCGAGTCGAATATTTAAATCACGAATCAAACCACCCCAACGCTTGAGATCTCGGTCGGTTTGCGCGTTGACATCATCGTTCAATACATCCCCTGGCGGCTCCATGGCGAGTGCTTCGAGTTTCGCTTGCACCGTCGGATCACGTAGCGCAGTTGCGGTGGCTGCGTTGAGTCGTTTAATGACATCAGCAGACACACCGCGCGGTGCTGACAAGGCAAACCAAGTGGCTGATTCGTAACCGGCAAAACCAGACTCCGCAATCGTTGGTACGTCGGGCAGCAACAAAGAACGACGTGCACCAGAGGTACCCAACGCACGCACTTTACCCGCTTTGATTTGCGGTAATGAGGTGATGATGACATCAAACATAAAATCCAAATTACCACCGAGTAAATTGGTCATCGCTGGCGCGCTGCCGCTAAACGGGACGTGAGTGGCGCTCACATTGGCACTGCGTAAGAACAACTCCGCCGCCAGGTGCAACACATTGCCGTTACCGGCCGAACCATAATTCAGCCGACCGGGTGTTGCTCGCATGAGTTCAGCAAGCTCTCGGGCGTTACGAGCTGGTACTGTCGGTGCGGCAATCAACACCAATTGCGATCGCGCCAACATCGCAATGCCAACCAAAGCTTTGGGATCGTACGGTAGCTTTGAATACATCAATGGATTAAAGACAAAGGGCGTGATGCCACCAACGAGCAAGGTATGACCATCGGCTGGTGCGCGCGCCACCTCTGCCGTACCAATTTGCGTATTAGCGCCCGGTTTATTTTCAACAACGACCGCTTGGTTTAATACGCCCCCCATGCGCTCACTTACGATGCGCGCCAATTGATCGGTGGGTCCGCCAGCGGCGTAGGGCACCACCAATCGTATCGGTCGGCTGTTCGATGGCTGCGCGTATACATCCCACCTGGCCATGGCACACATCGCCAACACCATCATCAATAATTTGTTTGCTTGTGACATCGCTAGCCTCCGACTGCGCACACTTGATCGGTTGCCGACAGAACGCGTCAATTCACGCGTGCGTTCGGCGGTGATCCACCTCACCCACCCAAGAAATCGCCCTTACCAATTTCTATCCCGTTGTGGCGAAGCAGGTTATAGGCTGTTGTGAGATGAAAATAAAAATTCGGCATGATCCAAGTCAACAAATATTGCTGGCCGGTAAATTCAAATTTCCACTCACCAATAGAAAATTTGATTTCACGCGCTTCTTGACCATCGATCTGTGCAGGCTGAAACTTTTCAATAAAAGCCACGGTCTTCGCGATGCGCGCTTGCAAATCCGCAAATGAGGCCTCGTTGTCGTCGAGCTTAAGCAACTCCACACCAGCGAGACGGGCACAACCATGGCGCACTTGATCGGTAGCGATTTGCACTTGCTTGATCAAATGAAACATATCCGGAAATAACCGTGACGCTAACAACACACACGGATCAATTTTTTTCTGGATTGCGTGGTGTTCGGCTTTCTTTAAGATCTCGGATAAGTTTTGCAGCATCACTATAAATTGCGGCACCGACGCTTGGTACATGGAGATTTGCATGAATTACATCCTTGGTTTATTTAATCGAACTTCACGTTTGCTTCTTTCACCACTTTGGCCCATTTAGCGACTTCATCGCGAATAAATTTACCGAACGCCTCCGGGGTATCGGTGCGCACTTCGGTTCCCTGTTTAGCTAAACGTTCGCGCATCTCAGCAGTCGCGAGCACTTTGATGAATTCAAGATTCATTTTTTGCACAATGTCACGCGGTGTACCAAGCGGCGCAATCACCCCTTGAAATGACCCCGTTTCAAATCCTGGTAAGGATTCGGCGACCGTCGGAATGTCCGGTGCTGAGCTCACGCGTTTTGCTGCCGAAACGGCCAAAGCACGCAACTTGCCGCCTTGTACTGCGGGATACGTTGCAAGCATGCCGTTGAATAATACATTCGCCTGACCGGCAACCACATCAGCAACCGCTTGTGAGCCCCCTTTATATGGGATGTAAGTCCACTGCACGCCGGTGCGTTGAGCGAACTCAATGCCAGCCAAATGCGGCGCACCACCAGTGCCACTGATCGCAAAATTTAACTGGCCAGGCTTTGCTTTGGCATACGCAATCAGTTCACTGACGGTGTTAACTGGCACAGAAGGATGTACCGCGAGGACATGCGGCGAATAACTCACCATCACCACGGGTGAAAAATCTTTGATGGGATCAAATCCAAGTTTTGGATACACACTTGGGCTAATGCAAAGCGCGCCAATATCCGCAAGTAATACGGTGTAACCATCAGGCGCGCTGCGGGCCACCAACTCCGCGCCGACATTGCCGTTGGCACCGGGTTTGTTTTCAACCACGATCGGTTGGCCCCATGCTTCGGTTAATTTCGGTCCAATTTGTCTGGCCAAAATATCAGAGGTTCCCCCCGCAGCGTAAGGCACGATCACGCGAATTGGTTTTGACGGAAACGTTTGCGCCTGTAACACCGAAGCCAAACCCAACATAGCAAGCAAACACAACCCACTAAATCGCAACATGATCATCTCCTTCATCAGCAAAGTAATCAACGGCGCCTTTGGCTAGGCAACGGCGCCGTTGGCTAGGCGCTCGATGTTTTGTTAATCGCGCAAATCGTCACGACTTGATTTTAGATGAGCGACGGCGGCCCAGGTCAACACATCCCAACCTTTGGCGTGGATCTCAATCCAATTCAATCCTGCGTTCGGAATATCAAAGTCACGCGGTGCAGCGTGACCGATGGCTTTGGCATGTCGATACACCGACTCCAGTACACCCCCATGCGTAAACACAAGCACTGTTTCTCCGTGATGCTCGTGTGCGATACGTTGCATCGCTTCAAGCACACGGGTATGAAAGGTACGCAAGCTTTCGCCCGTACCAAAATCAAAGTCCATGTCTTTATCGCGAAAGCGTGCATAGTGCTCTGGAAATTTTTCGCGGCAGTCGACATAAGTGTGTGATTCAAAGATGCCGTAATGCCGCTCGCGTAGTGCTGCATCGTAATTCAGCGGCAAGGCCAAACGCTGTGCGCTTGGCGCTGCGGTTTGCCGCACACGCGTTAAATCACTGCAATACAACGCCGTGAACGTTTGCGCACTCAAGGCCTCTGCCGTCGCTTGGGCTTGCGCATGCCCTGTGGCATTGAGCGGAATATCCAATTGCCCTTGCACGCGACCTTCTGCGTTCCACGCGGTTTCACCATGACGAACTAAACAAAGACGCGTATTCATATTGATAGAGCTTTCTGACCAACGAGGATGGGGGCGAACGACGTTGCGCTGAATGCGCCCGACTATAGCGCAGAACATCGATCAATCGCGTTGCAGCAAAGCAAAACCCTCGACTTGATGCAGATGATGAAACCCACGGTGATTCGGTTGTTCTAAGGACGCATTCCAATCCATAATTCGCACGCGCGATCCCAAGCTGCGTCGCACTGTGATCGGTATTCATATCGTTGTTCAAGCAAGGTCCCTCTATGCGCCAATCTCGATTGCTCATTACCGTCATTGGGCTCATGAGCCTGTTGGTCTTCAGCCCACACAGCGCTGCGCAAGCATGGCCATCACAGCCTATTAAACTCATCGTGCCCTTTCCACCGGGTGGCACCACCGATCAAATTGCACGTCATGTCCAGCCGCACCTACAACAATCTTTAGGCGTACAGGTGGTCGTTGAAAACCGTGGCGGTGCCTCTGGCGCGATCGGGTCGGGGATCGCGGCTAAATCGGCACCCGACGGTTACACCTTTTTGGTTGCCTTCGATCCGTATGGCGTCAATCCGAGTCTCATCCCGGATTTGCCATTTGATTCTCAGCGCGATTTGGCACCCATCATGTTGATTGGCAAATCTCCGATGGTGTTTACAAGCCACCCAAGTACCTCGTATCGCAGTTTTGCTGATTTACTCAAAGAGGTGCGCGCCAAACCTGCGAGCGTAGGTTACGGCACCATCGGGGCAGGCAGTCTTGCGCATCTGGCAGTGATTCTGATGTCCAAGCAATCCGGTTTCAGCATGAATCACGTGCCCTACAAGGGCGGTGGCCCGTTGGTCACGGACGCAATTGCAGGCCACGTGCCCGTCGCCATTGCCACTGTCGCTTTACTCATGCCACACATTCAATCTGGCAAGGCGCGCGCATTAGCAGTCACCTCACCAAAACGTTTTGCACAATTACCAGAGGTGCCAACGGTGGCAGAACAAGGCGTGGCTGGATTTGATGCAGAGGCCTGGTGGGGATTGCTTGCGCCAAGCAAAACACCTGCGCCCATCATGGCACGCATGCACAGCGAATTTTCTAAAGCCTTACGTTTACCGAGCGTCAACGAAAAGCTCACGCAACAAGGTTTGGTGTTGTCGCTTTCAACACCCGAAGCCTTCGGGAAATTTTTAGCAGAAGAAATCGAACGCTGGGGACGCGTGGTCAAAGAAAACAAAATTACTGCAGGCGGCTAAGTCACCGACAGCGTTTGATGGGTGTTTACTCAGACTGTCATCCGTTATAAAAACGACGACCACGGTCACGCAACCATAAGCGCACTAAATGCCGCTTGCGATCGTCTTCCGGATGGTCAACAAATCCGGTGCGACGATGACCACACCGAATGTTATCGACGATCTGAATTTGTCCGGGCTCAAAGAAAAACTCACGCGCCCATTGCGGCTCCATCATCACCGCTTCGAGGGTTTCAAGCGCACGTAATCCAAGCGGGTCAAACGCTTCGCCGGCCATCCGGTAGCCGTTGACCACATGTCGGTGCGACAAGCGGCAGACCAAGCGCTCGCTTTGAGCGTCGTATTCAAACAGCGGATGACTGAGCACCTTGGGATCGCTCGGCGCATGCTCACGTTGACGATCAAACAAATAGGCCGCAAACAATCGCTCGACGAGTTCGGGATGACGCGCAAGCATGGCGTTGTAGACACTATAAAAACTCACAATGCTGCTGACACCGCCTTCTTTGGCGGTTTGCATGCACAACAACGCCACGTAATCCGGTGGGGACAGGTTGTAGCTGTTGTCCGTATGAAAATTTTGCTCGGCATTGGTGACATCGGGTCGCACGCCATTGCCTGGAGCACGTCCAAAATCGCGTACGTCATAGATCAATTTCCCATCCCAGCTTTGTGCCACGGGACGCGAAACAAGTTGTGATAACAACCAATACACCGCGCGTGCTTCGTCACGCGAATAATGCTCCATGGGTAGTCGATCAATAATCACAAACCCCACGCCTTGCGTGAGCACTTCAGAAGCGCGCGCCATCATCGCTCGGCATGCTTGCATTTCAAATTCATCAGGACTCAATAACGCCGTGGACAGCGGATTCGCGCGCAAGATCTCGACAATAGCGTCCAGCTCACGACGGGCTGCAGAATCCAGTCGAATCAAACCATCCTCGGGTCGGAGGCTATCGCGAGACCAACAAATCGGCCCACTAAACGGTGTGCGACGCACAGCCACTTGCGGCGTATGTTGATGTTGATTGAGGACTTGTTCCACCGCACCCATACCCACCCCTTCGGTTAGCCGCACTGCAAAAATAAATTCGATGTTGAGTACTCGATACCGTAAGGCCAGAGTATCGTCTGGCGCAAGCGGTTTTATGGAACAAACCACACCAAAGCAGGTTACGTGGCTGCCGGCAATTCCAGTTGAGTGACTGGCGAAGTGGGCGGTGTACTGGGGATCAACGGTTGGCTCGGCGTTTGCACAGGTGGTGTCGTTTGAGGTGGAGCCATTTCAAGAGAGCCTGGCGGAATCGGCGTGATCGCGCGATCAAACAATTGCTGCAACTCTTGATCGGTTTGTGCCAACACACGTTGCACTGTGCTCGCATCCAACAACCGGCCGTTTGCTCGCAACACACCATCCGCATACTCGACACTGCACTCTAATCCGTTAGGGGTTGCTTGCCCCAACCCAAACAATATCGCCAGTTGGCGCTGTTCGGCATCGAGTGCCTGACCGGTTAAACGTAAACGCGCGGACGTTTGCAGTAATTGCGCGAGCGGCAAGAGTTGCGTTTGATCCACCGGCGTAGGTAACCAACGAAACACCAGACGTCCATCTAACGCGCCCTCGCCGACTTTGCCTGCAATGCGCGCAATCTCAAACGTAAAGCCCTGATAGAGCAACGCACGCAGCGCATGCCGTAACCGCGCCGCTTCATCGGCCTGCATATGTTGTAAACCGCAGGTTTCGCCAGCGATTCGACTCATTGTCTCTATACTGGGTGCGTGTAAATCACGTACGGCAAGTTCGAGTATCAAATCTTGGGCAACGACGCCCAGTACATCGACACGGTCGATCGAAGGCACCAATTGCATATCGAGGCGATCATCGTGTTCATTGACGCGACTAAGCACACGCAAGCCTTGGGCATTGGCCAGCGGTGACTCTATTTTTTGTAGCGTGAGTTGCGTGGTACCAATACCGCGCTGGCGATGACTCAGATCCATCGCGAGCGCGAATTGCTCAAAGCGCACTTCCTGTCCAATCGATTGGACGCGCATGTTGTCTGCGTGCCATTGCAACGCGAGCGATTGTTCTCCCCAACGAATTTCGCCTTGTGATGGCGAAAGCTCAATCGACTCACGGCCACGTTGAGCAAACATACGTGGCAAGGCAAAATCAGATTGCACCTCACCAAACAAAGTCACCGAACCTCGACCTGCAAGTTGCGCATGCTCGCCGAATAATTCAGCAAAGGTCTGCCCCGCATCACCTAAGGGCTGCACTTGCCAATCAAAACGCACCCACGCCGTTGGCAACACAAAATGCGAGACCTGATAGTTCACCAACAACACCAGCGGTGTGGTGCTGGGCGCTTCGCACTCGTCTTGCATGTGTAGCTCAATTTGGCCTGCTGAGCTAAACCAACCCTTGGTGTGCTGTAAGTTGGCAAAGCGCATGCCGGCATTTTGTTCGGGTTGCTTGGCCAGGGCCTGTAAGGTTTCAAACACGCGTTCACCGGCATACAAGCTCGCGCCGGCCCACACCGCACACGCACCACACAACGACAGTGCTGCGAGCAGAAGGATGATCAGCGTTTTACTGAGTGCGTTCACTGCGCTTGACGTAAGCCAACCAAGTCGGCGCGTTGTACCCCTTGGGGATCAAAATTTTGCGGGGCTAACCACGCCTGAAATGCCGCTTTGATGCGCGGCCATTCGTGATCGATGATCGAAAACCAAGCGGTATCACGACGACGCCCCTTGTACACAATCGCCTGACGAAATAAACCTTCGTATTGAAATCCGTAACGTAGCGCAGCGCGTTTCGATGGCGCGTTGTGATCATCACATTTCCATTCATAACGACGATATCCCAGTTCGTCGAACGCACGTTGCATCATCAAAAACATTGCTTCTGTGCCGGCGCGTGTGCGCTGTAAAAGCGGCGAATACGTAATGCTGCCCACCTCGATCACGCCATGCGCCGGGTCGATACGCATATGCGCGGCCGTTCCAACGGCACGTTGGGTGGCCAGATCAATAATGGCGTAATGCAACGGATCCTCGCTCGATGCAATCGTCGCAACATAGGCCTGACATGCGGCGAGATTGCTTGGTCGCTCGACAAACAAATATGTCCAATCGCGATCATCCGCCGAGGCTTGCCACGCATGAAATAAATCCTCGGCATGGTGTTCAGCCTGTACCGGCTCTAAGCGACAGTACTGTCCTTGCATGAACGTGCGTGGTGGTCGTGGACGTGTTTGCCAACCGGCAACAGCCGGTCCAATCGGCTGCCCATAAGCATTGCGCTGCGCGAGATCACTCATTCGATTTTTGCTCCCGAATCACGCACCACGCGCCCCCATTTTTCACGGTCGCCACGAATCTGTGCAGCCATTCGATCTGGCGTGCTGCCCATGACTTCACCACCCTGACGCGTGATGATGTCTTTGACTTCGGTGGCTTCAAGCGCTTTCACAATGTCGGTATTCAAGCGCATCACAATGTCACGCGGCGTGCCTGCAGGGACCATCACACCAAACCAACTATCAGCGGCAAAACCATTCAAGCCGGCCTCAGAGAGCGTCGGTAATTCTGGTAAAACGCTCGAGCGCCGTGAGGACGCAACGCCCACACCACGCAACTTGCCGGCCCGGATATGCGGTAATGAGGAAGGAATACTATCAAAGAGCAGCGTGACGTTACCCGAGAGCAAATCTGTCATCGCTGGCGCACTTCCTTTATAAGGAATGTGGTTGACCGTAAAGCCACCCATCGACCTCATTAATTCGAGCTCTAAGTGCGATAGCGTGCCGTTGCCTTGCGAAGCAAAATTTACTTTGTTGCCCTGTGTACGTAAATACGCCAGTAAATCGTTCAAGGTATGACCTGGCGTTGAAGGATGTGCCACCAACACGTGCGGCACATTGGCGACCAAACTCACCGAGAGCAAATCTTTTTCTAAGTCGTACCCCAATTTGTTGTACAGACTCATCCCAACAGCATGCGTGGTGACCGCGCCCATCAGTAAGGTGTATCCATCGGGGGCACTTTTCGCCACCGCCTCTGCGGCGATGTTGCCGCCTGCCCCCGGTCGATTTTCAGCGACCACCGATTGACCCCAGGTTTCAGACAGGCGCTTACCCAACGCGCGCGTAAGTAAATCAGCAGCGCCAGCCGGTGGAAACGGTACGAGAACGCGCACGGGTTTTGTGGGCCACGACTGCGCCTGCAGGTGCAGTGAGATGAGCAACGCAAATACGGACAACAGCGAAACAACGGTGCGACGCAAGTGCACTTGCATGGGAAACTCTCCAAAAGAAAATCTCGGATCGAGCGTTGCCGTAGCGTAGCGCAGACCAGCTATCCTGTCAGGACTTCACGTCAGCACTTCAAATCAACACGGAGCCTTCTCGAAATGGATTTAGTCATACGTAACGCGCGCCTTGCCGATGCCGCACCTGATGCACCGTTGACCGATATTGGCATCACCCGTGGACGCATCACTGCCATCGACCCGCACTTACCGGCAAAAGGAGCAACCGAGTTCGATGCAGCGGGTCGCCTGACTTGCCCCGGATTAATTGAATCGCATATTCATCTAGACAAATCGCGCATCATCGATCGCTGCGCACCGCAAGAACGACGCACACTGAGCCCAGTCAAAGGCGTCACGCCGATTAAAGACAGCATGACCGTTGAGGATAATCGCCAACGTGCCGAACGCACCCTGCAAGAATGCATCCTGCACGGCACGACCAGAATGCGCACGCAAGTGGAGGTCGATCCAGGCATCGGCATGCGCGGCGTCGATGCTGTGCAATCGTTGATTGCCGATTACCGATGGGCCATCGACATCGAAATGTGCGTGTTTCCACAAGAAGGGCTCACCAATTTTCCTGGCACGGATGAGTTACTCGTCGAGAGTTTGAAGCGCGGCGTGCGCGTGATCGGTGGCGCACCGCGCTATGACACCGATGGCGCAGCGCAAGTTGAGCGTATTTTTGAGTTGGCGCGCGAATACGATACCGATATCGATATCCATTTAGATGTCGGTCCAACACCGGACGGTTTGTTTGTACATCAAGTGCGCGAGCTCACAGAAAAATATCGTCGCGGTGGTCGCGTGGTCGTTGGTCACATGGCAAAGCTGTCGCTGATGCCACCCAACGAAGTCGCCACGATTGCGCGTGACTTAGCGAACGCTGGTGTAGCGGTCACCGTGCTGCCCGCCACGGATTTATTTTTGATGGGTCGACATCAAGACCACTCGGTTCTACGTGGCGTCGCTGACGCTAATTTTTTATGTGAATGCGGCGTGAATTGCTCGCTTTCTTCAAACAATATTCTGAACCCAGCAACGCCTTACGGTGATTGTTCTTTGGTACGCATGGCGAACTTGTATGCCAACGTGGTGCAACTGGATCGACCACATCAATTGCATGAATGCTTCAATATGCTGACCTCGCGCTCAGCACGCTTATTAAATCTGAAGGATTACGGCTTCAGCATCGGTAACCCGGGTGATGTGGTGGTGTTCAATGCAACAACCACCGTGCAAGCCATCGCCGAAATCGCACAACCCGTGGCTGCGTTCAAAAACGGCAAGCAAACCATGCGTTGGGCTACACCCGAACTCTTACGACCAGCTTAAGGGCAGCACTTACGCCGCATTCAGCGCGGCACGCTCGGCTTGCATACGTGCTGAGGGTTGCACATACATGGTCATTTGAAATAAGCCAGCGCACACACCAATCGCAACCGCACTTTGCCAAGCTAAGTCGTAATTTCCCATACGACTAAAGATGAGTCCACCGCCCCAGGCGCCCAGAAACGAACCGACTTGATGGCTCATAAACGCGATGCCTGAGAGCGTGGCCATATAACGTAAGCCAAACAAATGCACCACCAATCCCGACACCAGCGGAACCACACCAAGCCACAAGGTGCCCATCGCCGCTGCAAATAACAACGTGGATGCAGGCGTGGGTGGCAACATAAAATACAGCGCGACAAACAGCGAGCGGAGTAGGTAAATCCCGCCGAGTAAAAAGCGTTTCGAGTAACGACCGCCCAGCCAACCAAAGAGTAACGAACCGAGCGCATTAAACACGCCCACCAGCGCAAGTGCCGTACTGCCTAAGGCTGGATCCATGCCACACAAATCCAGATACGTTGGTAGGTGTGTGGTAATGAACACCAATTGCAAACCGCAAACAAAAAAAGCAATCGCCAAGACCACATAACCACGATGCCCAAACGCTTCCCGGATCGCGTCACTCACTGATTGCTGAACACCGGTTGCGGTCGGTCGTTCAATTCGATCCGCACGACCAGCGATGAATGCGGCTGGCAACATCACCGCAGCGAGCGCAAGAAACCCCAAACACGCAATGCGCCAACCTTCAACACGAATTAAATGTTGAGCCAACGGCGAAGCGAAGGCTAACCCCAAGGAACCCAAGGCCGACACCGCGCCCATCGCCAAGCTGCGCTTAGCAGCGCTCGCTGTACGCGCCGTCACATTCATCGCAATGTTTGTTGCCGTACAAGACAGGGCCAGACCCACACAAATGCCCATGCCTAAAGTCACCATCCACGGTGCACTCGCAAAACTCGTCACCAACATACCGAGCGCGTAGATCGAGGCGCCTGCCACGAGGACCGGCCGTGTGCCATGCCGGTCTGCCATCACACCCACAAAAGGTTGGGTCGCGCCCCAAATGATGTTTTGTAATGCGATCGCCAAAGAAAAATCTGCAGCGCTGATGCCAACATCACGCACGATCGATAACTGAAACAAACCAAAACTTTGGCGCATGCCCATGGCCATGCTGAGCAGGATGGCGGCACTAGCGAGAATGGCCAAAGTCTGCGCGCGCGAGAGTTCATGTTGTTGCATTAGGCGATTATCGCGGAGTCCTAGCCGACTTGCGGCGATTGGTTCACAGAATGGCTGAACCATTGCCCGATCCGGGTCGGCTCACGCATACTCTCGCCTCATGCCTGATCATTTAACTACTGAAACACGCTTCATCGCACGCTATCGCATCGCCGCAGCGCATCGCGCGGCTGCTGAAAGCGCTGCAGCAGCCTTAGCGCTCGAACAAAGCGTCGAAGTCCCCCTCGCCGCCGTGTTTGATCCTTGGGTGCGCGAACATGTGGTCGGGCGCGTGGAAGACCTCACCAACCAAGATGCTGAGCACTACATCGCTACGCTTTCTTTGTCTGTGGCGAGTACTGGACTCGATGTTGCGCAAACCATCAATATGTTGTTTGGCAATGCGTCGCTACACCCGCACGTCACTCTGGTTGATGCGCAACTGCCTGAGGCGCTATTGCGCGCGTTACGTGGGCCGCGCTTTGGTATTCAGGGATTGCGGGACCGCACCGGTGCGCACCGCAGACCGCTGACGTGTGCAGCTTTAAAACCTCAAGGACTCGCACCCAAAGCCCTAGCAAAACTTTGCTTTGATTTAGCCGCAAATGGCATCGATATCATCAAAGATGACCACGGTTTAGCCGATCAAGATTACGCACCGTTTCAAGCCCGCGTGGCAGCTTGCCAACGCGCCATTCAAGCTGCGGCACTTGAAACTGGTCGCACCGCGCTCTACGCACCGAGCTTAGTTGGCGCACCAAACGCACTGATTACACAAACGCAGATCGTGCATGAACATGGCGTCGGCGCGGTTTTGCTTGCACCTGCATTAATTGGAATGCCGGTGTTTCACGCGCTCGTTTCAGAACATCTCAAGGTACCCGTCTTAGCTCACCCAGCCTATGCGGGTGCGACGCGTGTTGAACCGGCGTTTCTGCTCGGCTCTTTTTTTCGTGCGATGGGTGCGGACGCGGTGATTTACCCGCACCACGGTGGACGCTTCGCGTTTGACGCTGGGCGTTGCGCGGCGATTGCGCAAGCCGCACGTGGCGCGTGGGGAGAGATTCGTGCAGCCTTGCCCGTTCCTGCAGGGGGAATGCAAGTCGATCGCGTCGCCGAACTCGTTCAGTTTTATGGCCACGATGTGATGTTACTGATCGGTGGCGCCCTACTCACTGCGGGTCAAGACCTGCCTGCGCAAACACGTGCATTTGTACAAGCCGTGGCACAAAGCGGCACTGTCGCTGCAACCTAATTCGTCCACACACGAGATTCGTATCGTGACACTCAAACCAGTCCGTCGCATGCAAGCCAATCATCAATGGGAGGCGGTCACGCCATTGCACTACAAAGAAGAAGGTAGTGCACCCTTTAAAGACGTCAGCCGACATGTTTTGTTTGGAGATACGCATATCGGCGCTGAATTGCGCTACTTCGAAGTCAGCGCTGGGGGTTACACCACACTTGAGCGCCACGAACACGCGCACGCCGTTTTAATTTTGCGTGGTGCGGGTCGCGTTCTGATCGGCGATGAAGTGCATGAAGTGGCGTGCAATGATTTGGTCAGCATTGCACCGATGACATGGCATCAATTTCGTCCAGCCGATGGTGTGGTGTTGGGATTTCTGTGCATGGTGAATCAATCTCGCGACCGGCCGCAGCTACCGCATTCATCCGATTTAGAGCGCTTACGCGCGACGCCCGCAATCAGCGAATTTATTCGCGTCTAAACTACTTTTACCGTCTCGAAATACCCAAGTTTTTTCTGTGGGATTTAAACCCAAGTGCTTTAGTTGGTTAATATTTAATTGTTTATAAACAATTATTTAAGTATTTTAGTGGTGAAATAACCACAACAATGATTGCACTGGATAAGAGCTGATCTGATAAAAAATTTTTTGGATCGTGCTACGCGCCTGAGCCTGGTATATGCTTATCTCCCAACTGCTTCAGGAGCTATCATGCTGCAACCGCACAAAGCTGCGGGAGCGCACTATCCCTACCTCGTCGAACCCCAAGGGGACGGCTGGACTGTCACCTTCGTCGAGGCGCGCTTTCCGCACCACCTACTATTTTTCAAGCGTCACGCCAACGCGCTCAGTTTTGCTCGCAAGCTCAATCGCAGCTACAGCGCGCAAGTCCAAGCGATGGAAGACGCACAACTTGTGATCGCCAAAGTTCGCGGCATGCCATCGACGCCGCCCGAAGAACGCGCTGGTGTGTAATCACGCGTCGATGCACTACGCCACGACGAATGACAAACCTTATGACAAACCTTAAGTACCGACCCGCAATACGCTGCCAAGCTTTCTGAGTGCAGCGATCATCGACAGTGCGGTGATCCTGCCGGTCTTCGGGTTTTCGCTTGGAATATTCGCAATCGTCAGAGTAAATGACGCGCTATCCGCGTCCACAGTAATGGTGTGATTGTTTCGTTCTGTGCTCGGGTCAGCCCAGATTTCAATCATCGTATTTTCCGGACCCACGCCGGCCAAGCCAAGCGCAGCAGCCACATTCACATTGGCTGGAAAGCCAATCACCGCATCCAACGCATTGCCTTCAAATACTTTTTTGGGCGACGTTAACCCGTCGACAGAAATGTTATTCGCGACCAGATACGGCGCACCCTGCAAGCCTTGCGGAGGTTTACGCGTCACCATCCGTATCGAATGAATTTGTCCTTGTGCAGCGGCTTGCACTGCATCTAAGCCGAGTAACGCGCCAGTGGCCACGATGATGCTCGCACCATGTGCTTGGGCTAAGGCTTGATAGTGCGCCTGACGTGCCACCAAGGCCCCAACGCTAATTACCAGCAACGTGCGGCCCGCGCGTAATGCGGGCTCAGCCAACGCTGCAAATACCTCAGCAGGCGCACATTCGACCACAACATCCGCGACCTGAGCGAGCTCACCCAAGGTCAGCACGGGCACTGGTTGGCGGTAGGTGTTCATCACCGTTTGGGCGCGAGCGACATCACGGGCCGACACAGCCACCAAGCGCAAACCGGGGATACCTGCATCTAAGGCAGCCGCAATTTTTTGTCCAATCGCACCAAAGCCACCGATGGCAACGGTGCGTACTTGAGGGTTTGAAGATGAAGACATAAGCATAGGCTCAACAAAATATAAGCGATAAAAAATAAGTAGCGCAGTCTGCCGTTTCAATGCACCTGTGGCAAGCGTATTTCTCGTCTCGAAACAACCGGGCGAACCGACTTACCAATCACGCCATGCAGATAAGAGTGGGAAATATAAGCCTTTACGCGCTCCACCCAGTGCAGTTGCGTAACGTTCAAGTTGCGCGCGATAGCGCTGTTGTTCACGATCTAAAAATGCTTCTTGGTCCTCGCCCTCGTGTCGGCTCGATTTGTAATCCACGACCCAGCGCGTACCATCCGCATCAACAAAACACCGATCCAGAACAAGCGTGCGCACACGCGCAGCATCGACATAGCGTAGACGCAATTCATTCGACGCTTCTTGGTGTGGGCCCAATAGCCAGCGACCGCGTGGGTCTTGAACGGCAAAGATCAATGCTTGGGTCACGCGCTCACAGGCCGCATCTAACATCGGGGCACTCACCCCTTGCACCACTAATGCCGCACGAATCGACGTAGATAACGACGTAATTCGATCGACGCTCCAACCCTGCAAGCTGTCTTCTGCAATACGCTGTAGCCAACGATGCACCACCGTACCCACTTGTCGCGCAGTTTCACCCGCCCAAGAAAACTCAATCACATCCTCTTCGACAGCGTCTTGAGTGACTCGGCCTTGCCACGCAAAGCCACTGGGTGGCTCTGGCAAAGACCAGTCGAACGATAAACGCACGAGCCCCGGCGTCGCAGTCAGTGCATTGACCGCTTTGGATGTAGCTGGCGATGCGATCGTGGGCGCTGTCGGTGACAGACCCTGTTGCAGAGCATCGTTCCATTGCGTCAATGCACGCTCAACCTGTTGCGAAACACTGGGCCATAAGTAATGCAATAAGGTGTGTCGGGCTGGCGCCGCAATGTGCTGCGATTGCCCTAGCTCACCTCGCACAGAGACGTCGCCTAACAAATGAAGTCGCTGCTTGGCACGTGTTGCGGCCACATACAGTAAACGTACCACTTCAAAGGCCTCGCGCTCGGCCTCAAGCGTCTGTAACCACCGATAAGTCGGGTCGTGGCCTGCACCCGTTTCTTCAATTGGCGCCAACAACAACTCTGCGCCCTGCCCCACAGCTCGAGGGCGTTCCATCCAACGCAATAACACCGCAGTATCGTTACGCGTACCTCGACCAAGGCCGGGCACGATGACGTGATCAAACTGTAAGCCCTTGGCCTTGTGAATCGTCATCACTTGCAAACGATCATCGGCTTGTACATCCGGTTGCGCAAACAAACGCGCCAAGCCGGCAATCAGCGCTTGTCGATCCACCAACATGCCAGCTTGAGCGTGACGTTCTAAGTGACCAAAAAATACATCAGCATCCACCAAATCGGTTTGACGTGACACACACGCAGGGCCTCCCAAGGCCAACCAAGCAGACTCGACGCACTGCCGCAGCGGGATGCGTCCACAAGCCTGTAACGGTGCTGTGAGCACCGTTACCATTCGCAAAACACGCGCGCGTTCGTCGTCAGGCAATTGCGCAAGTAGCGCTTCATCTTGCATGCGTTGCCAGAAGGTATGTTGTGCGCCGGTTGAATCGCGCGCAGCCAGTAACGTGAGCGTCGATAAACGCAATCCACACCATGGTGCGCGCAACACGGCAAGCCATGCGATACGGTCTGCACGATGCGTCAATGCACACGTCAGCGACAACAAATCTTGTACGACTTGGCGTGACTCGAGTGGCTCGATATCAATCGCGCGGAAACGTAAATGCGCGGCTTGCAGTGCCGGAACAATCTCACGCAATGCGCCACGATGACGCACCAAGATCGCAACGGTACCCTGCGGATCCTCTCGCTGCGCGTGCTGTACCAGCGACACCACGCGTGCAGCCTCGCCATGCACGTCTTGATTAAAAAATGCATGCACACACACTGCCTCACCAGCCAAAGCCGGATGCACAGCTTGCGAAGGCGCATAAGGCACCGCACCGCGTGCTGCATCCGCCTGCGCAGGCATCGCTTGAGCAAACACCTGATTCACCCAATCGACAATCCCCGCTTGTGAACGAAAATTCGCATGTAGCTGCAAAAACGCGAGCTGCACCGTGCCAATACCCTGCGCCCGTGTCTGCAAAAATTTTCCGACTTCAGCTTCACGAAAACGGTAGATCGATTGCATCGGATCGCCAACCACAAACAGCGTGCGTCCATCGCCCTGCGGACCAGACTGCCAGCCCGCCGTCAGGCGTTCAATCAAGGTGTATTGCGAGATCGAAGTGTCTTGAAATTCGTCGACCAGTAAATGAGAAATACGATGATCAAGTGCCAAGGCCAAATCAGTTGGCGCATCCTCGCTACCCAAGGCCTGTAACGCACGTAACGACACTTCGGTAAAATCCAGCGCACCCCGCGCACGAAACACTAACTGTAATTGCGCGACGGCCATGCGCGACAAATACAAAATCGCCTCTAGCACTTGCCACTGTCCAGGGCGATACGCCGCCGCAGGCAAGGCATAGAGGGCGCACAAGGCTTCGTAGACGCCCGGGGTCTGCTGCGCTTCGCTCGACCAAGCCATATAGCGGGCTTTCCATTGCTGTGCGGACGCTCTTTCTTGTGCATTCGTGCCCGCAGGAAATCCTTGCTTGACTGTCGCTGCAGCGCGCCAGGTCTTAGTTTTAGTCAGAAAAAAATCAGCGATCAAACGCCAATCATCCAATGTGTCGGCAAACGCATCACCGTGCAGATGGCTGAACGCGTAATTCGCAAGCGCCCGCAACTCAGATTGCGCTGGGACCACGCGATGCAATCGATCCAATGCTAATTGGCGTGCGCGTTGTAACGCTGCCTCGAGCGTATCGCGCGCTGCATCAGCGGCAAGGCGCAACCAGTGATCACGCCGAGACAACATCTCAGCAAGTAAGGTTTCAATCCGCGCGGTGTCGTTATCCAAATGCACAAGCAACGTTTGCAAATGCGCCTGTGCTGGCCCAGACACCTCAAGCAACGCCACCGTATCGCGCACGGCCTCGAGATATAAAGGCCACGCATCCTCCAGTGTTTGCGCAGCGCCCCCTAAACATGAGAGGACGGGCATCTGTCGTGTGATGTTTGCGCACAGTGCATCAATCGTCAGAATACGCAGACGCTGTGGATTGTCGGTTAACGCACGCGCTTGCGCATCTTGGCGTTGTGACAACGCGTTGAGCACCCGCTGACGCATTTCTGCTGCCGCTTTACGTGTAAACGTAATTGCCACAATTTCTTCTGGATTCGGCACCACTACAAGTAAGGCCAAATAGCGCTGAATCAATAGCTCGGTTTTGCCCGAGCCGGCCGGCGCTTGCACAATAAACGATTGCGTAATGTCGAGGGCACGCAAGCGCGCTGCTTGATCTGGCGGTTGCACGCGCGCGTTCATTCGTTCTCCGCAAGCGTCGCGTTGGTTTCGTCGGTCATTTCTTTTAACGCTTGTAGATCAACGCGACACACCGCCTTAAAGTCACACCACTGACACGCACCGGGCATCGGATCAACGCGGGCTTCGCCACGCGCAACGTCTTGCGCTAATCGCTCTAAGTCGACACGCCAAACTTCTTGCTGCTCGGCCCAGCTGTGCGCCGCGTTGGGTAATCGTGCATCGGGTAACACCAACGCGCCTGCATCCATCACGCCGGTGTGTTGCGCGACGCCGATCCATCGCTGCGCGCTCGCGTTGAGCTGCGCGTACGTAATCGCTTGGGCATCGGGTTCGGTGGTGAGTAAATAGAGAGGCAGCTGTGGCTCTTTTGGACGCGCACCAAACCACGCGCTTCGCTCAGGATTGCCCGTTTTGTAATCAATCACGACGCGAGATCCTTGCGCGGTTTGATCCACGCGATCGAGCCGTACTTCAAGTTGTAATGGCCCACACTGCACGCTGCGCGTGGCTTCGATGTCAGTGACCTCAAATGGCGTGCGCGACCATTCAACTTTTTGGATCCATTGATTGGCCAGTCGTACCAATCGGGCATGCTCAATGGCGGCAAAATTTTCTGGTAAGGCCCGTGGACGTTGCGTAACGATACGCTGTAACGCCTGCGTGGCTGCTTCTTGTAATTGCGCCTGACGTTGCTCATCACTGAGCTGATGTAACGCTTCAGACGTACGCACATGCCGCCAAAAATACGCCAACACCGCATGCACCAGCGTGCCGCGCTCGAGTGCATCCAACCCGGCATGCGGTTCAAGCAACGCTCGCGCTTGTAATCGATAGCGTACATAAGCGCGAAATGGACACGCTGCTTGATCTTGAATCGCGCCACTGCCACCCGGTGTGGGACACAGGCCTGACTGTGGATGCACGGGTAATGGCACCCCCATCGTGTCGTGCACAGACTCTGTTTGGCGTGAGGAAAAAATTTGCTTGATCCAATCGATGTCTTCGACAACAGGTAATGGCACCAGCGGCAGATGGGCAATTAAAGGACTGACCGACAAATCCTGATCTGCATCACGTTGTGGATGTGAAAAAACCACTTCAGTTGCAGCACCACACCAGCCAGCGGTGATGCGTCGGTCTAACGCGAGCGATGCTTCCGCGGAGCCTTCAGGAATACCCGCAGCGCGCTGCGCTGCCATGGGTAACAATGGATTAGGACGGGCACTCAAAGGCCAAGCCTGTGCATGCATCCCCATCACCCACAGATGATCAAATCCAACACTGGCCGATTCGAGCACACCTAAAATTTGTATCGGTTCATCCTGGGCTTGCGGTTGAAACAACGTATCACGCGCGAAGCGATGTACCTGCGCAAGTGCTGTTCCCAAGCTGTGTGCCTGCGTGACCCCATCCAAACCACCTACTTCTGCGAGTAACGCTTGCCATTTTTGCCAAGCCTGAAACTGCGCCGAATTTAATGCCTCTTCGCCCGGAAAACCCAATGCGGTCAGTACCTCATTAAACACTTGTACCCACGCACTCGGCAGTTGTGCGCCTTTCAAACGCTCCCGACGAAATCGTGCATAGGCTGCAATCAACCGTTGCAACCACGGGGCCGCTGGCAGATCAGCGCGCTGCAATAAGGTTGCTAACTCATCGAGCGACAACTGCGGCTCTGCATGTCGACGCAACGACCAATCGAGTTGCGCACGCGCATCCGCTTCTGAACGCGCACCAGCGATAAACGGCGAACGCAGTAGCGCGCTCACCTGCTCAAAAGACAGTCGCTCACCGGCCAGCGATAAAAAACCAAGCGCGGCGTGAATCAACGGTTGCTCGGTGAGCGGTGTTCCCAGCGAAATATTAAAAGGTAATGTCGGTGCAGCATGCGCTTGCGTAAGTGCTGCGGGTTCTAGTACGCGCATGAAATGTCGATACACATCCGCGCGCTGCGTTTGTAGCGCAGGGACCACGATACCAATACGTGGAAGCCGTCCAGCCGCAAGGCCCTCGGCTAATCGCACACGCGCCCAATGCGCGGCACGCTGGAGTTCATCCTGGGGATCTACCGCAGCCATCCGAACACAGCGCGACGCTGCTGACTGCACCGCCGATTGCTCAACCTGGATACCGAGCGATTGCAAGGTCATCAACAAAGCGCGTTGCTGCGGCGTGACGATATCAAAACCGTACAACACCAAGGCATCAGCACAGCGTAACTGTTTTGTTTCAAACAACGCTCTCACACGATCAACGAGTTGGGCTTGATCCATCCAATCTGAGCGTGCGCAGTTCTGCCGATAGGCATTCGCCCATGCACGAAACGCTCGGCCGTCGTCGTTGCATGTATCCAGGGTTATCTGCGGCCACAGCTGCCATGCATGCGCTGTGGTCCACGCGGCGCTGGCCTGAGCAGCCGTTTCGCTAATGGACAAAAGCGCCGAGTCACCGTCCCAAGCGCGGATCACTTCTTCCCAAAGCAACTGCGCTTGTGCGGGCGTTAATAGGCGCGGCAAGGAAATCGTCCCGCTGTATAACGCTGCTTCGTATAAGCGCTCGAGCCAACGATTAAAAGGCAATACATCGGGGGCAGCCCAGACACGATGTCCGGCTTGATACGCCGCTTGATCTAGGCTGCGTTGCAACTCACGCGCCAAACGTAAGTTGGGCGTGAGCACGGTGATGGAGGCACTCGCCTCTGCGAGCAACCGTGCTTGTAACCCCGCAAACGGGGTCTGGGTAAATTCAGAAGTCGCAGACATAGCGGCGATGATAGATGAGCGCAGGCGCAAGCCATGCACTTGCCAATAAATGGTTCAAGCTCGAAGAAATTAACGCTCGAGCAGCGCGCGCTTGTTGGGCTTATTTTTCCAAAGATCCGCATCCGGCAACGCGGGCTGACGCTCAAGAATCGGCTTCCATTGTTTGGCGAGCGTGGCGTTCAGCGCAATCCATTCATGCTGCGCATCGGGCACATCATCTTCCGCACAAATGGCCTCGACCGGACATTCCGCCACGCACAATGTGCAGTCAATGCACTCATCCGGATCGATCACCAGCATGTTTGGCCCCTCACGAAAACAGTCCACTGGGCAAACGTCCACGCAGTCGGTGTATTTGCAAAGGATGCAGTTTTCGGTAACAACGTAGGTCATGGTGCGATCCGAGACACGCAATACAAACGGTCTGTAAACAAACAGGGAGCAAAAGCAAACAAAACGGAACAAACGGAACAAACGGCACAAATGGAACGATGGGGAAAACAAAAAACCCCAAAGAATCCGTATGTTAGCATGGACGCTTGTTTTCCCCTCCGGTATCCCCATAATTGAACGCTTACGTTGGTTGGTGCGCCCACTGTGCCACTCGCCTCGTACTGCCGCACTGACTGACCCCCTACGTTTACCCCCCCGAGGAGCCATGAGTAGCCCCGATATCCATCACGTCACTGACGCAACGTTTGAACCCGAAGTACTCCAAGCGGACGTTCCTGTTTTGCTCGATTACTGGGCGGAATGGTGCGGCCCATGCAAATCGATTGCACCGATATTGGACGAAGTGGCGCGCGAATATGCGGGTCGCGTCAAAGTGGTCAAACTCAACGTCGATGACAACCAAGCAACGCCCGCCAAATTTGGTGTGCGAGGTATCCCCACCTTAATGTTGTTCCGTAATGGCAATGTGGAAGCAACCAAGGTTGGCGCGCTATCAAAATCGCAACTCACTGCCTTTCTTGACAGCAATATCTAAACCGCTTAGTCTCAATACACCCTGCGCCATCAATCAGCCCCATAAGGGCTGATTGGCGCTAGTCGTACACCCCGCGCCAGGGTCAGGCGCAATCCCCAAAAAACGTTCCGCAGTTCCCCCGCAGTTTCGACTGCTCATTTTCTGGCGCTCGCCATGCAATTATCAGAACTAAAGCAACTACACGTCACACAGCTCGTGGAAATGGCTGTTGAAAACGAAATCGAAGGCGCCAATCGCCTGCGCAAGCTAGAACTCGTTTTTGCCTTACTCAAAAATCGCGCCAAAAAAGGTGAAGCGATTTTTGGTGATGGCACGCTCGAAGTACTGCCCGACGGATTTGGTTTTCTGCGCGCACCCGACACCAGCTATTTAGCGAGCACCGACGACATTTATGTCAGCCCTTCACAAATTCGCCGCTTCAATCTGCACACCGGCGACAGCATTGAAGGCGAAATTCGTATCCCCAAAGAAGGCGAGCGCTACTTTGCCTTAGTCAAAGTCGATAAGGTCAATGGTGGTGCGCCGGAATTGGCCAAAGCCAAAATCCTGTTTGAAAACCTCACCCCACTTCATCCAGATGAGCACTTACATCTGGAACGCGATATCAAGGCCGAAGAAAATATTACGGGCCGTATCATCGATATCATTGCGCCGATTGGTAAAGGTCAACGCGGTTTAATCGTAAGCCCGCCCAAGGCGGGAAAAACCGTTTTAATGCAGCACATTGCTCACGCCATCACCAGCAATCATCCGGAAGCGGTCATGATGGTGTTGCTGATCGATGAGCGCCCCGAAGAAGTCACTGAAATGCAACGCACCGTCCGCGGTGAGGTGGTGGCTTCCACTTTCGATGAACCCGCATCGCGTCACGTGCAGGTCGCCGAAATGGTGATTGAAAAAGCCAAGCGCTTGGTTGAGCACAAAAAAGATGTGGTGATTTTGCTCGACTCAATTACGCGACTCGCTCGCGCCTACAACGCCGTTCAACCCGCCTCGGGCAAAGTACTAAGCGGTGGTGTCGATGCCAACGCGTTACAAAAACCGAAACGCTTTTTCGGCGCTGCGCGCAACATCGAAGAGGGTGGCAGTCTCACCATTATCGCCACCGCGCTGATCGATACCGGTAGCCGCATGGATGAAGTGATTTACGAAGAATTTAAAGGTACCGGCAATCTAGAAATTCACCTCGATCGTCGCATGGCGGAAAAACGTATTTATCCCGCCATCAACGTCAACCGCTCCGGTACGCGTCGCGAAGAATTACTCATCGAGCCAGTCAACCTGCAAAAAATATGGGTGCTGCGCAAGCTCCTCTACCCGATGGATGAAATCGAAGCCGCTGAATTTCTGATCGATAAAGTCCGCTCGAGCAAAAATAACGCCGAATTTTTTGACGCGATGCGCCGCTAAGGCATCGCCGGTACCCTCGCGCAGGCTGTTGGCTAGTCTGGCGGGCATAGGCCAGGCGCCAACAAGGCTTGCCCTAACCCGCTGATTTTTGTATAATTCGCCCCCTTTTATCGCGTGCCGGCACAACCCCGGCATTCACTAGGATTGCTCATGAAAGCCTCTGGACACCCCGAATACCGCAGCGTGATCTTCACCGACACGAGCTGCAACTTCTCCTTCCTCACGCGTTCGTGCATGGACACCAAAGGTCGCGACACCATGAAATGGGAAGACGGCAACGAGTATCCCGTGGTGAAAATCGAGGTCTCTTCTGAGTCGCATCCCTTTTTTACGGGTAAGCACAAAGTGGTGGACACCGCCGGCCGAATCGAAAAGTTCAATCGTCGCTACGGCAGCAAGGCCAAGAAAGCCTAAGCACGGCGGCGCACCAAAAAGGCAGCCTCTGGGCTGCCTTTTTTATTGGCGTCAAATCCCGACCTAAAAACGATGCGCTTTACCAGCCGCGCCACCCCACCCACCCCCGCCGTTTTGACGGCATTGGTGTTGGCCTTTGCGCTGCCTGGACTGTTCAACCACGACCCTTGGAAAGCGTTCGATGTGATCAGCATCGAACTCATTCAGCAAATGCATCGTACGGGTCAATGGCTCGTGCCGCAGCTGGCCGGCGAAGCTTGGCTACAAACCTCTCCGCTCTACCTATGGGTGGGTTTGCTGTTCGCAAAATTCGGGCTTGCCCTCAGCGTGCCACTGCATGCAATGGTGCGTCTCGCTAGCCTTCTCTGTTTAGGGATTGCTTGCGTGAATTTGTATCGAAGCGCGGCACGTTCGGCGATCCGTCCAGCGGATGCCCCCACCAGCGCGTCTGCCGCGGTGGTGCTTTTGATCGGCTGCGTCGGGCTCATGGTGCATGCCCATGAAGCCATCAGTGATCTCGCGAGCCTAGCGGCGATGAGCGTTGGGTTTGCCGCGCTCAGTCGCGGCGCAGAACGTCCGGTGCGCCGCGGTTTACTCTGCGCCATCGCACTTGCAGCGTGCTTTTTGGGTGGCGGGGTGGTCCCCGCACTGGGTCTGAGCGCAGCGATCGTGGCGCGTAGTTTTTTTGCTCCCGATGCACACGATGCCGCGCAACGTCGCTTTGCGTTCATTGCGCTACTCATTGGTTGTGCGCTTGCTGCGGCTTGGCCGGTGTTACTGATCGTTCAAACGCCCATTGCATTTTCATTGTGGTCCAGTCACACATTTCAGTCGACGCACACCTTCGCCTCCAGCTTGTCGTACTTCTTACAGGTATCAGTGTGGTTTCTGTGGCCGGCTTGGCCCTTGGCCTTATGGTTGTTGTGGCTACGGCGTGGTCAATGGCTCACGCCGGGTTTAGTGGCCCCCCTGGTGGCATTGGTTGTCATGACGTTGACACTCATCCTGCGCGGCGCGCATGAAGACATCGATCTCTTGGCGTTGATTGCACCTGTCGTGTTGCTCGCCGCGCAAGCCGTCCCGCACGTCCGACGAGGCGCAGCCGCTGCGCTCGATTGGTTTGGCGTCACTACATTCACACTTTGTGCTGCGTTGGTTTGGTTAGGCTATATCGCGATGCTCACCGGCTGGCCTGTAAAAATCGCCTACAACTTTGCCAAGATCGCCCCCGGATTTACTTATCAATTTGCGCTCGGCCCCGCGCTCATCGCAGCCACACTCACGATCGTTTGGCTTTTGTTTGCGCTGCGATTACCTCCTGCACCCACCCGTAGTGTGGTGCGTTGGGCCGCAGGGATCGCCTTACTTTGGGGCTGTGTCGCGCTCCTTTGGATGCCTTGGGTTGAGCATCAGCGTTCTTATCGCCAAGTGGCTATGCAGTTAGGCACACTGGTTACTGCACAACGCACGTGCATCGACGCCCATAGCGTTGGCGCGCCTCAACGTGCCGCGCTCAGTTACCACGCGGGTTTACCTTTACGTACGCAACAGACCGAGCCCTGTTTGTATCGCCTAGATCAAACGCATCCGCAACGTCGCCAAGCATTGGCGCCCAGCCCATGGATACTCGTTTCAGAATTAAGTCGCGCAGGCGATAAGAACGAACACTTCCGTCTCTATCGTCGCCAGCCTTAACACGCCACGATGCCCAACTCCACCTCAACACTCTCACACAGCGCGGCATGGCAAGCGTTGGTTGAACACGCAGCGTCCGCAGAGATTGCTTCGCTGACGCAGTTAGTGCAGCACGATCCGGCACGTCAAACCCGCTTTCAACGACACGGGGTTGGCATGTGTTTGGATTTTGCATTTGAGCGCGTCAACGACACCACGCTGCGCTTACTTGAATTACTCGCTCACCAACAAGCCTGGACGCAATGGCGTACCCGCATGTTCGCCGGTGAGCCCATCAACACCACCGAAGCACGAGCCGCCTGGCACGTGGCCCTACGCGGCACACTCACTCACCGCCCCGCGCACTGCGATACCGATCATGCACGTACCGTGCAATTAGCCGAAGCCATTCGTCAAGGTACGCGTCATGGAGCGACCGGAAAAAAATTCACGCATCTCGTTCATATGGGCACTGGCGGCTCTGACTTAGGACCGCGCTTACTCGTTGATGCGCTTGGTTCTTTCAACGCGCAACGCTTTCGAGTCGACTTTGTATCGAATATGGATCCGGTGGCTTTGGATCGTGTGCTCGCGCAATGTGACCCTGCGCAAACGCTGATCGTCTTGGCCTCAAAGTCATTCACCACACAAGAAACCATCACCAACGCCAGTGCCGCGCGCGATTGGTTGATCGCGGGCTTGCCGGGCGGTGCTGATTGGCGTCAACACATGGTCGCTGCAACCAGTCACGCAGAAGCTGCGCGTGCGTTTGGAATTCATACACAAGACATTCTCTCTGTACCCGTGTGGGTCGGCGGACGCTATTCAATTTGGTCTGCCATTGGACTGACGCCCATGATCGTGATCGGCCCAACAGCCTTTGCCGCGTTTCTTGCAGGGGGCGCAGACATGGATCAGCACTTCTTACACGCGCCCTTTGCACAAAATCTACCGGCATTACTCGCGCTATTGGGCGTCTGGAATATTAATTTTCTGGATGCACACACCTTAGCCGTGTTGCCCTATGCGCATGCATTGACACAACTGCCAGCGTACTTGCAACAGTTGGACATGGAATCCAACGGTAAATCCATCGATCGCGATGGACGACCCATTGATTACGCCACTGCACCGGTAGTCTGGGGCGCAGCTGGCACTGTCGGTCAGCACTCATTTCATCAGCTCTTACATCAAGGAACGCTGTGTGTGCCGTGTGAGTTCATTACCGTCGATACCCCCATGGGCGATGTAACGCGACATCACATTCTCAACGCCAACGCGAGCGCACAAGCTCAAGCGCTAGCGCTTGGTCGTCCAGCCGACGGGCTCAAGCCTTGGCAACTGCATCCTGGAAATCGCCCCAGCCTCACACTGCGCTTGGCCAAGCTCGATGCCCACACCTTGGGTGCACTGATTGCCCTATACGAGCATAAAGTGTTCATGCAAGGCTGCATCTGGAACATCAATAGCTTCGATCAATTTGGCGTGGAGTACGGCAAACAACTGGCCGCCGAACAACTGCGTCCCCTTCAACGCTAAGCGTCTAGGAGAACCCACCATGGACCACGAAACATTCAACCTCAGCATCCGAAAATTTCTGAAAATGGTCGGGGTGAATTCACAACGCGAAATCGAACAAGCTGTGTTTAGCGCCCTCGCTGCAGGCCAACTCAAGGGCGACGAAACCCTACAAGCGCGAGTGACACTCGAGATTCCACAGCTCAACCTCAAAGTACCGTTCGAGGGCGAGGTCAAGTTAAAATAATCCGAATTGGACCGTGTGCTCACCGAGCACAGCGCCCCACCCCGTCTGATATCGAGGAGCCTCCGAATGAACACCGCGCGTGAATTCGATCAATCGATTCTTCTTGAATTACAAGCTCTGCTGGGCGATCGCGTCACCACCTCCGCGGGTATCCGTGAACACCACGGTAAAGACGAGTCGTACTTTCCGATCGCGCCACCGGATGCGGTGGTGTTTCCTCACAGCACAGAAGAAGTCCGTGATGTGGTGAATATCTGCCGCCGCCACAATGTGCCGATGATTCCGTACGGCGTGGGTACGTCGTTAGAGGGCCACACCTTGGCAGTACAAGGTGGCGTGAGCATCGATCTATCGCAAATGAATCGTATCTTGGCGGTCCACGAAGAAGATCTCGATGCCGTGGTGCAAGCCGGCGTCACGCGCAAACAACTCAACGAACACATTCGTCATACCGGATTATTTTTTCCAGTCGATCCGGGGGCTGACGCGACGCTCGGTGGTATGGCCGCTACACGCGCCTCAGGCACCAATGCAGTTCGCTACGGCACCATGCGTGAAAACGTACTTGCGCTTACCGTAGTTCTCGCAGATGGTCGCATCATCAAAACGGCAAGTCGTGCCAAAAAATCTTCTGCCGGCTACGATCTCACCCGCTTGTTCGTTGGTTCTGAAGGAACGCTCGGCATCATCACCGAGGTCACGGTCAAGCTCTACGCTGTACAAGCGGCTATGTCAGCGGCGGTCTGCGCGTTTGATTCGATTGATGGGTGTACGCAAACCGTGATTCAAATTATTCAATCGGGTATTCCGGTAGCGCGCTCAGAGATCGTTTGCGAAAATTCAATTCGCGCAATCAACAATTACAGCAAAACAAATTATCGTGTCGCGCCAACTTTGTTCTTTGAGTTTCACGGCACCGAGGCGTCCGTGATCGAGCAAGCAGAAATGGTGCAAGAAATCGCACGCGACAATGGTGGTAAAGATTTTATTTGGGCCACGCGCGCTGAAGATCGCACCAAACTTTGGGAAGCGCGTCACCACGCTTACTTTGCGTGCTTGCAACTGCGTCCGGGATGCCGCTCAGTCTCAACAGATGTGTGCGTGCCGATCTCGCGCTTAGCTGAGTGCGTGGCTGAGTCCATGCAAGATGTGAAGGACTACGTCGCACCAGTACCGTTGATGGGGCATGTGGGCGATGGAAACTTTCATCTCATGTTTTTGGTCGACCCCAATCATCCAGAAGAGCTTGAGCAGGCCAAAAATTTCAATAAACGCTTAGTCAAACGCGCGATCGCCATGGAAGGCACCTGCACTGGCGAACATGGCATCGGGTTAGGCAAGCAAAGTTCACTTATTGAAGAGCACGGCGAAGCCGTGGATGTGATGCGCGACATCAAGCGGCTGTTTGATCCACACAACCTCATGAATCCAGGCAAGCTGATTCCGCTGGATGAACGTCGCTATTAATTGACACCCACTCAGATGGTCATGACGGTGGTGCGGTAATACTTGAGCTCTTCAATCGACTCAAGAATATCTGCCAGTGCTTCGTGCTTGTTGTGCTTGACCATGGCCTTGGCCACTTCTGGCTTCCAGCGACGCACCAATTCTTTGAGCGTGCTCACGTCTAAATTACGATAATGAAACCACGCCTCCAGCGTGGGCATCCAGCGCGCTAAAAAACGTCGATCTTGGCAGATGGTGTTGCCGCACATCGGTGACGTATTTGCAGGCACCCATTCACGTAAAAAAGCCAACGCCTGCGCCTCTGCTTGCGCTTCGTCCAAACTCGACGCCTTGACCCGCTCAATCAAACCTGAACGCGTGTGCGTTGACGTATTCCATGCATCCATCGATTGCATGATCGCGTCGGGTTGATGGACCACCATCACTGGGCATTGCGCCAATACCTCGAGTTGCGCGTTGGTAATGACCAACGCAATTTCGATAATGCGATCGCGTTCCGGGGAGAGCCCGGTCATTTCCATATCAATCCAGGCCAAATGATTTTGATCTTGCGCCATAGTCAGCCATCTTTCTCTCAGAGCGTGAACAGGGTATTCTCTCACGCACGATGGAACACTTCACCGCACCCAACATCACGCTGGCCTTTATTGTGGCACTGGCCGTCTCCACCACCTTGCGCTTCTGGCTTGTGCAACGCCAATCTCGCCATATTGCCGCGCATCGTGCGAGCGTCCCAGCCGCCTTTGCCGATCGAATTGATCTAAGCGCACATCAAAAGGCAGCTGACTACAGTCAAGCCAAATTAAATGTCGGTCGTATTGACTTAGCGAGCGGTGTCATCGTGTTACTTGCGCTCACCTTAGGTGGTGGTTTGCAGTGGGTGTCTGATTTCTGGACGGCCTATTTCAGCGTGGATACGTTGTGGCACGGCGTTGCGCTAATCCTCAGCGTGATGTTTCTCACCAGCCTCATCGATTTACCACTCACGCTGTATCGTACGTTTGTCATCGAAGCGCGCTTTGGTTTTAACCGCACCACGATTGGTATGTTTATCGCCGACACCTTGCGTTCGGCGCTCGTCGGACTGGTGCTCGGCGTACCGCTCTTGGTGGGCGTGCTGTGGTTGATGGCGCGAATGGGTGAAGTTTGGTGGTTGTATGTATGGTTGACTTGGGTTGGATTCAATCTGTTGGTATTAATGATTTACCCCACTTTTATCGCGCCGTTGTTTAATAAATTCTCTCCGCTGCAAGACCCGGTCTTGGCCGAACGCATCAACGCCTTACTCATACGCTGCGGATTTCGCGCGCAAGGTCTGTATGTAATGGATGGATCGCGTCGCTCTTCGCATGGCAATGCCTACTTCACTGGCTTTGGTGCAGCCAAGCGCATTGTCTTATTTGATACGCTACTCGCACGCCTTGAACCCCATGAAATCGAAGCGGTTCTTGCCCACGAGCTTGGTCACTTTCATCGCCATCATGTGTGGAAGCGAATCGCGATGCTGTTTGCAGGCAGTCTGGTCTTGTTATGGGTGCTCGGCCAACTCATGCACGCACCAGGTTTTTTTGCAGGGCTGAACGTACAAACGCAAAGTACCGGCATGGCACTGCTTTTATTTTTTATGGTCCTGCCAGTGTTCACTTATTTTCTGCAACCGCTGATGAGCTTGTATTCGCGTAAACACGAATTTGAAGCAGACGCCTACGCCGCCACGCACACGAGCGGCGCATCCTTGGCACACGCCTTAGTGAAGCTCTATCAAGACAACGCAGCCACGCTCACACCCGACCCACTACACTCGGCGTTCTACGATTCGCACCCACCGGCTGGCATCCGCATCAGCCGCTTGCAGACGCTAGGACAACCCAGCTGAGCACTGCACCACACCAACGGCCTCTGTTTTCGACGTGCAATTTCGCCGTACGTTTTAGCACCAATACGTGAACCGAATCGCCACCGTCTTTGCTGCGTTTGGGCGCGCTTGCTTGGCGCGCGATGACACACAACAGATATGGCGTTGTCACGTGCGTGGTCGTGAATTACAACCGGTGTGTGGCGATCGAGTGGCGATATCGCATGCGCCTGCGCTCGGCCCAGACGCAGCCGTCGTAACAGCCATTCATACCCGGCGCAATGTTTTTGCTCGCGCCGCCCAACATCGCCGCAAAGTGATTGCGGCCAATCTCGATCAGGTCGCTATTCTTGTGGCCTGCGAGCCTTCCTTTTCTGATGAGCTCATCTGTCGCATGTTGGTGGTGGCCGAATTAGCAGAACTTCCAGCCGTATTAGTATTAAATAAAATTGATGTCGACGCGCGACTCGCACAAGCACGCACGATGCTCGAGCCATTTGTCGCGTTAGGTTTTCCTGTCATCGAATTAGCCGCGTGTCTCGATGCCAGCCCGCTACGTTCGGTACTTGAAGGTAAACGGACGTTGTTCACCGGCCAATCCGGGATGGGCAAATCCACACTGGTGCAAGCGTTGGTGCCAGAGGCTGAAGTGCGTATCCGAGAAATTTCAAGTTTTCTTGATTCCGGCAAACACGCCACCACTGGTGCGCGCATGTTCTCAGTCAACCCACACACCGAAATCGTCGACACGCCCGGTGTGACCGAATTTGGTTTGGCTGGATATAACGTGCGCAATATCGGCTACGGGTTTCGAGAGTTTCAAGCGTTCGCGGGACAGTGCCGCTTTGCCGATTGCCGGCATCTGAATGAACCTGGATGTGCGATGGCGCAAGCGGTACAAACCGGGCAGATCCATCCACGCCGACTGGCCTTGTATCAACGTATCATCGAAGCAGAGCGGGCCGCGACGTCCAAGCAATCCCACTAAAAAATTCGTGCGAGGGTGAGCACCAGCAACATAAATACCCACACCACCAACGCACGCCACAACAAACCCACCGTGCTGTCGAGGGTGGTTGCTTCGACCGCATCACCTACACCTAAGTCTGGACGGGCTCGCGCATCACCCAATACATCCCCCAGCGGCATTCCTAAACGTACACCCAATGCACCGGCACCAGCAGCCAAGATGATGCCCATATTTTTCTCGCCCCAAGTACTCGCTTGTGAACGCCAGCAATACACGGCGTCTTCAAAATCACCCACCACAGCAAATGCAATCGCTGTGCAACGCGTGGCCGGCCACTCAAGTATTGCGTGTAGTCGCTGTGCAAAGAGACCAAACGCGTCTTGATCACGCCAGCGTCGCGCAAGAAACCCTGCCATGCGATACACAATCGCACCCATCGGACCGGGTAACAACATAAACCAAAACAACACCGCAAAGACATGACGATGCGACGCAAGTAACGCCTCCTCGATAGCTAAGCGAATCACTTCTTCTTTGGTGTAATGCGCTGCATCCTCGACGCGCCATTGCCCAATCAAACGACGCGCGCGGTCTAGGTCGTCTTCACGTAAGGCCAATTGGATGCCCGTAAAGTAATGACTGAACTGACGAAACCCGAGCGTTAAGTACAACACCGCCACATTGAGTAACATCGCCAAAATCGGCGAGAACCAAAACAACAAGTAATACAGCCCTAGCGACAGCGCGATCACTGGCACGACGCCCACTGCCCACGCAATGGCGCCATGGCGCATTTCTCCGGCATTAAAGCTCGCCTCTAATTTGACCGCCACGCGCTCTAACAGGCTCCCCCAAGCGCGTCGATCGGCAAGCGGTCTCCATTGCTCTAAAAGCAAGGCAAGAATGATGGCTATGACGCTCATGGCAACTGAACTAAAAGAAGAACGCGCACGATAGCACAGGCGTTCAACACACAGCGCGTGGTAGACAAGCTTGTGGCACGCTCAGGCATGTAAAAAGCGCCGCAAGTTCACCAACATGCCTGCGGTTGCTCCCCAAATAAAATAGTCACCAAATGGGATCGCAAAAAACCCACGTGTTTGGCCCGCATCAACCCGCTCATGGCGTTGGTGGTTTGACGGGTCGAGCAAGAAGGTAAGCGGGACCTCAAACACCTCGGCGACCTCGTTGGGGTTGGGTTGTAATTCAAACGGCGGCTGGACCAAGCCGACAATCGGGGTAATGCGATAGCCAGTCCGGGTGTGGTAATCGGATAAACGTCCGAGCAGCTCGATCTGTGCGCGCGCCAATCCGACCTCTTCTGCAGTTTCGCGTAAAGCGGTCTCTTCAGGCGAGGCATCGGTGGGATCGGCACGTCCACCAGGAAAGCTAATTTGCCCAGAGTGGGCGTTGAGATGCGCGGTGCGTCGCGTAAACAGCACCGAGGGGACTGGACGCAACACCACCGGAACAAGCACAGAGGCGGGTTTGAGTGCCGCCGCGTCAGGACGCGCCCCTTGATCACCGTACAACGTGCCCTGGGGCATGCGCCCAGTGGCAAACGCTGCACGCAACAACGTGATCGTTGGATCGTTCATCTGGCGTCACCACGCACTCGACTCACAGCACACCTCAACAGAAAGAGATTCATCCTTGTCTGCGTATCCGACACACCACGAGCGCACAAGGTCCGCAAATACGGCGCGCATCGCAACACGCGTAGAATCGCTGCGCGTCAGAACATTCTACCGTTGCACTCGCAGCCCAACCAAATCTCGTTACTGCCTCATCCATGTCTGGTCTTTTCTCTTCGCAACGCCATGTAGGCGCAGTGCTGATGTTTTGTGCTGCACTGGCTTTTTCAACCGGCGGCCTATTGGTACGCTCAGTATCAGACGCCAGCGCATGGAATATCGTGTTTTGGCGATCATTGTTTATGTGTGGGTTTTTATGTCTGGTACTCGGCCTGTGGTACCGAAAACGTTTTTTGCAGGAGCTGTGCGCCATCGGCTGGTCTGGTTGCATTGCCGCAGCCCTAGTTGCGGTGACATTTATTTGTTTTGTGATGGCACTTGAGTTCACCACTGTCGCGAACACCTCCGCATTGATGAGTACTGGCCCACTGATTCTGTCAATGGCGGCATGGATTTTCTTGGGTGAACGTGCACCCAAGGGCACGTGGTTAGCCATCGCAGCAGCAATCACTGGCATCGCCTTGATGTTTAGTGAAGGTCTGGCTCCGGGTGCGTTACTGGGTAATGCATTGGCACTTTGTATTCCGCTCGCGTTTGCCGCTCATTACATCATCGTGCGTCGCACGCAAGCCAAGCGCGGCCAACGCACTGCCCCCACAGTGGTGATGATGTTAGCTGCAGGAATTGCTGCCTTGGCGGCACTGCCATTTGCGCAACCCTTGCGTGTCGCTGTGACAGATTTTCCGGCCTTGCTTGCACTCGGCGTTTTACAAACTGGCATGGGATGCTTACTGCTTGCGCTGGCCATGCCCAAACTCACAGCCGCGGAACTCTCGCTGATTGGTGTAGCAGAACCCGTGCTCGCACCGCTCTGGGTCTGGCTGTTACTGAACGAACGTCCGGGTAACGCAGCACTGATTGGGAGTGCTTTAGTGATCAGTGCCGTGATCGCCAATCAGATCCTCACGCTACGCACGAGGCCAACCGCCTAGAACGTAGCGTGATCGCACAGCGTGCTATGGCAATAAAATCACCGAACCCGTGGTCTTGCGTGATTCAAGATCGCGATGTGCTTGCGCGGCTTCAGCAAGTGGATACTGACCGTTCACTTCAATCTTCACTTTACCCGAGCTCACCACATCAAACAGTGACGCAGCGGTTTGCTCTAGATCAGCGCGCGTCGCTGTGTAGTGAATCAAGGTGGGACGCGTCACAAAGAGCGATCCTTTTTGCGCAAGAATCCCAATACTAAATGGCGCAACCGCACCCGAAGCGTTACCAAACGACACCATCATGCCGCGCGGCTGTAAGCAATCAAGTGAGCCTTCCCAAGTGCTCTTACCCACCGAATCAAACACCACTGGAACGCCTTTACCACCGGTGATTTCTTTTACGCGCTGGGTAAAGTTTTCTGTTGAGTAATTAATCACGTGTGCACAACCGGCTTTCTTGGCGAGCACCGCTTTCTCTGCTGAACCGACTGTGCCGATCACTTGCACGCCCAACGCGTTGAGCCACTGTGTCGCAATCAACCCCACGCCACCGGCTGCGGCATGCCACAACACGGTCTGACCTGCTTGCACAGGAAACGTCCGTTTGATGAGGTATTGCACGGTCATGCCTTTGAGCATCATCGATGCTGCTTGCGCATCGGTCACACCCGCAGGCGTTTTCACCAATCGATCCGCAGGAAACAATCGCGTTTGCGCATACGACCCCACGGGGTTTCCTGTGTAGGCCACACGATCCCCTTCTTTGAGGGTGGTCACGCCTGGACCCACGGCCTCAACAACACCCGCACCTTCGGAACCCAAGCCCGAAGGTAAAGGCATTGGATACAAACCAGACCGGTGATAGGTATCCAAAAAATTGACGCCGATCGCGGTATGACGCAAGCGCACCTGACCTGCGCCGGGTTCGCCCACAGCCACTTCTTCGTACTTTAGAACCTCGGGGCCACCGGTTTGATGAAATCGAATTGCCTTGGACATCTGATCTCTCCTGGATTCAACACGTTTGCAAGAAAACGCCCCTGCAAGCCAGGGGCAATCAAAATTCGCCCTCGATGTTAACGCCCCCGAGACCAAGTGACCGCAGCTGTTTTACGTCAAGGTCAATTAAGGCTGATTGCGCGCGCCCGGCCCCGCAGTTGACTGCGTCGAATTGGCCTCAGTCGCTTGCTGTGGCGCGGCAGAATCGCCCGAACTCGCGGCGGCACCTTGCATCATCATCCAGGGCCAAAACATCGGATGATTCATTGGATGCGCCGCCGCTTGCGCAGCCTCTTGTGCGGCTTGGGCAGAAAAGTTGGCAAATGCACTGGCCGCTTGCCCGGCCGCCTCGGCGTTCGATTTCATCGTTTCGATGGTGGCCTTTTGTACTTCGAGTCCCTGCACCGCCATCTTCACCATGTTGAGATTCATCCCTAACCAAGTTTCAACTGACTTGAGATCAGCAATCCGCTGATCAATTTCGGCAGGATCCATCGTCGGCATTGCCAAACCAGGCACAGGCACACCCATCGGGCCCCAGAGCCGACGAAAACTCTCAAATGGATCGACACCTGCCTGATTGCTCTCGGGTTTAGCCATATGTCACCTCAAAAAAATATGCCTAAGAAAACGACGGGTCTGTTGCTGAAAAAAACGCGCGTACTTCGTTGGCGCGTGCCATCGTGTCTTCAACTCCTAAATCAATTAAGGCCCGACAAAACGGTGCCTCAAACAACAGATAACTTGCCAACGTACCACCGGCTCGATCTAACGCACCGGTCGGTTGCAATAAAAATCGAATCGACCGTGGGAGCGCATGCACAAAACGCGAGGCCATGTGTTCGATCGACACGGAGGGCGAAAGAAACAAGGCCTTGACCCGACGTAGTGGCATACCTTCATTCGATTGACGCTCCGCAGGAATTAACTCAACGGTACGATTGATGCGCTCGAGACGTTCAAGATCGACCTGTAAGGTATCCAAAAAAATGCTATTCAAGGCATGACCCGCAATTTGTGCAAGCGATGGATAAACCGGATATGCAGTCATCGATCGACCATCCTGTGGTTGCGCCGTACCAATAATGAGTAATCGCTCCGCGCCCAAATGTAGCGCGGGGCTAATCGGTGCGATCTGACGCATCGAGCCATCACCAAAATATTCTTGATCCAGCTTGACCGCAGGAAACAAAAAAGGCAAGGCAGCACTGGCCAGCAAATGCGCGGCGCCCAGTTGCACGGGTAATCCGACACGTTGTTTGCGCCGCCATCCAGTGATGTGCTTGGGCGCTTGAAAAAACGACACACTTTGACCCGAGCCATAGCCTGAAGCGGTCACTGCAAGCGCATGCAAACGCCCGGCGTCGATGTGCTGTTGAATACGTTCAGCATCTAACGTACTTTCTAGCATGCGTGCTAACGGCGCGTTATCTAACAACGAGACCGGCGCGCGACGCGCAAACAGTGTCAATGCAGCCAACCAATGTGCACCGCTGCGCATAATGTGTTTCACATCGGCGCGGTATACATCTCCTACTTGCATGTATTCCCACGCGTTAATCATGTCCGACACGGCGTTCGAGAAATGGTCTGCGTGTACCGCCAAACGCGCGGCATTAATCGCACCTGCAGAGGTCCCACACAAAATCGCGAACGGGTTAGCGCGCGGTTGATTCAGCAACTCGCGAATCGCTTTCAACACACCCACCTGATACGCGGCTCGTGCACCACCGCCAGTCAGAATCAAGCCGATAGGTGCAGGCCTCATCGGCATCAACGAACTATCCGCATTGCGATCGCTCGGTGGATGACGCTAGAACAAGGTGGGTTCCGCACCTGAACCAGCACCCGCATCCACGACCGCGAGCGCCGTCATATTGACGATACGCCGTACGGTGGCCGAAGGGGTCAGGATATGCACTGGACGCGCAGCACCCAGCAAAATTGGGCCAATCGTCACGCCATCGCCAGAGGCCGTCTTGAGTAAATTAAATGCAATGTTCGCGGCATCTAATGTCGGCATCACCAGCAGATTGGCTTCACCTTTCAACCGTGAGCGCGGAAACACTTTGAGCCGAATTTCTTCCGAAAGCGCTGCATCACCATGCATCTCACCTTCGATTTCTAATTCAGGCGCACGCGCGTGAATCATGGCCA
>CANIIA010000016.1 GCA_947467435.1 Betaproteobacteria bacterium
GACGGCCGAGAGACTCACGGCCAAGCTGAGCAGGCAAATCTCTCCGACACGCGTGTCACCAGAAAACAGTAACTGCACAGCGGCCCACAGGGCTTCAGTCATAGCAAACGTGCGCGCAATCACGCAGAAAAAGACAAGACGGCGATGATATCCTGACAAGCACTGCAACACCCAGATGCCATGACTCAGCGCTTGCGCTATTTCGCTCTCACACGACGGCAACACCAACGCGGCTGGCTCAGCCTGATCCTCTGTCTAGCCACTGGGTTATGCCTCGCCCAAACGAAACTCGCGCCCTCAGTCACACACACGCAAACCCTCCCTGGCAGTACCGTACCGCTACGGGTGTTTGCGGCCGCAAGCTTAAAAGACGTGCTCGAGGTGGTGACCAAGGATTACGCCGCACAAGCCAAGCAAGGGATCACCATCGTCAGCGCATCCAGCGCCGCGTTAGCCAGACAAATTGATACGGGTGCACCTGCTGATATTTTTATATCCGCCGATTTCGCGTGGATGGACTACCTACAATCACGCGGCCGATTACAGCCTGGAACGCGCTTTGATCTCGCAGGTAATCGCCTGGTTCTCATTTCGCCCATTCAGCGACCCATCAACATCAAACTCGTACGTGGGGTCAACCTCGTTGCATCCCTCGGACCCAACGGACGACTCGCGATAGCCGATCCACAGCATGTACCCGCCGGAAAATACGCCAAAGCGGCGCTCGAACAGCTCGATGCTTGGACTGCGCTCAGCACCCGTTTGGCACCTGCAGAAAATGTACGCGTCGCAATGAATTTTGTCGCACGGGGCGAAGCCCAATTAGGCCTCGTTTACGCCACCGATGCACTGGCCGAACCACGGGTGCATATTGTGGCTTTCGTGGATCCGCAATTACATCCAGCCATTGTCTATCCAGCTGCGGCCCTCAAAAATTATCGCGATGGAACGATCGAATTTCTTGGCTATTTACGCAGCCCTGCGGCACGCAAACGTTTCAACACAGCAGGCTTTAGCTCGGTAGACTAATGTGATGTTGACACTCACACCCACCGAACTCGACATTGTCACGCTGAGTATCAAAATCGCGTGCTGGAGCACGCTTGGTAGCGTGCCCGTGGCCATGGCACTCGCCATGGTTCTTGCACGTACGCAGTTTTTTGGTAAAGCGCTTCTCGATGGCGCGGTACACCTGCCACTCGTGCTGCCGCCCGTCGTGATTGGCTACGTGTTGTTACTCGCATTGGGACGCCAAGGCATCATCGGTGAATTTCTCGAGACACATTTCGGCATAGTGTTTGCGTTTCGTTGGACCGGTGCTGCACTCGCCAGTGCGTTGATGGGCTTACCGCTAGCCGTACGCGCGATACGTCAATCTATTGAGTCAGTTGATCCACGCGTTGAAGCAGCCGCGCATACCCTAGGTGCCAATCGCCTCTGGGTGTTTTGTACCATCACCTTGCCACTGATTCTTCCTGGCGTACTCAATGGGGCGGTGCTTGCCTTTGCGCGCAGCCTTGGTGAGTTTGGCGCCACCATCACTTTTGTCTCAAATATTCCGGGCGAAACCCAGAGTTTGCCGCTCGCCATCTACAGCCTCACACAATCGCCGGGCGGCGATGCACAAGCGCTCCGCTTATGTGGGATGTCGATCATCCTGTCGTTGGGTGCGCTGATTTTTTCGGAATATCTGTCGCGAAAATTAAAGCAGCGTATTTACGGCCATGCTTGAACTTGAATTGACGCACGTGATCGATGCATTCAACTTACGTCTCAGTTTACGCGCGGGAACAGGCATTACCGCATTGTTTGGACGCTCTGGATGCGGCAAAACGACTGCACTGAATTTAATTGCTGGCTTACTGACGCCACGCAGCGGACGCATCGTGTTGAATTCACGCGTGCTGTTTGATTCGACCACGCATCTCTATGTGCCCGCCCACCAGCGACGGATTGGCTACGTATTTCAAGACGCGCGACTATTTGCGCATTTGAGTGTGCAACAAAACCTTCGCTATGGTCAGCTGTTTAATCGGCACACGCCATCGCTTATTCCGTTTGATGATGTTGTTGCGTTACTTGATCTGGCAGGATTACTGCATCGACGTCCGCATCATCTTTCAGGCGGCGAAGCCCAGCGCGTGGCGATTGGCCGCGCGTTGCTTTCGCAACCCGAGCTTCTGTTGATGGACGAGCCACTATCCGCCCTAGATGCACATCGACGCGGAGAAATTCTGTATTACATCGAACGCCTGCGCGATGAAATACGTTTGCCGATCGTCTATGTGAGCCACGCGATCGAAGAAGTCGTGCGCTTAGCCGATCAAATGGTGCTGTTGTCTGATGGTGCGATCGCAGCCAGCGGCCCAGTACGCGAAGTCATGAGTCGAATCGAACTACGCCGCATGGTGGGTCGCTACGAAGGGGGTGCAGTGATCGAAGCCACTGTTCGTACGCAAGATCTAGCCAGCGGCTTAGCCCACTTGGCGTTTGACGGTGGTTTACTACGCGTACCCGATGTGGATGCCTTGGTTGGGGCAAGCGTTCGTGTTCGTATTCGGGCACGTGATGTATCGATTGCGCTCAGCGCACCGGCTGGGATCAGCATGCTCAACTGCTTAGCGGGTCGTATTACCGAAATCAGCGATGAATCTGGCACCAGCGTAGACGTGCGTATCGAAGTCGGTCAGACTGCAGTGATTGCGCGTGTGACACGTTACTCCGTCTCGCAGTTAGGTCTACACGTCGGGCAATCCGTGTTTGCTCTGATCAAAGCCGTTTCACTCGATCGGCACAGCACGGGATTTGTTTAAGCCAGGCCGCAAGAAACATTCGGCATCACGTACGCAGTTACGCACTGACAACACAGCTTCACCGGCATCCGAAAGGCGGATATGGAACCGACGCAACCGTTGAGTGCACCGCAATCGGTGAGTTTTGCGCAGGCCTTACGTTTCTGGCTCAAGCTTGGCCTGGTGAGTTTTGGCGGGCCGGCTGGTCAAATCGCCATCATGCACAGCGAGCTTGTTGATCGACGTCGTTGGATTTCTGAAGCGCGCTTTTTACACGCACTCAATTACTGCATGCTCCTGCCCGGCCCGGAGGCGCAACAATTGGCCACGTATATCGGTTGGCTGATGCATCGCACCTGGGGAGGCATTGTCGCGGGCGGATTGTTTGTATTGCCCTCACTATTTATTCTGATCGCACTCAGTTGGATTTATATGCGCTGGGGTGAACAACCGATCATTGCTGGCTTGTTGTACGGCATCAAGCCAGCCGTCGTGGCCATCGTGCTTGCAGCCGCGTGGCGGATCGGACAACGCGCACTCAAACATCCTGCACTTTGGCTGATTAGTGCAGCAGCATTCATTGGATTGCACTTCCTGCAGCTACCGTTCCCGCTAATTATTTTTTTTGCAGCATTGGTTGGCGCTATCGGTGGAAAATTTTTTCCCATGGTGTTTTCTACATCGAGCAGTCATTCAGCGGGTCAACACACACACTCGCCTGCATTGATTGATGATCACACGCCAACTCCACCGCACGCACAGTTTCGCTTTGCGCGCTTTATACAACTCTTGTGTGCGGGTCTTGCGCTGTGGGCAGTTGCGATGGGTGGCTGCGTTGCGCTTTGGGGTTGGCAAGGCACGCTATCGCAAATGGCGTGGTTTTTTACTAAAGCAGCCTTACTCACCTTCGGTGGCGCCTATGCCGTGTTGCCTTATGTCTATCAAGGTGCCGTTGAACAGTTTCATTGGTTAACCGCTGCACAAATGATGGACGGTTTGGCCTTAGGAGAAACCACACCAGGGCCATTAATTATGATTGTGGCGTTTGTTGGTTTTGTGGGTGGTTGGGGACAGGCGTTGTTTGGTGCAGAGCACGTCTTCTTGGCGGCAGCGTTCGCGGCAAGTATCGCCACGTTCTTTACGTTCTTGCCTTCGTTTATTTTTATTCTTGTTGGCGGACCGCTCATCGAATCTACCCACGGACAACTGCGCTTTACTGCGCCACTGACTGGTATTACCGCTGCGGTGGTCGGCGTGATCGTGAGTCTGGGCGTGCTGTTTGCGATGCATCTGTTTTGGCCGCAAGGTGTCGCGATGCGTATCGATCTGGTCGCCATGATTGGCGCGACACTTGCGCTCATCGCGATCGTACGTTTTAAATTGGGTTTGATGCGCTTGATTGGAGCTTGCGCACTGATTGGCCTTGCGCTGCGTGGCTTGGGGCTCGCGTAAAATACAACGATTCAACCCCTCTTGATGCAAGGATTGCCATGGCCGCTTACCTGATTGCTGAGATTGATGTGCACGACACCGATGTGTATGAAGAGTACAAAGCACTCACGCCTGCAGCCGTGGCAGTTTACGGTGGAAAATTTATTGTCCGCGGTGGCGCTGTGCAGCCAAAGGAAGGCGATTGGCATCCCAAGCGAATGGTGGTCATCGAGTTTGCTGATTTGGCAACAGCCCAACGCTTTTACGATTCGCCGGAATACGCCAAACCGTTGGCCATGCGAAAACGCTCGGCTAACACGCGTTTAATTTTGATTGAAGGTGCGGCATGAAATTTCGCGCGGTCGCGTTGTTGGTCAGCCTTGGTACGTCGCTCAGTATGTTGACAAGTTGTGCCAACTTACCGGGGTCGGGGACGCCACGTGAGCTGACCGATCCAGCGCGTTTTCTTGCTGGCATCCCATTACCTAACTCAAGTCGCGTTGATCTTGAACGCAGCTTGATTCTCGGTAACAGTGCTGATTGGACCGGACGCGTGAACGGCGATTCTGGTTTAAGTGAAGAAGAATTGGTGCGCCACTTCAGCGAACAACTACCCAAAGCCGGATGGCGATTGGTGACGATTTCACGTTCTCGGGCTTCATTGCTGACGCTGATTCAGGGACAGCGCGTTGCCTCGATCGAAGTCTCGCCAGGCGGCTTAAGTGGCGGCAGCAGTTTTTCGATTGTGGTGTCGCCGCAAGCGCAGGCAGCGCCAAGCCCACCACCCGCGCGATAAGCGTACTTCTAAACCATTAGCGGCGCTGAATCACCGCACAGGCAAGTCGCGCGCCGGAGTTACCGGTCGGTTGCGTTTTAAAGTCATCCGGATCGGCATGCACAATCAGTCCGCGCCCGACAATGCTGGCGGGTCCGCTGGTGACAGTGACGACATCTAGATCAACTTGCAACGTTGCCAAACCAGAGGCGTCCGCAACCAGCATCGGTAAATCACCGGCATGACGCTCTGTCGTACCGTGATGCGAGTGTGGTTTAGCAAACGGATTGAAATGGCCCTTGGTACTCATGCCATCACCCGAACTGCAATCGCCAACCTCATGCACATGAAAACCATGTGAAGCGCCTGGCTTCAAACCACTCACGCGCGCATCGACACGTACCTTATCGCCGATTTGAGTAAAGCTCACGCTACCCGTGACTTGTTGATTACGCGTCGCCATCAGTGTGGCATCGGCACGCGGCGCATCGGCAGGCACACCCGCACAGCCAGCCAGCGTCACACCCAAACAAAGCAAGATGCAGCGCTGCACGTTTAACTGAAGGCACGTATTCATCAAACCTCCTAGCGCTTCACTGCGTCTTTAGCAACGCTCTTGGTGGCTGGTTTGGTTTTTTTATAGCGATCCACTGCTTTGTCTTGGTATTTTTCAAGGAGGGCAGTCTCTTTATCTGCCGCTGCTTTGGCTTTTGCAGCAGCCTCGGCTTTTTGTTCTTCCGTTTGCGGTGGTGCGGGTGGCAGTTTGGCGTGCACATTGAGCGTCATCATCGACAGCATCAAGCCCGCGAATAGGATGCGCTTATTTTTTTTCATCGCTTGCGTATTCATGTTGCTCATCTCCTCAATGTTGCGCCTGAGGCACGTTAGTCTGCGTCGTACCTGTGGTGTGCTTTTGTTGCGCGGTTTGCATTTCCTCGTACCACAAAGCGTGATGCTCTTTTGCCCAAGACGCATCCACATACCCAGTACGCATTCCTTGATAAGCGCCTTCCATGCCAATGGTGCCCACATAGATGTGGCCCAAGGACATCGCGATAAACACCACGGCCGCGATGCCATGCACCACATTGGCAGTCTGCATGGTCGAGCGCAGTTGCTCGAAGTTTGGAAATAACAGCACCAACCCGGAGGCGCTCATCACGGCACCTAGAATCACGACCCCAAACCAAAACCAGCTCTTTTCACCGGCATTAAACCGGCCCGAGGGCACGTGTTCACCATTGAGCATGCCACCGCCTTTGAGCAACCACTGCAGGTCGCCTTTTTCGGGCAAGTTATCGCGCACATAGATGATAAAAAACAACACGATACTAATGATGAACAGTGGCCCGACAAAGTTGTGCAGGTTCTTCATCAAAAAGGTCAGCCAGGCAAACAAGGTGTGACCAATCACCGGTAAGAGCAGATGTTTACCAAACAAAATCACTAAACCAGAAACCCCCAACACGCAGAAGCTAATCGCCATCGACCAATGTGCCCAGCGCTCAATCAGTGCAAAGCGTGCGATCAACTTTCCAGTGGGCCGCTCGTGCAATTGCATGGTGCCGCGCCAAAGATAAAACGCACCGATCGCTGCAGCCACCAACACGATCAACCAGCCACCATAAAACGTGATGGGGCCGTTACGTAGTTGACGCCAAGTTTCACCGGCCGATTGAATCAGCACACCCGACTCACGCGCTGGCAAGCTGCTGTAATGCGTTTGACCTTCTTTACGCACTTCACGCCATGTGGGCGCGTTGTTACCCGGTTGCTCAACTTGACGCTGCGCCTGGGTCGTCGATGCACTGTCTGGGGCTGCAACAGGCGCCGGACTAGGTGCAGTCGGTGTCGCTGGTTGTGCACCAACCCACATCGCCGAGGCAGTAAGCATCAGTGCCACGCAGGCCTGACGGAAAAATAAAGACTGAGGCATCAGAGTGTCTCCCGCATCAATACAGCGAGGTCGCTTCGTAGTAAACGCCGATTCGCTTAAGCGCACGACAATTAAGGGGCGCGCCGGTATTCGTTTTGCGCTTGATTACGCGTACGGATCTGACTTTCCCAGCTCGCGCGATCACCTTTGGTCCACTTTGCATCACCATAAGCCAAGGGTTCGTTTTCATAGGCCCGTGTGTCGGTCTTCCCTTGATACTTACCTTGTTTATAGGTGAGCACTTGGTCCGATTCTCCGCACGCACTCAAACCAAAAAGCGCCATACAGGCCACCACGAGTTTGAGGCGGCTCATGATTTTGCTCCCGTCGCCGCAGGTTTCTGTCCGCCACCAGGCAGACCGTAGGCCGTTCCCCAGCCCCACACTTCAGCACCCTTGCCGCGCTTTAACACGCGCTCGCGGTAAATATCGGCAACCACATCGCCATCCCCGCCCAGCAGCGCTTTGGTCGAACACATTTCTGCGCACGCGGGCAATTTGCCTTCGGATAAACGATTGCGGCCGTACTTACGGAATTCTTCTTCGCTGCGATCTTTTTCTGGGCCACCCGCACAGAACGTGCATTTATCCATTTTGCCGCGCAAACCAAACGCGCCGGCTTGCGGAAATTGCGGCGCGCCAAACGGGCATGCATAAAAACAGTAGCCGCAACCAATACACAGGTCCTTGTCATGTAACACCACACCATCTTCGGTTTTGTAGAAGCAATCCACCGGGCACACCGCCATACAGGGCGCGTCGGAGCAATGCATGCACGCCACCGAAATCGATCGCTCACCTGGCACACCATCATTGATCGTGACCACGCGACGGCGGTTGACGCCCCAAGGAACGTCGTGCTCTTGTTTACAAGCGGTGACGCAACCGTTGCACTCGATACAACGCTCCGCATCGCAAAGAAATTTCATCCGTGCCATTGTCGTCTCCTTAGGCCTTCGCCACTTGGCAAAGCGTGGTCTTGGTCTCTTGCATCATGGTGACCGAGTCGTAACCGTAGGTGGTGGCAGTGTTTACCGCTTCACCACGCACAATCGGTGCGGCACCATCAGGATAAAAAGCAATCATGTCCTTGCCTTGCCACCAACCAGAGAAGTGGAAAGGAATGAAGCAGGTGTCGACCCCAACGCGTTCAGTCACCATTGCCTTTACTTTGATGCGTGCGCCAGTCGGTGAACTCACCCACACCATTTCGCCGTTGCGAATGCCGCGATCGTTGGCCGTGCGTGGATTGATCTCCACAAAGTTATCTTGTTGCAACTCGGCCAACCACGGATTGGAACGCGTCTCTTCGCCACCACCCTCGTACTCGACCAAACGCCCCGACGTTAAGATCAGCGGAAACTGTTTGCTGATGTCGCGATTTTTTTCTTGCACCGACTTGTAAAGCGTGGGCAACCGCCAGAAGGCCTTTTTGTCATCGTGCGTTGGGTAGGCTTCGATTAAATCTGGGCGCGGGCTAAAGAGCGGTTCGCGATGCTTAGGTACTGCATCCGGAAAATTCCAAACCACTGCACGCGCTTTGGCATTACCAAAGGGATGGCAGCCATGCTCTTTCATGAAGACGCGGATCAAGCCACCAGACAGGTCTGTCTTCCAGTTTTTGCCTTCGGCTTCTTTTTTCTCGTCTTCGGTGAGTTCATCCCACCAACCCAATTTTTTCAGTAACTTGTGATCAAGCTCTGGATAACCGGTGGTGATATCCGCGCCCTTGGAATGCGAGCCGTCTTCAGCTAACAACGACACACCTTCGCGCTCCACACCAAAGTTCGCGCGGAAATTTCCGCCACCTTCCATCATGTGCTTAGAAGTGTCGTACAAATTAGGCGAACCCGGATGCTTGAGTTTGGCATCGCCATAACATGGCCAAGGCAAACCAAAGTAATCGCCATCAAGGGAATAGCCGGTCAACTTATCCACACCACCATTGGCGCGCAGTGTTTTCACATCAAACACGTGCATGTTGCGCATATGCGCTTGTAGACGCTCTGGCGATTGCCCCGAATATCCAATGGTCCAGGTGCCGCGATTAATTTCGCGCAAGGTGTCTTCGACGTCGGGCTCATCCATGCCGCCCTTGCCTTTGACTAACTTGATCGATTGCTTGCCGTCTTTTTTACCTACCAGCTGATCGGCAAAGCCAAGCTTGCCAGCCAATTGATACATGATCATGTGATCGGTACGCGATTCAAACAATGGATCAATGACTTTTTCACGCCACTGAATCGAGCGATTGGAGGCTGTTGCACTACCCGCACATTCAAATTGCGTCGACGCCGGTAATAAATACACACCGTCTTTGCGCACCATCGCTGCCATCGCCGCACTGGCCGAAGGATACGGATCGATCACCACCATCAGGTCGAGCTTTTTCATCGCCTCGACCATCTCCAGACCGCGTGTCTGCGAGTTCGGCGCATGCCCCCAAAAAATCAGTGCACGTAAATTGGGATCTTGATCGATGTTTTCGTTTTTCTCGAGCACACCATCAATCCAGCGCGACACAGTCATGCCCGACTTGGTCATCATGCCTTTGGCGAACTGTTTCTCGATGAACTCAACGTCCACGTTCCAAACACGCGCCCAGTGTTTCCAAGCACCTGGGGCCAAGCCGTAATAACCGGGCAGCGAATCAGGATTGGGGCCCACGTCGGTGGCACCTTGCACGTTATCGTGACCGCGGAAAATATTAGCGCCACCACCCGACACACCAATGTTGCCTAGGGCTAATTGCAAGATGCACGACGCGCGCACGATGGCATTACCAATCGTGTGCTGCGTTTGTCCCATACACCAGACGATGGTTGAGGGGCGATTTTTGGCAAACATCTCGGCGACTTTTTTCAGCTGCTCAGGTGAAACGCCCGACACTTTCTCGACTTCTTCGGGTGTCCACTTGGCGACTTCTTTGCGAATGTCATCCATGCCAAAGACACGCGCTTTGATGTATTCCTTGTTTTCCCAACCATTGGCAAAAATGATGTTCAGCATGCCAAACAAAAACGGAATGTCGGTGCCAGAGCGAATGCGTACATATTCATCGGCTTTGGCTGCAGTACGGGTAAAGCGCGGATCCACCACAATCATCTTGGCGCCAGTTTCTTTGGCGTGCAGCATGTGCAACATCGACACCGGATGCGCCTCGGCAGCATTCGATCCGATATACATCGCACACTTTGTGTTCTGCATATCGTTATACGAATTGGTCATCGCGCCATAACCCCAGGTGTTCGCAACACCCGCGACGGTCGTGGAGTGACAAATACGTGCTTGGTGATCGGTGTTATTGCTGCCCCACAGCGACACCCACTTGCGCAGCAAATACGCTTGCTCGTTGTTGTGCTTCGAGGAACCCACAACAAACAAAGAATCTGGTCCCGACTCTTTACGTAAGTCGACTAATTTTTTGGTGATTTCATCATAGGCTTGGTCCCAGCTGATGCGCTTATATTTGCCATCCACCAGCTTCATTGGATATTTCAAGCGATGCGAATCATGCGTAATGCCATGCTCTCGTACAGCGGCGCCTTTGGCGCAATGGGCGCCTAGATTAATTGGTGAGTCAAACACCGGTTCTTGGCGTACCCACACGCCATCTTGAACCACAGCATCCACAGCACAACCCACCGAGCAGTGCGTGCAAACGGTACGCTTGATTTCAGATTTAGCTGTCTCGCCCGCTTTGGCCGCTTCGGCTGAGCCAATTAAATTAAAGGGTAACTGGGTGGCAACGGCACCGGCACCGACGCTCAAACCGGAGCGCTTCAAAAATGTACGGCGATCAATGGTTTTTCCGAGCGCACCCGATAAGGCACGAGATAAGCGACCACTCGAAGCAGCCGTCGCCGAAACCGAAGACGTTTTGCGCGTCAATTGCATGGCGGTTCTCCTTAAATCTTCGCGGTGCGATAGTAATTATTGATGTGCGCTGACGCGGTATACCCAGCGCCCTCAGGACGCTGTTCGGTCGCTGAAGTTTTTTGCGCTGTCGTGGGCTTCATTGCCACCAGTGCGGCAGCCGTTGACGCTGTGCCAGCGCCGAGTGCCAACAAAAAATGTCGACGGGAATGTTGCGAGAGGGCGTTGGTTTTTGCCATGTTCGTCTCCTGAATTCGGCCAGAACAACTGCTGCACGCAGGCTTGAAACACGGTTATGATCAAGCAGCGGGGGTCAACCTGTCACACAAGTAAGAAGCGAAATGATTGTAGTGTGTTTCTCGTTCTAAGCAATAAATTTCCGACACTTGTATGACGTGTCGCAACAAAGAAAATCGGCCCAAGCGCAGCGTATCCAAGCCCTTCATACACGCAATACGAAGCTTCTCAGGGGAGAAACGCGGGGCGCTTCTTGCAACGCAACATTCAAAGGGCGCATACGCGCGACGAATCGTCACGCTTAACTGGGTCGAAGCGTGACAGGCTAGAGCATCTCGAAAGCAGCGTTTTCTAGTTCGGCAAACGCAGATGCCAAGCGCGCAACCGCCTTAAATAACTGCGCATGTTCGCTCGCTTGCAGTGCAGCACACAACCGAGGAACGCCGGGCCAAATCGTATTGCGAAAAAATTCGCGCTGCGCATCCATGCTGGCATGTGGTTGCAAAATCAAATGTCGCATCACTTCATAGACGGCCGCAATGTGATCCTCGGGTTCACTCACCGCTTGCTGTCGTGCGAGGCCTTGCGAGAGTAAAAACGCGCGTAAATCGACCAACGGATGCTCACTCACCGCCGCGGGTAACCATGCGCCCAGATAAGGCGAGATGGGCGCTTTACCGACGCCGACAAACAACGCATCAAATTCATCTTGTGCAGCGTTCTCGGTTGTCGCCGCACAGGCCGCAATCAGCCCAGCCCATGCGCGTGCAAATTCACCCGTGCTCTCGTCGGCTTCTAACGGCGGGCTGTTGGCCATCATGTCGAGTAAGGGCGGATCTGCTGGCGCATAAAAAAAGCGCGCGAGCACGGCATAAATATCAGCGCGCGCTAAATCTTCAGGCGCGGGCCCGAGCATGAATTCGACGGGAGAGCCGACACTCATGGCGCGCGATCCAAATCGAGCACCGACGGGTCGTTCTTGGTTTGCATCAAATCAATTACCCGACAATCCGCGCACATCTGTAACCGTCGCAATGCCCCATCCCCTGCAAACATGCTGTGTCCACCCAACTGACCCAGCATGCGATCAATCATCACTTGGGTCGCGAATGGGGTATGACACCGAACACAATGAAAAGGCTTGGCTTCATTAAGCACCACCGCTTCGCGTGCGGTCGGCGCAAGATTCAACTGTGGCACCAAACGAATCGCCTGTTCCGGACAGGTGCTCGCGCACAAGCCACACTGCACACAATTTCGCTCGATGAAGCGCAGACTTGGTGTTTCGGGGGCGTCCAACAAAGCCGCTGCAGGACACGCTGCAATACACGCCTTACACAGCGTGCAGGTATCTCGATTGACCTCGATCGCGCCAAACGGCGCGCCAGGTGGTAACACAATGTTCGTTTGCGGCGTGGGGGCGTGTTTTGCCAAGTGTTCCAATGCAAAATCAAGCGTCGTACGTTTTTCATGCGATAAATGAAAGCGTGCCGGAGGAATCGAACGCGTTGCCGCAGGTAGGGCCCAGATGGCCTGTTCCAATGCGGGTGCGTCACTGAGCTCAATCAGCGCAATCACCGCCTCGCCATAACCCAGCGCCGTCAACATTTCTTGCGCGGTACGAACTTGCACACGCAATGCAGTCACATACGCTTCAGGTTCTTGCGACGTACACAACACCCGTACCTGCGATGCCCCGCTGGCAATCGCGCCGAGCCAAACATCGATGCCCGTCGAGGCAATGTGAAATAACTCGAACGGAATGACGCGCGCAGGTAATCCTCGACCTTGATTGGCCGCCGCGTTTCGTCCAAGCGCGTGGACCAATGCTTTGCCAGAGGACGTATTGTGTAACAACAAACAAGCGCCCTCGCCGCCCGCCTGACGATAGGTGCTAAGGACTGTTTGTAAACGCGCCCCCGTGTCTGGAACACGTGGATAGGCATAACGCATTGCGCCGGTGGGACACACTGTAGAACAAGCACCGCAACCCTGACATAACTGCGGCTCAACCCGAACACCATCCCCGTCACTTCGGATAGCACCAGTTGAACACACATCAATACATTGCGTACAACCCGAGCGTGCAGAACGACTGTGTGCGCACAAACGCGCTTTGTATTCAAAGAATTTAGGCTTCTCAAATGCGCCCACTTGCTTGGCAAGCGTTGCAGCCGCCAAGGCTTGCTCCAACGGTGCATCACCCGGCGCCGCGTAACCTGGGGGTAAATCTGCCTGACTCAACAACGGTGTACGCGACAAATCAAACACCAAATCGAATCGCTCGGTACGTTGCGTTTGCGCGCGCGCAAAATCAATTGCGCCAATCTGTGCGCACGCACTCACACAAGCGCGATGTGAACGACAGCGTGACAAGTCAATTTGGTATGAAAAATCGATCGCCCCTTCTGGACAAGCGCTCACACATGCATTGCAACGCGTACACACATCCAGATCAATCGGGTTGGCTTGTTGCCATTGCACTTCAAACGCACCTAACCAACCACGCACTTGTACCGATTGCCCGGACCACACCGCAAAGGCTCGCGTCTCAGGCAATTGCGTCGCTTGGCTATCGGTCATGAGTACCGACACATCGAGCGTATCGGCCAATCGTTCGGCCCAAGTAAATGCAGTCGCCCCCGGACCAATCACCAGCACACTACCGCGCGATTCGTAAGCCACCGTGGGCACAGGTTCGGGATCCGGCATTGCCGCCAACGCAATCAGCGCGGCAATTTTTGGGGTGGCGTTTTTTCCTTCGCTTGACCAACCTGCCGTTTCGCGAATATTGACGAAATCAATCTGCCCCTTTGCCTCTGAAGCCTGGGCGACTTCGTTAAATAACGCGACCTCTTGCGTACATGCCACAAGCATCTCTGGTGCCCCAAGTGCACGCTGAAACTGCGCGATGTCTTGACGACACAAGGCCGTGTGGACTTGGACCGGCGTGCGGCCATGTAGCGCCGCGCTGAGCGCGCTCGCATCCAGTGTCATGCTCGCGTTGCAATTACAAATCTTCAGGGTTTTATCAACGAGGCTCATCTATTTTTTTGATCGGCTGTGTGACGGACAATGGGGTCGACGTACATTGAGTTGGGGTACGGTGTACGCTCATACTCGAGGACGTTTGATGTTGATGTTGATGTTGTAACTGAATATGCGTTTCATCTTCGCTGAACGCGTCGGTTGATCGCGTTGGCGTTGGCGTTGGCTCTGCCGCCTGAGATGTGTCGACTTCTTCGTCCGTTGGTTGATCTGATGCTGCACCAGGGGCCGGCGTTTTAAACACGTGCTGCTGCGCTTGATACAAGGTTTGCATCATGGCCGCAGGAATCGGATCGGGTTGGCTGTAATCATCGATATAAATATCGAGCCCATCCATCACATTAAAGTGCGGGTCTTTGAATAAAGTTTTGAGTGCGGCGCGGCGTACCGCTGGCTCGACGTGCGTTTGCATAAACGGCGTGAAGTCGGCTTGCGGGGTCAGTGCATCCAGCGCAGGTAACGGCACCACCGGCGCCTGGGATTGCTCCGAGGATATTGGGCGTTGATGCGCTGTCGCAGCATGCTGTGCATCGGACGGTGCCATGCCCTTGTCGCCAGATTCGCCAAGCGGCGATCGCGTGGTCTCGGTCTGCTCTGTGGACTTAGGCGCGAGCTTGCGGCGTGACCAACGCGACAAAAAATTTTCTTTGTCTTCAGACACGCTTAGTGCCCACCGCGATCTTGTGCGCGACGAAACGACTGCGGTCGCTGGCGTTTTTTTGGTTCTGGTCGGTAGTTAGTTTCAACATACGCACCCACCCAAGTGAACAAGGTGTCATCTAGGCTCACCGCATCGACTTGCTCACCAGCATCCATCCAGCGGGCCGCTTCGTTGTAACTCAACGTCACTTCTTGCGGAACGGCGCGATCGTCTTGCATCCGCCACATCACAAAGGCACTCGGCGTATCGGTCGACACATTTAAGTAATAGCCTTCCGCTTCATCTCGATGCAGCATCAGTGTCAAACCAAGATGTAACCACTGCGTGCAATCTGCATCATGCATCCACAGCTGCGTTACTGGATCGCTTGGGTTGGTTGGTTCGGCCCGAGGTAACACCGCCTGCGCCTGCCAAATCACGCTTTGCCAACGATCGTTGAGCGTTCGGCGCTGCATTACGACAGCCACGTGACGAATTCGATCGGACATGCGCGTTGTCATCCAAAACAAAGTACCAACACTTGGGGGCACCGAACTATAACGCACTCAACCCTCTGCTATGATCCTTCCCCCTAGTTTTCCGTGTCTCGCCAAGCGCTGTCCGCCCCCAATCCATCGTGACAACTAAGGTTATTCCGATTCAGTCAAACGTTCGCCCACCGCGTGTGGTGCCTGAGCGCTATGACGGTCTTGCGCTTGCCGACACGCTTGGTCGTGGGTTACGCGATCTGCGTATTTCGGTCACCGATCGTTGTAATTTCCGCTGCACCTACTGCATGCCGCGCGAAGTGTTTGATGAGCAGTACCGCTTTTTGCCGCAATCAGATTTATTGCGCTTTGAAGAAATCACGCGGCTTGCGCGCATCTTTGTTGGCTTGGGCATCAAAAAAATTCGGCTCACGGGTGGCGAGCCACTGGTGCGACGAAACCTAGACGATCTGATTCGCCAATTGGCGACGCTCAACGTGGACCTCACGCTCACCACCAATGGTTCATTGCTCGCAGAAAAAGCCGTGGCCCTAAAAGCGGCTGGCTTACATCGATTGACGGTGAGTCTCGATTCACTAGATGAAGCCACGTTTCGCGCCATGAATGATGCCGATGTCGGTGTCGCCCAAGTGCTTGAAGGCATTCACGCGGCCACTGCTGCAGGTTTTTCGCCGATCAAAATTAATATGGTGGTCAAGCGCGGCGTAAACGATGCACACCTTGTCGAGATGGCGCGACACTTTCGTGGCACAGGTCACATCGTGCGTTTTATCGAATTCATGGACGTCGGCACCACCAATGGTTGGCGCTTGGATGATGTGATTCCGTCGGCCGAAGTCTTGCGACGCATCGGCGCGGTGTTTCCGCTTGAGCCTGTCTCACCTGATTATCGTGGGGAAGTCGCTGAACGCTGGCGCTACCGCGATGGCGGCGGTGAAATCGGCGTGATCTCATCAGTCACACAGGCGTTTTGTCGCGACTGCAACCGCTTACGCCTATCGACTGAGGGCGCGCTGTTTACCTGTTTATTTGGAAGCAGTGGTTATGATTTACGCACACTGTTACGCGACGGCGCAGACGATGCCACGTTGCGCGATCACATCGCCGCGCTTTGGCGTGCGCGCGCAGATCGCTATTCAGAATTACGCATGGCACAAACCGCACTCCCCGAATCGGCGCGACTACGTCGCGTTGAAATGTCTTACATCGGTGGTTAACACCAACCCGTGATGACGCCACCCCAGATTACACAGGCTGGCCGCCCTGCAACTTTTCAGGTCGAAGCCTTTAATGAACGTGGCGAAATGGTGCCTACGTCGATTGCAGGGGAACACGCCCTCACACTGTATATCGATAAACGCGAACTGGTCACACTCATGACCTTGGGGCAGGCGCCCGAAGCCCTTGCGATTGGTTATTTACGCAATCAACGCTTAGTAAATTCGATTGAAGAGATAGCGGCAGTACAAGTCGATTGGGAAACCGCTGCATGCGCGATCACCACGCGACATGGTTCGGCGCCTGCGCTGGATGAGCGCATGCAACACCGCACGGTGACCTCGGGTTGTGGTCAGGGCACGGTGTTCGGTGATTTGATGCAAGACATCGACACCATTCAATTACGTGAAGACGTACGACTCACCGACACGCAGTTGTTTTCACTCATTGAGCAAGTGCGTAAATACGAAACGATTTATAAAGAAGCTGGCGCTGTACATGGCTGTGCCCTGGCTAGCGCCGAAGGCGAGCATGCCGAGATCTTGCTATTTATCGAAGACGTCGGCCGTCATAACGCGGTCGATGCCATTGCCGGTGAGATGTGGTTACGTCAGATCGATGGCAGCGATAAAATTTTTTACACCACCGGTCGACTGACTTCAGAGATGGTGATTAAGTGCGCCCAAATGGGTATCCCATTTTTGGTCTCGCGTTCAGGACTCACCAAGATGGGCCATGACATCGCGCAACGCATCGGCATCACCATGCTGGGTCGCGCCAGTGGTCGACACTACTTACTGTTAAGTGGTGGTTCGCGCTTGGTACGCACGAGTAAGCAACCCACGGCGTTGGCGTAACGACTCACCCAGCTTAATCGGTACCGAGTTGCAATCGATTTGGCATGCGTTTTTCGATTGCCCACTTGAGCAAAGCGGCACTGCGGTAGATGCCATGCGCAAATTTGCCATAGGGCAACGTAAGAAAGAGCGCCATCACCACCGCCAAGTGAACAGCCAACAAGCTCGCCATCGCTGCCGTATCTCGTCCAATGAGCAAGGCGAGACCGGTCATACTGGTCAGTAACAGCAACACGATAAAGCCGCGATCCATCGGCCGTTGCGTGGCATCACCATGCTGTGGATGCCGACGCAGATTCAGCCACAGTAAGCCGATCGGCCCGATCAATAACCCAATGCCCCCGAGTGTGCCCAACACCACTGGCACACTCGACAATGCATAGGGAGCCTGCCAACCGAAGACATAGTGATAGAGCGTCGCTACGCTGGTTGAAGCAAAGCACAACAGAAAACCATAAAAAGTCAGGTGATGAAAACGACGACGCACTAGCGTGAACGCATCATCCGTTTCGTTACAACCTTCGCCATGCCCCCCGTCAAGGTACTTTAAGCGCAACACATCGTGGGTCGCCTCGGCGACGGCAGGGGCTGAAGTGTGCGCCTGTGGTGACGCCATCGCTTTCCAAAAACGTCGAACACCAATCGCCAGCGCCAACAACGAAAATCCAAATACACTACCAAACAAAAGCACCAGCAAATGATGCGGAAACACTGCATAAAAATTACCAGCCAGTGGCGCATGAATGAAGGTGCCTTGACGCAGCAACGCCAACAATAAAAACACGGCAAACCCCACGCACAAGGCGAATACCAAGGTCAGCGCGTGATGGCGGTATGCCGCACCTAACGCACGAGGCCAAGCGTAATCCGCGTAGGTTTGTACTCTGACGCGCGCCATGGCTTGCGGCAGATTGACCGCAAATTCATGCGGTGGGGCGTATTGGCAGGCATGGAAACACGCACCACAGTTGTGACATAAGTTAGCCAGATAGTGGATATCGGCTTGCGCAAAAGAAAGACGCCGCGTCATTGCCGGAAACACCGCACAATAGCCTTCACAATAACGGCACGCATTGCAAATCGTTAGCAGACGTTCGACTTCAGCTTCGTTGGGTGTGAGCGACCATTGCGCAGCCGTTTGCGCCAGCATCGTTAAGCTGGTTGTTGGTAGATTCGTCGCTGCGGAGGGCGTCATGCGGCACCGCGTGTGTGTGTTTGTGATTGACCTGCGGCGGCTGTGGCTGCCCGCGCTCCAGCAATGCGACCAAACGTGGTGCCGATGGTCATCCCCACGCCTGCGGTGTAGCCTTGACCCAAGACATTGCCGGCCATCATTTCTCCAGCGACAAATAAATTCTCGCTCGGCTGTCCCGCAAAATGCACTGCCGAATCTGCATTTGTTTTCAATCCTAGATAAGTGAAGGTGATTCCGGGTCGCAGTGCATAACCAGTAAACGGCGGCACATCGATCGATCGTGCCCAATGCGTTTTGGCGGGCGTCAACCCTTCGGTATGACAATCATCGAGTACTGTGTGATCAAAGGTTCCCTCACGACAGGCCGCGTTGTAGTTGTTTAAGGTGTGCATGAATGCATCACGCGGTAAGCCCAAGGCGTCTGCCAATCCTTCCAGCGTGTCGGCTTTGACACCAGGAAAGACGGGCGGCATAAAACGACCGATCGCTTTGGCATCGATAATCGCATAGCCAATTTGTCCCGGTTGCTGCGCGACCAGTCGACCCCAAATCGCGTAACGCTTCGGCCAAAAATCTTCGCCTTCATCATAAAAACGTTCGCCGTGGCGATTCACCATCACCCCCAGTGAAACACAATCCACACGCGTACAAATTCCACCGTCATACAAGGGGGCACGCGCATCAATGGCTACGCAGTGCGATTGCGATGGATCTCCGATCATGTCAGCGCCAGCACGCTGCATAAAGTCAATCAAGGTGCCGGTGTTGAATCGTGTGCCACGAATTAAAAATTGATCGGCAGGCCATTCGCCATTCACCTCACCCCAAGCTTCACGCATCCAGGGTAGATTCGATTCAAATCCACCGGCGGCCAAGACACAGGCATGGGCAGTGATGCGTTCACCTTGCGCGGTGTGGGCAGCAACAAACTGTCCGTGAATCAACTCCAGTGTGTGAATGGGTGTGTCATAGCGAATATCGACACCTAACCGCGCAGCGCTGCGGTAATACGCATTCACTAAAGCCTTACCACCACCCATAAAAAACGCATTGGTCCGCGCTAAGTGCAAGGTCCCAGACAATGGTTTTTGAAAATGTACACCGTGCCGACGCATCCAATCGCGGCACTGCGCCGAGTCACGAATCGTTAATCGCGCCAACTCCTCGTTGGTTTTACCCCCGGTCACTTTCAAGAGATCTTGCCAGTACTCTTCTTCTGGGTAGGCTTCTAACAACACATCCTGCGGTGCATCGTGCATGCATCGCAAATTTCGTGTGTGTTGCGAGTTACCACCACGCCATTCGCGTGGCGCAGCCTCAAGCAACAGCACCGATGCGCCGGCTTCACGCGCCGTTAGTGCTGCGCAAAGTGCGGCGTTTCCACCACCGATCACAACAACGTCGTAGTGCATGTGGGCAAGGTTCACGAGCGTTAGGTTAAAAACACTGACATCCGAATACGCACTGTAGGCACAGGCTGCGCGAGGCGCAAGTGCATGCGCGAACCAGAAAGATCGCTTGGCTTATCTGAGAAACACGCGTATAGTGCGCCGCAGCGATGCATGACGTGTGACTCAATAACACGCATAAATCAGCAGTCGATGTGTTCCCGAATTCGTTTCTTGTTGCATCGAGTTTTTCGCAACCAGATCGGTCACACTTCACTGCGCATCGTGACGCTCATCGTCTCTGACCCTCCTCAGAAGCAAGTTATTCGCTTCTTGCGGCATCCCTGCTCCGCCACCTGTTTGGTGCGCGCCAAGGATTGCGAATCGGTTGGTGCCGATGTTTTTGGCCAGCCGGTTCGTGCTTCCACATGCTCTGTCGCGCTTGATCGCGGCGCCTTGCGGTTCACGTCGATGTCCGTTTCCGCTTGCGGACGGTTGGCCTACTCGCAACCGTTGCATCCATTGGGTTGATCGGAACACCCAATCAGAGGAAAGAACAGCATGAATGTCACACCAGAGAAAATTGTTTCCGCGCCTAGCGCAACGCCCGCAGGCGAAGTCAAACCAAAAAACAAGAATGCTGGACGCAATCGCGGGTTTTCTGAACAACGCGAACGGCGTGCTGAACACGCACGCAAACGTCCCGCAGACAGCCGCCGCACACGCAGTGGCGGTGGCCCACGATCGGCGCCTCACACCGAGCCATTTGTGCCCTTGCCCACCGACTTTGCACCCTCGGCGTTTGATGACCTTGGCTTAGCCACACCCATTCGCGCCGCCATTGCCGCCGCGGGGTACACCACCCCCACTGCCGTACAAGCGCGCGCAGTACCGGAGGCGATTGCGGGTCGTGATTTACTCGTTTCATCGCAAACAGGCAGCGGTAAAACGGCCGCCTTCATGTTGCCTGCATTGCAATTACTGTCTCAGGCCGACACAGAAAATGGACGCGGGCCGCGTGTGTTGGTTCTCACACCAACGCGCGAATTGGCCATGCAAGTCACGCAAGCCGCTGAAACCTATGGACGTGGCTTACGCCGCATCAAAACGATTTCGATTGTGGGTGGTATGCCCTATCCGGTACAAAATCGGTTGCTCAAAATGGGCGTCGATATCTTGGTGGCAACGCCTGGACGTTTACTCGATCAGATGAACTCTGGTCGCATCGATTTATCGCGTTTGCAGTTGTTGGTTTTAGATGAAGCCGATCGCATGCTCGACATGGGGTTTAAAGACGATCTGGATGCCATCACCGCAAAAATTCCTAAGACACGTCAAACGCTGTTGTTTTCAGCCACCATTGAACCAGGTATTGCACGATTGGCTGCCGCCATGTTGCGCGATCCAGTTCGTATTGCTGTGGACACCGCCCAAACACGCCACGTCAACATCCAACAACGTTTACATTTGGCCGATGACTTGGGTCACAAACAGCGTTTACTTGAACATGTGTTGCGCGATGTTGAATTACAACAAGCGATCGTGTTTACATCAACCAAGCGCTCGGCTGATGAACTGGCGCAAGACTTACATTTGCGTGGTCATGCAGCCGCTGCTCTGCACGGTGACATGAAGCAAGGCGCGCGTAATCGCACGCTGCAAGCGCTGCGTCGTGGCGGATTGCGTGTGCTCGTCGCCACCGATGTGGCTGCACGCGGCATCGATGTGCAAGGTATTTCGCACGTCATTAATTTTGATCTGCCATTACAAGCGGAAGATTATGTGCATCGCATTGGTCGCACGGGACGCGCCGGACGCAATGGCACCGCCATCAGTTTTGCTGGCGCGCGCGAGCATCATTTAATTCGCAGTATCGAACGCTTCACCACACAAACTATTGAGGTGGCGGTCATTCCTGGGCTCGAGCCGAAGGCGCGCAGTTTTTCTGGCAAGCCCAGCGCAGGTCGCCCATCGAACGGACGCGCAGGTAAACCTAGTTTTAAACCTGGCCAGCCACGCAAACGCCACGGACCTGATGCCGGTCAATCGCCTGCGCGACGGCCCCGCCGACCTTAATTTCTTCGGCATAGTCACGCAAGAACGCTGCCGCGGCACTGCGCCCGCGCGGCGTGCCGATCGCTTGTTGGACCGCAGTGAAACGTCCCGGCAAAATGCGCGATCCGGGCAGGCTTGTCACGTCTTGCATTAACCGCGGCAACAAACCGGCCAAGGCATCGAGTTTTTGCGTGATGAATTGATCATACGAGGACTGAATGCTATCGGTGCGTAACAAGGTGGCGTGTTGAATCACCCGCGTGAGATACAAGTCATACGCACTACGACCATAAATCGAAATACGTACGCCTGGTCGATCCACCGCGTCGATCATTTGGATCGACGAACCCGCAGGCACCAAATACGTTGCTTCAATTTCTAGATATGCCGCGGTGAAATCTATCACCGTGGCGCGCGCTGGCTCGGCGCCAAGAAATGCCACATCCCACACGCCAGTGCTGGCGGCATCTGCCAATTGTCCCGGTGAGGGATAGGGCACAAATGTCAACGGCGCGCCCAACCGACGGGCAATTTCAGCCGCTAAATCCGGCACGATGCCAAACAACACGCCATCCTCGCGACGATTCACCAATAAAAAATTCGACAGATTCACCGCCACACGCAACGTGCCGGTGGGATTGAGTTCTTGACGTGCTGCATCGGTCAGCGTGGCGATGGGTGTGTGCATTGAACGTCTCTGGGTTCATTCAAAAGATGAAGTATGCACTGCCGATGCCACGCACGCTAAAATAAACCGCTGTAAATAATCTGGCCCAAACGGTTTTAGCCCCTTGGTTTTATCCCCTTGGTTTTACCCCATTGGTTTGACCCGAACCGCTTGACCCTCATCCTTCCTCTCCCCCCACCCAAGGATCAATCCCATGAAAGCTGCTGTTGTCACCGCGACTGGCGTTGCCATTGAAGACAAACCCACGCCCACACCGAGCGCGTCACAAGTGCTGGTGAGGGTACGCGCGATTGCGATGAATCGCGCCGATTTATCTGTGGCTGCAGGTCACGCACATGGCGCAGTGGGCGGTGTTGGCACCATTGTTGGGATGGAATTCGCGGGCGAAATCGCGGCGATTGGCGCTGATGTCAAACACCTCAAGGTTGGCGATCGCGTGATGGGCTCTGGCGCTGCGTGCTATGCCGAATACTGCATCACTGACGCTGGTCGCGTGCATCCGTTACCGCGCGCTGCGATGTCTTTCACCGAAGCGGCCACGCTTCCTATCGCGCTTCAAACAATGCATAACGCCCTCATCACCGTAGGCGGCCTACAAGCCGGTGAAAGCGTTTTAATCCAAGGGGCAAGTTCTGGCGTGGGTTTGATGGCACAGCAAATCGCCAAACTGAAAGGGGCAGGAAAAGTAATTGGTTCATCGACCAACGCGGCACGTCGCGCGAAATTAACGCAATGGGGCGCCGATCTGGCGATCGACACCAGCGATGCTGCGTGGCCGGATCAAGTGATTGCCGCAACCGATGGCAAAGGCGTGCACTTAATCATCGATCAGGTCTCAGCCAGCGTTGCCAACGGCAATTTAAAAGCTGCGCGCGTGTTAGGTCGGATTGTGAATGTCGGTCGTCTGGGTGGGACCACGGGTGTGTTTGATTACGATTTACACGCAGCCAAACGCATCACCTACACCGGCGTGACCTTTCGCACACGCAGTGTCGATGAAGTGCGCGAGATCAATCGTTTGGTACGCGCCGATTTGTGGGATGCGCTCGCGGCAGGCAAGTTAGCCTTACCTTTAGATCGCACTTTTACGCTCGATCAAGTCAACGATGCGCTGGCCTACATGAAAGCCAATCAACACTTCGGCAAGCTCGTGATGACGGTGTAGCGTTCTAATGACCTTGCGCGTGCTGTGCTTGTAAGGCAGCACGCGAAGGAAAGAAGCACGACGCAATCAAGGTGAATAGGGCAAATACCGCGAGCACCCGAAAGACCTGCTCAAAGCCACCGGTCGTGCGGTGCAGGTACGCAATCAAGGGCACGGCAAATGACGCAACGCCCAGCGTCACCACATACCGAATGGCAAACACACGCGAGCGATATTCATCCGCCGTGTAGCGTCCAACAATCGCGTCATTGAGCGGAATTTGGCCAAACACTGCCAACATCAACAAGATCGCAACCCCGAGCATCATCCAACCTTGTGACGCACCCGCCAGCCACAACAAACCCACTTGTGCGGCAGCAATCGGAATCAAGAGTCGGCGCAAATCGACTTTGTCGATTAACGGGCCCACCACCAATTGCGCCAGCGCGCCAATGCAATAGACCAAGGCCACGAGTAAACCCAAGCCCATGCCAGTCTCGGTGAGTCCGCGCAAGCGCTCATCAAACACTTTAGGCATAGCGATGGTGGTGGCGTTAAAAATAATACCGCCGCAAATCGTGGCCACTAGCAAAATCCCCACAATGCGCAGGACGGTGCCAAAGTCCATGTGGAGGCCAAGTTTCTTACCGGTTTTTTTGATCGGGCCTGGGTCTTGCACTAAAACAATAAACGCCACGCCGCAGGCAAGACAAATCACACCCGGCACATAAAACGCCCAGCGCCAACCCAACCAATCCATTAAGCCGCCGGCAATGATGGCCGCAAACGCCAGACCTAAATTTCCCCACAATCCATTCACGCCCAAAACATAACCCATGCGCGCTGGATCCGTAATGATCATGGCTGTAGCCACCGGATGATAGATCGCGCCAAATAAACCCACCCCAGTTAACCCCAGCGCAATTTGCCAAGGCGTTTGTGCACAACCGGTGAGTAGCAACATCACACCGATACCGAAAAAAAACACCACCAACATCTTGTAACGACTCCAGCGATCGCCCAGATAACCTGCCGGAATCGAACAGGCACCAAAGGCGATAAAACCACCCACGGTCAGCGGCAACAATTCCGCATAGGATTGATTTAACTCGCGCGATAACGCCAGCACCACCGTCGGAAAGATCAGCATCGCCAAGTGATCAAGCGCATGCCCGATATTAATAAAAGACAACATCCAAGGATTTGCTTTCATGACTCGGCCCCGCATCTGAGTACGTACGCATCGAGTTTGGCACGCAGCCCAGTGGCGTGCAATGCAGATTCACTTAGAATCCAAGGCATGGAAAAAATCTCAGGCATCGTACTTGCCGGTGGCTTAGGTCGTCGCATGGGGGGCGTAGATAAGGGGCTGCAATTACTGCACGGCCAACCGATGGTCGCCCATGCAATCAAACGCCTCGCTCCACAGGTGGATGAAATCCTGATCAACGCCAATCAAAACATCCCGACCTACGCAGCCTTTGGCTATCGCGTGGTGAGCGACACGGTGCTTGAACAAAGCGGCGGATTCGCTGGACCCTTGGCCGGTTTACAAGCGGGTCTCAGCGCAGCAAGCCACCCACTCGTAGTGACAGTGCCTTGTGATTCGCCCTTTTTGCCCACTGATTTAGTCACACGTTTGTATGCTGCAATGCAGACGCAAAGTGCTCAACTGGCCGTTGCACGCACGGGGGATCAAGTGCATCCGGTATTTGCCTTGGTGCGACGCGACGTGTTTTCTCATCTGAGTGATTTTTTAGCTTCCGGCGGACGAAAAATTGATCGCTGGTACATGACACTTCGCATCACCGAAGTTGCCTTTGATGATCAACCCGAGGCATTTCGTAACATCAACACCAAAGAAGAACTTCATGCACACGCAGGCCACCATGACCAAACCCAGTAACGTCACCGTGCCCTCGATTGACGCTGTTGTTTCGTGCTTATCGGATTACGATCCGAACGCCTTACACGTCGATCGTGCGCGCGAAGCCATGCGCGCATGTTTAATTCCATTAACGCAGACTGAACGCGTGCCGCTACGCGCGGCGCTGGGTCGCGTGCTTGCCGAACAAATCGTTCCAACCATCAACGTCCCCTCCCATGCCAATTCCGCGATGGATGGTTACGCCGTACGCGCCGCTGATTTAAATGCCCAACAACCCGTTTCGCTGACCGAAGTGGGTGGCGCATTTGCTGGGCGTGCGTTTGATGGCACGTTGGGCCAGGGTGAATGTGTGCGCATCATGACCGGCGCAGTCATGCCTCAGGGTAGCGACACAGTTGTGATTCAAGAAATGACTCGCCAAGAACACGGTCGTATCGTGATTCCCGCCGCTCAACGTGCCGGACAAAACGTGCGCCTTGCAGGCGAAGATCTTCGGATTGGGGTCCCCGTGCTTCAACCTGGTCGACGACTCCAAGCCGCAGATATCGGCTTGATCGCCTCGTTGGGCATCGGTGAAGTACAAGTGATTCGACGTTTACGAGTTGCGTTTTTTTCAACCGGTGATGAACTGGCCTCGATTGGTACGCCACTGCAACCTGGCGAAGTCTATGACTCGAATCGTTACACCTTACAGGCCATGCTCGAGACCCTAGGGGTTGAGTGGATTGACTTGGGCGTCGTACGCGATGATCCGACTGCGCTTGAAGCCGCGTTTCTTCAAGCCGCGCAACAGGCCGATGCCATCGTTACCTCCGGTGGAGTTTCAGTCGGCGAGGCCGATTTCACCAAAGCCACCATGGCGAAACTTGGCGAAGTGTTATTTTGGAAAATCGCGATGCGCCCCGGACGACCGATGGCATTTGGACGGATCCAAACTGCCGAGCATCAAGCGGCATTATTTGGCTTACCGGGTAACCCCGTGGCAGTGATGGTGACGTTTTATCAATTCGTGCGTCAGGCATTGCTATATTTATCTGGTTGCAAAGACGCAGTCGAGCCTGGCACCACTCAAGCCATCAGCACACAAGCCATTCGTAAAGTCGCCGGGCGAACCGAATATCAACGTGGGATCGCGCAATGGCACGATGCACGCTTAGAGGTTCGGCTCACCGGCCAACAAGGCTCAGGCGTTCTGCGCTCGATGTCGGAAGCCAATTGTTTTATCGTGCTCGAACATACACGCGGCGACGTGACTGCGGGCGAATTGGTCACGATTCAACTCTTTGATGGCTTGATGTCATGAACCCACTGCACCAGATGCAAGCACTCGGTCAATCGGCTTGGCTAGATTACATTCGTCGCGACTTTGTTCTCGATGGTCAGTTGCAACAACGCATCAAGAATGACGGTGTGAGTGGTTTGACCTCAAACCCAGCCATCTTTGAAAAAGCCATGGGCAGTGGCGCTGAATATGCGCATGCATTGCGGGCGTTAAAAATGCAAGGGCACGATGCCATGCAAATATATGAAACGCTGGCGATCGAGGATATTCGCGCAGCAGCCGATCAATTAAATGCACAGTACGAGCGCACGCACGCGATTGATGGTTATGTCAGCTTAGAAGTCTCGCCGCATTTAGCCAACGATACGGCGGGCACCATTACGGAAGGCCGTCGACTTTGGCAGCGCGTGGATCGCGCCAATCTGATGATTAAAGTTCCCGCAACAGCGGCCGGCATTGTGGCCATTGAAGCGCTATTGCGTGAAGGAATCAATGTCAATGTGACGCTACTGTTTTCTGTCGACACCTACGTAGCGGTGGCTAACGCCTATGTGCGCGCACTACAGGCACGTCAACGCGCAGGCTTACCGATCGAGCGCCTTGCCAGCGTGGCGAGTTTTTTTATTTCACGGATCGATGCACTCCTCGATCCACAATTGCCTAGCGAATTACAAGGTCAAACAGCCATCGCCAACGCGGGTCACGCTTACGCACAGTGGGAAAGAATATTTTCTAGTGCGCATTGGCGCTCACTCGCCACGTTAGGCGCGCAACCACAACGTTTATTGTGGGCGAGCACAAGCACTAAAAATCCTGCGTATCGCGATGTGATGTACGTCGAAGCCCTCATCGGACCGCACACCGTCAACACCTTACCGCCAGCAACGCTTGAAGCCTTTCGCGATCACGGCATCGCCACCGCACAACTTCACAACGCGGCGCGCGACGCCAGCGCCACGCTACAAGCCGTGACCGGGACAGGAGTCAGTCTTGAGCGCGCGACAGATCAACTCCTTCGCGATGGCGTACAACTATTTGTACACGCGTTTGATCAACTACTTACTGCAGTCGATCAAGCAGGCAGTGCGCGTGCAACCGGTGGGGGAACAAACGCGTAGTAATCGCGTTCAATGAGTTGGGCCAGTCGTATCGTAGAAAGGTCGCTGTAATGCGGTCCAACAATTTGTACGCTCAAAGGTAAGCCCTCTGGCGAAAGGCCTATTGGCGCAGCGGTACCAGGCAAGCCACACATACCCGAAATGCCTGCCCACCACATTTGCGTGGTGACAGGCTGTCGCTGACCATTGACTTGAATAAAGCGCTCCCAGCGCTCGCCCGGCATCGAATGGGCAAACGCTGCAGTGGCAGCATTTGGACACAGCAGCACATCCCAGTCTTTAAAAAAATCAGCCCACGCTAAACGCATCTGGTAACGCCGGTTGGATGCGGTCAACCAATCGCGATGATGCTGTGTGTTGGCACGTACCATTTGTGCGTAATAACGTTGGTCGTTGGCACGCAACCCTGCACGCGCTGCCTGCATTTTTGCAAACACTGCAGTCGTCTGACGACCAGAGGTCGCGCCGCGCAACAGCTGCAAAAACACCCGATGTGCTTCATCAAAATCAACGGCCGGACGAGCGCGAAAAGAAACCATGGCGCCGGCGCGCGATAACGATCGCGCCAATGCATGAATCGCTTGCTGCTGCGTGGTATCCACTTCAGCCGTTGGATGCGTAAGCAACACAGCCACGCGCAAACCACGCACCGATGAAAAACGCGCTTTCGGTAATTGCAAACGCAGCGCAACGCTGTCGATGGTTTCAGGCCCCGCCATGATCTTGAGCGCTAACTCCAAATCAAACGCACTCCGTGCCAGTGGTCCGATGGCAGAAATATCTGCAGGGTGCGCCACGCCAGGCAAGGTATGCCCCTGCATCGCACACAAGCCATAGGTGGGTTTGTGACCATACACACCACAGTAATGCGCAGGATTACGAATCGAACCGCCGATATCACTACCGACTTCAAGGCCCGTCATCCCTGTCGCTAAGGCCACCGCAGCGCCGCCAGATGAACCGCCCGGTGTGCGCAATGGATTCCACGGATTGACTGTTTTTCCGTAGACCGGATTCAGTGTCTCCCAATCAGCCAACAAGGTTGGGACATTTGATTTACCAAACACATTCGCGCCTGCGGCACGAAAGCGCTGCACCGCGAGTGCGTCTTCTTTGACACGTTTACGGCGATATTCGGTTAATCCCCAAGTCGTGGGTAAGCCAGCCACATCAAACGATTCTTTAACGGTCATGGGTAGACCCGCCAGGGGGCCAGCCAAATGCGCCCCCTTACGATCGATCGATCGCGCGCGTTTTCGTGCAGCTTCGATATCCAGCACCGGCAACGCGTTGAGTGCTCCATCCAATCGCGCAATACGCGCAAGGTAATGTTCGAGTAACTCAAGTGCACCGATTTTTTTTGACTGTAAAGCACGCACCAATTTCGTGGCGCTACGTAATGCAATATCCATGGGTTAAGTCTCCTCTACGCCCGCATCGTTCGATGCACCGAGCAACGCTTGCGATTGCGCATCAGGTAATGCCTCGACCGTTTTTAATTTGCGCTCCATTTGGCGTGTGCGTGTTTCTGCTTGATCGATGGAGCGCGCCACCGTTTCAAGTTGCGCCTTTGTTTTGGCCAACACCTCGCCAAATTTTCCAAATTCCGTTTTGACTGCAGCCAATACCGCCCACACTTCTGAAGAGCGTTTTTCAATCGCCAAGGTACGAAAACCCATTTGCAAACTGTTGAGTAGCGCGGTCAGTGTGCTGGGGCCAGCCAACGTGACACGAAACTCTCGTTGCAATAAATCGGCCAACCCATCACGGCGAAGCGCTTCAGCGTACAACCCCTCTGTGGGTAAAAACAACAACGCAAAATCCGTGGTGTGCGGCGGCTCGATGTATTTGTCTCGAATCGTGCGCGCTTCGGCTTTGATGCGCGTTTCAATGGCTTTGGATGCCTCGTTCACACCCTCGGTGTCGCCACGCTCTTGCGCAGCTAATAAGCGATCGTAATCTTCGACTGGAAACTTTGAATCAATGGGTAGCCACACTTGACCTTCATCGGCACGCCCGGGCAAGCGCAACGCAAACTCCACACGCTCGCTCGAGCCTGGTCGCGTGGCGACATTCACAGCGTATTGATCAGTGGTAAGCACCTGCGCGAGCAACGCGCCTAACTGCACCTCACCCCAAGTGCCTCTTGTTTTGACGTTACTCAGCACGCGCTTTAAATCGCCCACACCCACGGCGAGCGTTTGCATTTCGCCAATACCCTTATGCACCGCTTCGAGCTGCGAGGAGACCAATTTAAAAGATTCGCCCAAACGTTGCTCGAGCGTCGCGTGTAACTTTTCGTCGACCGTCTGGCGCATTTTTTCGAGTTGTTCGCCATTGTCTTTACGAATCAACTCTAGGCGCTGCTCAATCAAGGCACGCATTTCAGTGAGGCGCTGATCTTGATTGGTTTGCATCACGCTCAGCTGTTGATTTTGCGCTGCTGAAAATCGCTGTAACGTGACGTCGTTTTCTTCGCGTGCAATCCGGCTCACCGTGGCGAGCTGCGTGAGCAACGATTTTTCTGCACGCTCGATACCGGCGGCCAATTCACTGCGCGACTCGCGTGCTGCAGTCTGTGCTTCGGTACGCGCTTGTGACAAGGCTTCGCGCAATAACTGATCCGATGCGCTGGGCGTGCCGCGCTGACGCAGCATCAGCACAGTCAAGCCAAGCGCAATGCAGACCAATAGAACAACCAGCCATGGCAGCGCGAGATGAAGGAACTCGGTCATGCGCTATTGTAACGGCGTGCGCATCGCATCGGGGAGATCACTGCGTGAGCGCAAGCGCTGAAACGATCTCGATACCTGTCGGTACGCACACGCAACGCGAGGCTAGCTTTCGCCACGCAGCACGAGGGCAGGCGAAGCCCGCAGCACCGATCGAATTGACAGCTGTGCATTCAGACTAAACAACAGCACGCCGATCAAGGGCCCTGCAAACCAGATCCACGGCGTCCATGGGGGTTCGATCTCAAACACCCGCCACGCCAGTAGCGCGCTAATACAGGCTGCACCGCACGCGGCCAACACACCAGCGAGTAAACCCATCACAAGAAACTCAATCCGCTGCGTGCTGCGCACCTGTGCAGCGGAGGCACCCAAGGCACGCAAGATCGCCGTTTGATGTCGGCGGGACGCTTCACTGGCATTAAGTGCGGCGTACAACACTAACAATCCCGCAATCAACGCAAATCCAAAAACCGCTTGTACCGCAGCGGCTAACTGTTCAAACAGGACTTGCACTTGGCGCAAGCTGGCATCCAAATCGACCACCGTCATGTTCGGAAATCGCGCCACCAGTTGTTCTGCAAACGATGCTTGTGTCGGTGCTAAACGAAACGACGTAATGTAGGACGCTGGCTGCTGCTGTAACACCCACGGTGGCGTGAGAACAAAAAAATTCACACGCATCGATTCCCAACGCAACGTACGTAACGACGTAATTTCAACATCAACTGGAACACCCGCGACACTGTAGGTCAGACGATCGCCAAGCTTTAGACCTAACGTGCGCGCCAAGCCCGCTTCTACGGAGGCTTCGGCCTTTGCAGCGTGTTCCGGTGCAATTCCCTTTGCAGCGTGTTCCGGTGCATACCACTGCCCAGCTGTAATTCGATTTCCAACCGGTAACGCCGTTTGATACGACAAATTAAATTCACGCTCGACCAAACGCTTGGCACGCTCATCCACGTAATCTGCTTCGCTCACCGGACGTGCATTGATCGCAATTAAACGCCCACGCACCATCGGTGCTAATTCGGGCACGGGCAATTGAGCTGCGGAAAACAGCGCTTGTAATGGCGCTCGTTGCTCAGGTTGGATGCCAATCAAAAATCGATTCGGCGCATCGGGCGGCGCGGCAGCGCGCCAAGCAGTCAGTAAATCCGTGCGCGTGGTTGTGAGTAACAACATAGCCATCAACGCCAACGCAAGACAGGCCAATTGCACCGCATTTGCGCGCAAATGACGGCGTAACTGGTTGAGCGCATAACGTACCGAGACGGCAGGCACAGAAAGGGGTACGAGCAGTGCCGTCAACACACGCGCACTGACGGCTGACGAGAACACGCGCAAACCTAATAATGCGGCACCAAAAAACAACAACGCGGCAAATATAAAACCACCCACCACGACCGCGCCTAACCGCGCATCTCCGGCTTGCCAAAACAACAATCCAACCAACACCAGCGCACCAAGTACCCAGGCATGTAAAGCGCTGACAGGTAATTGCCCCACCTCACGACGCATGACACGTAACGCAGGCACGCCTTTGAGTTGCATGAGTGGGGGTAAGGAAAACCCAAGCAATAACACCATACCAATCGATAACCCTTGAAACGCTGGCATCACACTTGGTGCTGGTAACACGGCACTCACCCATTGACTTAGGCCGTAGGCGATCGCCATTTGCGCAAAGAACCCCAACAGCAAACCAATGCTGCAAGCAAGTAATCCAAGCAGCGTCAGCGCCGTGGCATGCAAGGCCAGTAACCGAGATTGCGTTGCACCCAAGCAACGCATGACTGCACAAGCGTCCAAATGTCGTGCAGTGTATTGACGCACACTCAACGCAATTGCCACCGCAGCCAGTACGGCAGCGAGCAGCGCAGCCAGTCCAAGAAAACGTTGCGCACGGTCTAGTGCAGAGCGAATTTCAGGCCGCGCGTTATCCAATGTTTCGATGCGCTGGCCACGTTGTAGCAACGGCGCTTTCCATGCAGCGTACGCATCCACATCGGTACGTTCACCGGCAGCAAACAGTTGATACGTTACGCGACTCCCCGGGCGTATCAAGGTGGTGGCAGGTACGTCATCGATATGCATCATCACGCGTGGCGCGATATTAAAAAAATTCATGCCACGGTCTGGCTCTTGCGTGAGTACCGCCGCAACATGTAAGCGCAGCGCACCTAATTGCAACGGGTCTCCCACTTTTAAACCCAACGCCACACTGGCACGTTCGTCTAACCACACTTCACCACGTTGGATTGGATTGGCAACAGCTGCATCCATTGCACCCAAGCGCGGTGCAACGCGTAACTGACCACGCAAGGGGTACGACGCACTCACCGCTTTGATGCCCACCAACAAACTCCGCGCGGGCTGCACAGCGCTCGCAGCCGTTTGTGCCATGCTGACAAATTGCATCGCGTTCGCTACGCGTAACCCACGCGCTTGGATCGCGGTCGATTCATCGACCGTCCATGCTTGATCTGCGCTTAAGACCAAATCAGCGCCGAGTAATTGATGTGCTTCGCGCGACAAGGCTTGCCGAATGCGATCGGCAAAAAAAGCCACGCTGCTCACACTGGCTACTGCAAGAATCAACGCCATGGCCAGCACACGCAACTCGCCACCCCGCCAGTCACGCCACAACAACCGCAACGATAAGCGTAAGGTGTTCATCCTTCGGCGGGGACGTTCACCCATTCCCCGGCCTGTAAGCGCAGCACGCGCTGACAGCGTTGCGCCAATACCGGGTCGTGCGTCACCAACACCAGTGTGGTTTGTTGTTGCGCGTTCATTTCAAACATGAGATCGATGATCTCTGCGCCAGCGCGCGCATCTAAACTGCCCGTGGGCTCATCAGCGAGCACCAATTGCGGCTGCATAACAAAAGCGCGCGCTAACGCAACACGTTGTTGTTCACCACCTGAAAGATGCCGCGGTTGGTGGTGTAATCGCTCGCGCAAACCAACGCGCTGCAGTAACTGAGTCGCAGCTTCACGCGCATCAGCGCGCCCTGCCAATTCCAAAGGCAGCATCACGTTTTCAAGCGCGGTCAACGCAGGCAACAATTGAAAAGACTGAAAGACAAATCCCATGCGGCGACCACGCAGTTGTGCGCGCGCATCTTCTGACAGCGTAAACAACGATTCACCAGCAAGCCACACCTCGCCCTGCGTGGGTGTGTCCAAGCCTGCCAAGATCGACAATAAGGTCGACTTACCTGAACCAGAGGCACCGACGATCGCCACAGCTTCACCGCGCGTGACGGCGAAATCAATCTCGCGCAAAATAACCAACTCAGCCGATCCACTGGATACCGTTTTGTTGATTCCACTTGCCACCAATACTGCACCCGCTTGTACCGCTGCACGCGCACGCGCATGCCGATCGCTAGGGGTCGGAATGAAATTACGCTCGGTGTGCTGGCTCATGGTGTTGTGGTTATCTACATGCATGCCCGCATTGGCTGCGAACAAGATTTTGGTGTTTGGCGACAGCTTGTCTGCCGCCTATGGGTTGGCGATCGAACAAGGCTGGGTGACGCAATTAGAAGGACGGCTGCGTCAGCAAGCTCCTGATTATAGCCTCGTGAATGCCAGCATCAGTGGTGAAACAACCGCCGGAGGACGCGCGCGTCTGACGTCGCTCTTAAAGCAACATCAGCCAAGCATCGTGATTCTTGAACTTGGCGCCAACGATGGCTTGCGCGGCTTACCGGTGAGCGAAATGAAACGCAATCTTTCGGCGATGATCGTCGCCTGTCAACAAGCCAATGCACGCGTCTTACTCGTGGGTATGCGTATGGCGCCAAACTATGGGCCAAGCTACACCCAAGCGTTTGATCGCGCTTTTGCCGAATTAGCGAAACAACATCGTACTTCGCTCGTGCCTTTTTTATTTGAAGGTTTCGCTGATCAACGTAGCTTCTTTCAAGCGGATCAACTCCATCCGACCGCCGCGGCACAAGCGCGCATGCACGACAACGTCTGGCGCGCACTTTCACCCATGTTGCAAAAGCCACAATGAACGCACCCGCAGATTCACAGCCATCCGCGCGCAAACACACTACCCGCGTCGAGCCTCAGGCATTCGTTGAGTTTGACACCATCATCGATGTTCGGTCGCCCGCTGAGTTTGCGCTTGATCATTTACCAGGGGCGATCAATGCCCCAGTACTCAGCGATACCGAACGCGCCGAAGTCGGCACGCTATACAAACAAGTCTCGCCCTTTGCAGCACGCAAATTAGGTGCTGCACTTGTTTCAAAAAATATCGCGCATCACTTACAAGATCTGTTTGTCGATCGTCCGCGCACCTGGCGACCGTTAGTGTATTGCTGGCGTGGCGGTCAGCGTTCGGGGTCGATGGCGCATGTCTTGCGCGAAGTCGGATGGGATGCACACAGCATCAGCGGCGGATACAAAGCCTGGCGTCGTTATGTGATTGAAGCCTTAGATAAATTGCCGCTCACACTCCGCTTTCAAGTCATTCATGGACCCACCGGTAGCGGTAAGAGCCGACTCTTACGCGCGCTGCAATTACAACATGCGCAGGTTCTCGATCTGGAAGCGCTGGCCGCGCATCGTGGCTCGGTATTGGGCGAAGAGCCCGGCACCGCGCAGCCCAGCCAAAAAATGTTTGAAAGCATGCTCTGGGACACCCTGCGTCAATTTAATCCCGCGCAGGTGGTGTTTGTGGAAGGTGAATCTAAAAAAATCGGGCAGCTACAAGTGCCCGATATGCTGATGGAGTGCATGCGACGCGCAGCGTGTTTGCGAATCGATGCGCATCGGGAAACACGTATTCAGTTGTTATGCCAAGAATATGCGCATTTCTTTCAGGAACCGGCGCAACTCGCAGATCGTTTGCAGCACTTACACGCATTACATGGCAGCACGCAGATTGCTGAATGGCATCAATTGATTCATTTGCGCGACTGGCCAACCCTGGTGGGTAGCCTACTTGATCATCACTACGATGCGGCCTACCACCGATCTTCACATCACAATTACGCGCAGCTGAGTCAAGCGCCCACGATCCAAATTACACAAGCCACTGAGGCGGCGTTTTTGTCGGCTGCGAGTCAATTATCGGTGGCGTTCAACTCCCCCCTGATAACGCAAACAGAGTAGATGAAAACGCTGGACCGCTTGCTGCACGTCAAAGCCTGCGCCCAATTCTTCGCGCAATATCTCGGCAACCGGCCTCGCCAGCTGCGCCGCCAAATGTGCGTCTAAAAACAATAGCCGATAACGCCGGGCTAATACATCTTCAATCGTGCGCGCAAATTCGTAGCGCACTGCAAAGCGCACCATCGCAACACTGAATTCTGAGGTGAGCATCCGATCGGCATCGGGTAAGGCTTGTACGAGCGCGGCCTCGTCTCCATACGACGCTAAGCGCGAGACCTCGGTCAACGAAGCGCTTGCGAACGCAGGCGCGCCCCACAGGCGTGACTGTGCACGTGCACGCAATGCACTGCGCGGTAACAGTCTGTGTTGTACACAAGCACGCAGCACATCCAATGCCATGTGCTGATAGGTCGTCCATTTGCCGCCAGTCACGCTCAACAAGCCGGCACGCGAAACAACGATAGTGTGTTCACGCGACAATTGACTGGTCGCAGTTGTGACGTTGGCAGACGTATCACCCGAATCGATTTGCACCAATGGGCGCAGCCCCACCCACATCGAACGAATATCTGCGCGCGTCGGCGCAGATGCCAAGAAGCGCCCGGCTTCGCGCAAAATAAAATCAATTTCTTCGGGATACGGCGCCGGCTCGGTGGGCGTGTCTTGTCGCGGCGTATCAGTGGTGCCTAACACAATGGCACCCAGCCAAGGAATAGCAAACAGTACGCGACCATCCGCTGTATTAGGCACGAGTAAGGCGCGTTGACCAGGTAAAAAACGCCGATCTACCACCAAGTGCACACCTTGGCTTGGTGCAAGCATCTTAGGTCGCTGCGCTAATCCGCTTTCCATGGCACGAATATCATCGACCCAAACGCCAGTTGCATTGATGACACAACGCGCATGCACCGCAAATGTTTGTTGCGTTTCTTGATCTAGCACACGCGCGCCACAGACGCGGCCTTGATCTTGCAACAATTCAATCACACGGCAGTAATTGAATAACGCCGCGCCGTGCGCAAAGGCGGTGCGTGCCATTGAAAGCGCATAGCGGGCATCATCAAATTGCGCATCCCAATATTGCACGCCACCGCGTAGTCCTTGTGGATTGACACCCGTTAAGCGCAGCTGTGTTTGTTCTTTACTAAGAATTTCTGTGCGCCCGAGTCCACGCGTACCCGCCAGTGCATCATAAATTTTTAGACCCAATCCCATCCACCAACGCTGCCCCATGCGGTAACTTGGCATCACAAACGCGAGTGGCTGAGCCAGATGCGGCGCACTCGCTACGAGTTGCGCGCGCGCCTGTAATGCTTCGCGAACCAAACCAATCCGACCCTGCGCCAAATAGCGCACGCCACCGTGTACTAATTTTGTTGAGCGCGAACTGGTCCCACATGCAAAGTCTCCGGCTTCAACCAATGCCACCTTGAAGCCACGTGCGGCGGCCTCGAGTGCCACACCTAATCCCGTGGCTCCACCACCGATGACCAGCACATCCCAATGACTCGTCGCTTGTAAGCGAGCCAACATCGCCCCACGGGAAGAGTCGGGCCAAGTCTGCATACGCAGTTAATGTAGCTCGGCTAAGACGCGCAGATGCTGGACCACGCTACGCGCCAACGCAGATAGATCGTATCCACCCTCAAGCACAGACACGACACGACCGGCGCAGTGCGTATTGGCAAATGCTGTGAGCTGTGCGCTCACCCAAGCGTAGTCTTCATCACGAAAAGAAAGTGAAGCCATATCATCTTCAAGATGCGCATCAAAGCCGGCCGAAATTAACACTAACTCAGGTGAGAAATTTTCTAGCGCGGGCATCCAGGCCTGCGTCACGGCTTCTCGAAATTGCCGACCACCTGAGCCTGCGTTGAGCGGAATATTTACCATGTTGTTGGCTGGGTGCTCCGTTCCACTATAGGGATAAAACGGATGCTGAAAAGTCGAGCACATTAAGACAGTCGGATCATCGGAAAAAATATCTTCTGTGCCGTTACCATGATGTACATCAAAATCAATAATTGCGACACGCGTTAAGCCATATTCAGCGATGGCATGTCGTGCGGCCACGGCCACATTATTAAAAATACAAAATCCCATGCTGCGATCACGCGTTGCGTGATGGCCAGGGGGACGCACACTTGCAAAGGCATTACGCACCACGCCCTGCATGACTAAATCGGTGGCCAACACCGCAGCACCCGCGGCGCGCAAACAGGCTTGTAGCGTATGCGGATTCATCGCGGTATCCGGATCCAGATATACCAAACCGGTTTGTGGGGCACGCTCACGTACAGCGTCAATGTAAGCGGCTGGATGTACACGCTCGAGTTGCGCATCGGTGGCAAGCGGTGCGTCGTAGCGTTGCAAGTACTGCCCGATCCCCGAAGCAATCAACTGATCCTCAATTGCAGAAAGACGCTCAGGGCGTTCAGGATGGAATCCACCCATATCGTGCTTCATGCAATCGGCGTGTGTAATAAACGCAGTCGTCATTGCCCCTCCTCACAGCAGAAAAATAGCTCGCAATGCACTGGCTACCGAAGTGACCGATCGCGATGGATTGACTTTATGTCGATGAATAATGTGCTGCAATCGTTGCTTGGATTGCCAGCGCGGCAGCACGCGGGTCTTGCGCATCTCGAATCGGTCGACCCACCACAATGTAGTCTGCACCATTTTGAAATGCCTGCGCAACATCGACCGTGCGCTTTTGATCGTCCGCCGACGTGTGTGTCACGGGACGAATTCCCGGCGTTATCGCGAGCAAGCGTTGACCAAACGCGGATTTAATTTTTGGCGCTTCTAATCCAGAACAAATCACGCCATCGCACCCGGCATCTGCGGCGATTGCGGCGCGTTTCAGCACCAACGCTTCAACCGTATGTGTGCTACCCATTTCTGCCAAATCACGCGCATCAAAACTCGTCAGCACGGTCACCGCAAGGAGCTGCATAGCGCGCTTTTCTGCAACGGCTGCCTCCAAAATTGAGCGATGCGCATGCACGGTCGCGAACGTTGCACCGCGCTGCGCAAGATTAGCCACTGCGCGCCGCACGGTTTCGGGAATGTCGTAAAACTTGAGATCGGCAAATACTTTGTTGCCGCGCCCCACCAACCACTCGATGAGTTGGAAATAACCATCGGCAGTAAATAACTCTAAGCCTACTTTGTAAAAACACGCACCTTCACCAATCCGCTCGACTAAGGCCTTGGCCTGCGCAACGTCAGGAACATCTAAGGCAACAATCAGCCGTTCGCGTGGCGCAATCAGCGCACGCGCGGCGGCAACAGTTTGGGGGGCAGTTTCAGGCGCAGTCACGGTGGCACACGTCCAAGCAGTCAACAGAGTCCTTCTATGATACCGTCCCGATCCATGGCTGACATTCTTGTACTTTATTATTCGCAAGGCGGTTCGGTGCGTCGCTTGGCCGACTGCATTGCCGAAGGAATCGAACGTGAACCAGGCACCGCCGCTCGACTGCGCACGGTGCCTAAAGTCGCTCCCGTCACTCAAACGACTGAACCGGCGGTTCCACCGGCAGGAGCGCCGTATTGCACGCACGATGATTTAGCGCAAAGCATCGGGCTCGCCCTGGGGAGTCCGACACGCTTTGGCAATATGGCCGCGCCACTCAAATATTTTTTAGATAGCACCACGGGTTTATGGCTATCGGGCGCGCTCAGTGGCAAACCGGCTTGTGTATTTACCTCGAGCGCAAGTATGCATGGTGGGCAAGAATCCACCTTGTTGTCGATGATGCTGCCTCTCCTGCATCACGGCATGTTGCTGGTCGGCCTGCCTTACAGCGAGACTGCGTTATCGCAGACCCAAAGCGGAGGCACGCCCTATGGTCCCAGCCATTTGGCTGGCAGTGGTGATGATCACCCCATCACCGCAGATGAACGCTCGTTGTGTATCGCAATGGGACGGCGCTTAGCCCAAACGGCGCTACGGTTGCATGCGAGCACTCGATCATGAAGTCCGAGCAAGCTGTGGATTCAAACGCACCGCCGACCGACAACCGTGCGCAGGCAGCGTTGGCACGCGCAAGTGCTAATGCTGCGGCCATTGTGCTCATTGCACTGATTTTTTTATGTCTTGGTTGGGAGTTGTGGTTAGCGCCGCTGCGCGAAGGCGGCTCTTGGCTAGCACTGAAAGCCTTACCGCTACTCTTGCCGCTGTTCGGCGTATTGCGCGAGCGTCGCTACACCTTTCAGTGGTCGAGCATGTTTATCTTGCTGTATTTTTGTGAAGGCGTCGTGCGCGCTTGGAGTGAGCACGGCACCACGCAAGCCTTAGCACTAGCAGAAATTTTGTTCGCGGTGCTTTATTTTGTTGCAGCCGTACTCTATGCCCGCCACACACGCACATCGTCAGACCCGGGCAGCGAAACCGCAGCAACGCCGTAACCCATCCACCACACCACCACACCACCACGCCGAAACTGACTTAAGCTTGCGGATTGATTCGCTCGGCCTTGCTTTGAATTTTATTCAATGCAGAGAGATACGCTTTGGCGGAGGCCACGATGATATCGGTGTCAGCGCCCACGCCGTTCACAATGCGCCCTCCTTTTGAAAGTCGCACGGTGACCTCGCCTTGACTTTCAGTTCCCTGCGTGACGGCGTTCACCGAGTACAACAACAGTTCTGCACCGCTGTGTGCCACCGCCTCGATCGCCTTAAACACCGCATCCACCGGCCCATCTCCTTCTGCATGTGATTTTTTTTCGGATCCACCTTCAGACAACACAACATCCGCATGCGGACGCTCGCCCATCCCACTGCCTTGCGTCATGTGCACTAATTTCCAGTGCTCGGTTTCTGTCCCGAGAATTTCTTCAGAGACTAAAGCATGCAAGTCTTCATCAAAGATCTCGGATTTTTTATCCGCCAAGTCTTTAAATTTTTGGAACGCTTTGTTGTACGACTCTTCGTTGTCGAGTTCGATGCCCAACTCTTTTAAGCGTTGTTTAAAGGCAGTACGACCCGAGAGCTTACCGAGCACAATTTTATTGGTGCTCCAGCCCACATCTTCGGCTGTCATGATTTCGTAGGTTTCGCGTGCTTTGAGTACGCCGTCTTGGTGAATACCGGATGCATGCGCAAACGCATTGGCACCCACCACCGCTTTGTTGGGCTGCACGACAAAGCCGGTGATCTGGCTGACCAAACGCGAGGTCGGCACAATTTGCGTGGCATCGATACGCGTTTCAAGTCCAAAGAAATCTTTGCGTGTGCGCAACGCCATCACCACTTCTTCGAGCGCGGTGTTGCCCGCGCGTTCACCCAATCCATTGATGGTGCATTCAATTTGTCTTGCCCCACCCATGGTGACTGCTGCCAAGGAGTTGGCCACCGCCATACCTAAGTCGTTGTGACAATGCACGGACCAAACCGCTTTATCTGAATTGGGAATGCGCGTGCGTAAATCACGAATAAACGCACCAAATTGTTCGGGCACAGCGTAACCCACCGTATCGGGCATGTTGATGGTCGTGGCGCCCTCTTTAATGACGGCCTCAAGAACACGACATAAAAAATCTGGCTCTGAGCGGCTGCCGTCTTCAGGCGAAAATTCAACATCAGGACAAGCGTTACGCGCATAAC
>CANIIA010000017.1 GCA_947467435.1 Betaproteobacteria bacterium
ATCGGGGGATGCAGGCGGCAAACAACGCTCCACCCAAGGAGAAATTGTGGCGGCAATCGCGGTCGGCATGCATCGGGGGATGCAGGCGGCAAACAACGCTCCACCCAAGGAGAAATTGTGGCGGCAATCGCGGTCGGCATGCGCACAGTCTAGCAGCGCCATTTCAATCAGGCCCTCGCGCTCACCGACTTGCGAGCCGCCGCGATAGTAAGTATGCTAACTATCAACCCCAGCCGCCAATGGACGCCCGCACATGAGCCTATCTGATCTCATCAAAAAACGTACTGCCCGTTACGCCGATCGCCGTGAAGATTGGGGCACCTTTGGGCTAGAAACTGAACTCGACCCGACCTTCGCGCGCGCGCAACGTCGCTACATTGGCGCCTCCGGTTCACTCGAGCACAACGAACAAAATTCGGTAGAACCTGTGGCGTTCACCATGTCATTACAAACCATGCCGGTCGGCCACAAGATTCCAGTGCATTGCCACGAAACAGAAGAAACTTTTTTTATTCTTGAAGGCGAATGCGTCGTGAACGTATTCAAAGACGGCGAAACCGTGAGCCTAAAGCTTGGTCAATGGGATCTGCTCTCGGTACCCGCATTTATTTATCACGACATACATAATGTGGGCAGCATCCCATGCCCGGTGCAAACACTCCTGTCTAAGCCCAAACCAGACCGTCCACGTTATCAAGACGAACGCTTGCTCGAAATCCAGGCGCGCACCTTTAGCACCTGAGAAGCGCGAGCGCTTAGCTGGTCAAGCGCCCAAACCGACCGGTGATGAGACGCTCTAAACCGACCACGCTGACATACAGCAAGCTCCCCAAGGCGGCGAGTAACACCACACCGGTGAGCATGAGTGCACCTTCCATTTGCGATGAAGCAAACATGATGATGTAGCCTAAGCCACGGCTACCGGTAATGAATTCGCCCACCACCACACCGATGACCGCCATGGTGCTCGCAATTTTTAAACCACTAAACATCATCGGAAGCGAATACGGTAGACGCACATAAAAGAACGTCTGCCATGCACTCGCGCGCACCGACTGACACAAACGCAGCAACCCTGGGTCGGTATTCACTAGGCCTGCGGTTGCGGCCACCACAATCGGAAAAATCGACAGAAAAAATGCGTAGGCTAAGCGCATCTCCATACCGGTACCCAACCAAATCACAAACAACGGGGCTAGCGCAATTTTTGGAATCAATTCAACCAACACCAGGTTGGGCATCAAGGCCTCGCGCACCTTCATCCCGAGGCTCAGTACAAAAGCAATCGCAATCCCAATCAAGGTCGACAGCAGTAACGCCAACCCAGCATCACTGATGGTGGCCCAACCGTGTTCACGCAACGATGCCGTGTGCGTGAGTAACACATCCAGCACCGCCGCTGGTCGAGGCAACATCATCGGTTTGATGTTTAACCAGACCACGCTGCGATCCCAAGCCAGTAATAGAAACAGCCCCAAGGCGGTTGGGACAGCGAGTTCGCGCCAGCGTCGTAACATCAACGCTCACCTCGCTGCGCAGCCAACAGACGCTGCTCGGTCCAAGCCACCACGCCATAGAGTGACAGACCAATCGCGCATAACACCGCAATGGCGGCTAACACACCCGGGGTTTCGGAGCGTGATGCACAGTACAAAATCAAATAGCCCAAGCCGCGATCCGCGCTAATAAATTCACCAATCACCACACCAATCACTGCCATCGTCGCTGCAATTTTTAATCCTGCAAACACGTAGGGCAAGGCAAACGGTAAACGCACACGCCACATCACTTGTGCCTCGCTTGCACCAATGGCCTGACACATCCGCAGCACTTCGGTGGGCGTATCACGCAGGCCGGTCAGTGTTGCAATGACCACCGGAAAAAAACAAATAAAGGTTGCAAATGCAAAACGTGAAGAGAATCCAATTCCAAACCAAAGAATAAATAATGGTGCTAAGGCAATTTTTGGGATGACTTGTAAGGCGATCATGTAAGGCTGGAGCGCAGCACGGAGCAACACCGAATACGCCATCAATACAGCTAACAAAATGCCACTCACGGTTGCAAACACAAAGCCACTTGCAATCTGTAAACCCGAAGGCACGGCGTGTTGCAACAATTCAGCAAAGCGCGGGCCAAAAAATTCGAGCATCACGCGTGAAGGCGGCGGCAAAATCACCACCGGCACATGAAACACACGCACCGCCATCTCCCAACACAGCAACGCCAACCCCCCTACCAGTAAAGGAAGCGCTATCCCGCTAGTGTACGTAGCGCGATTAGCCATGCTGCGATTCAATTGCGTCGCGAAGTTGTGTACAGAGACGGGTAAATTCCGGCGACTCTTGGACGTGAACATCGCGAGGTCGCGAAAAATCAATCCGCACATCGGCCACAATCCGCGACGGCCGACGACCCATCACAATCACACGATCCGATAAAAACACCGCTTCGCGAATACTGTGGGTGACAAACAATCCGGTCTTGTGATGTCGCTGCCAAATATCCAACAAAGCCACATTGAGTTCATCACGTGTAATCGCATCGAGCGCACTAAATGGCTCATCCATTAACAACAGATCCGGATCGGTCACTAGCGCACGGCAAATGGCAACGCGCTGCTTCATCCCGCCAGAAAGCTGATGCGGTCGTTTCTCGGCAAAATCAGTCAACCCAACCATCTGCAAGAGCGACATCGCACGCGCGCGATGCTGCGCTTCGTCCAAGCCTTGGATGTGCACCGGAAACATCACGTTATCCAACACACTCTTCCAGGGAAGCAGCGTGGGGTCTTGAAAAATAATGCCGGTTTGTAAACGCGGCCGCTCAACACGTTCACCCGCGATATGAATCGCTCCGGTGGTGGCCGTTTCCAAACCGGCCACCATCATCAACAACGTTGATTTACCGCAGCCACTGGGCCCGAGAATCGACACAAACTCTCCGGAGCGCACCGAAAAGCCCAACTGACTCACCGCCTCTACTTGGGCGGGTCCAGGGTTGTAAATCTTGCTAACGCCCTCGAGCGTGACGTAATCGGCGCGCTCAACCACCTTACAAACCTAGCAAGCGTTTGTACTGCGCGAAGCGCTTATCTGCGGCGGCCCACTCAGCATCGGTTAACTTGACCGTACCCGTAAAACGATTGGTGTAGAGCGTTTCCATATTGGGCGCCTTGTCTTCTTTGGCGGCCACAAAGTTCATCACCATATCAACTTGCGATTTCACCGCAGCAGGATCAAACCAACCAATGCCGTTTTTACGTGCTTCGTTGACGAACATCGTCAACCCAAACAAGGCCGTGCCAATACGAATGCGATCGCGACCCTGTTGCGTCATGGCGATTTCTTTGTGTTCAGCAAGAAACGCTTCGAGCGCTTCATCAGGATTTCGCAAAGTCAGCGCCATTCCCTCGAGCGTTGCTTCGGTAATCGCACGTGCTATTTCAGGTTCTTTTTGTAAACGCTCTTGTTGCGTCATCACCGACATACCGTAGAGCTTGACGCCATGACCTGAGTACGGAAAGAAACGCGTTTCGACATTCGCTGCAGCAAAGTTGGGCAAGATACTGCCGGCAAAGCCTGTGATGGCATCAACTTCTTTGGTGAGCAACGCACGATCTCGCACTTGCGGATCAAACTGCACGCGTTGAATTTTGCTTGCATCAACGCCTGCATTTTTTAGAAACAGCGGTAGAAACGGATACTCACCCGATGTGACTGTCGAACCAAGTTTGCGGCCCTCTAAGTCTTTGAGTGATTTGATCGGCGAATCGGCCAATACAATCACACCCATGGTGCCATCGTAGTGGGCCGAACCCAAGTGTACGATTGGCAATCCCTTAGTGACTTGCTGAATACCCGCAGGCAACGCAGCCACACCAAAATCAAATTTTCCGGAACCAACCGCTTGCGCAGCCGCCACAGAACCAAAGCCGCGCGAGATCTCAACATCTAAACCGCGCTTTTGGTAGTAGCCGCGATTTTTTGCGACAAAAGTAAACATACAACTACCATCAGGTAACCATGGATTGGTCAACGTCACTTTACGTTGCGTCTGTCCGTTGGCCCAACCAGGAATAGCAGAAGCCACTGTCACGGCGGATGCGGATTGAAGAAACTGTCTACGGTTGGTGGTCATCTGTGTACTCCGTTTCGTCGAAAAAATAGATTCAGCAGGTTGACGCAAGGGGTTGCGGCGGATGCGCCAACGCGTGCGCACAATCCATTTGCATACTAACAATAATCAACCGGACTGTCTGCGTCGTCACCCACACACCAGTACGCGGATTACATCGCGAAACGCCGTCTCGCTATGCCCGCTCATCGCGCAAAGTACGCCCGTTGTTTGTGCGCGTGCGCAGTTCCGGGGCGCCATCCACCAAGCGCTGCAATGCCGCCAAAAAATCAGCGTGTTGTTTTTCGGGTAACGCGGCAATCGTACGGGCATGCGCACGCTCGACGGCTTCGGCCATACGTAAGGCCAACTTTCTTCCGGCCGGCGTCAAAGCACACCGCTTTAAGCGCGCATCGGCAGCATCGGCCTTACGAGACAACCACCCTTTGCGCTCGAGCCGCGCAATGACATCGGTGGTGTTGGCTCGATCAATTCCAACTTGCGCAGCGACGCTCGCTTGATCAAGATCGCTTTGCGCAAGTAATACGGTCATCACGCTGTACTGCACCGGTGTCACGTCAAACGTGGCACATTCTTCGGCAAAGATCGCCATATGAATTTGATGCAAGCGACGAATCAGAAATCCGGGCCGAAGAGAGAGTTTTTGCATGTCAACCATCTAATCGAGCGCGCAACGATAAGCAAACGCAATTGGCCGCATTTAATTGAGCTTCGTCACAGAGGGTAGTTCGCACGCAAGAATCGACGCCCGCAAGGCTTCAATCGCTTGGGGCCGAGGAAAACTTTTACGCCATGCCAATGCCACTCGCCGCTTGGGTACGGGTTTAGTAAATGGGCAGAGCCGAATCAAATCGCTCGTCCCATCCACGCGTGCCACTGAAGTACTTGGCAATACCGTGATCCCTACACCGCTAGCCACCATTTGCCGAATCGTTTCGAGCGACCCGCCTTCAAGCGTGCGTTGCAACGTATTACTTGAGCGATGCACTGACGCACAAAAATCGAGCACCTGATCGCGCAAACAATGCCCCGCACCGAGTAACAACAGGCTTTCTTTCATCACCTCATCTGGAGCGACCTGTTTACGTTTTTCAAACGCATGGCCTTGCGGAACGGCCACAAGAAACGGCTCGTCATAAAGCGCTGCCGTCACGATCCCTTGCTCAGCAAATGGCAAGGCCACCAAAATGGCGTCCACCTCGCCTTGCTTCAGACTTTCCGCAAGATTGTGCGTGAAGTTTTCTTGAATAAGTAATTGCAGCGCCGGTGCGGTACGCCGAATAATAGGAATGAGCTGCGGCAGCAAATACGGACCAATGGTGTAGATCGCACCTAAACGCAAAGTCCCTGCCAGTGGGTCTTTACCGGCGATGGCGATTTCCTTAATCGCGCCAGCTTCTTCGAGGACGCGTCGCGCTTGGAGCACAATCAATTCACCTGTCGGTGTCACACCCACTTCGCCAGTACCGCGCTCAAAAATCACAATCCCAAGCTCTTCTTCTAATTTTTTAATCGCCACTGATAACGTCGGTTGCGACACAAAGCACGCATCTGCAGCCCGTCCAAAATGACGCTCGCGCGCCACAGAAACGATGTAACGTAATTCAGTTAATGTCATGCAAAAACCTCAAAGCAAAACTAACCACGTCGCGCCCAAATATATAGTGGCAAGCCCGCGAGCATCACCGCTATACCAGCCAGTACCGCCACCCCAAAACTGGGTCCATATGGACCACGCACAAACTCGATGCTCGAGTACAGCATCCATGCACAAGTTGCACAAAATACCAGCGGCACCACCGGAAACAACGGCACGCGAAACCCAGTAAACGCTTGCGTTTGTCTGGCTCGAAACACAAACAAGGTCAATCCAGTGAGCAAGAAAAACACCCAGAACACCGGCGCCGTATAGGCCACCATGGCTGAAAATCCATCGCGTGTAAACGCACTCGCTGCTATCAATACACCGGTGATTGCTGCTTGCCACAATAACGCAGTCACTGGAGTGCTACCGCGTTCACTCCAGCGACCGAGCGCAGCAAACAATCGAAAATCTCGTCCGAGGGCATAGCTGCTTCGCGCACCTGTCAGGATGGCTGCATTCATCGTGGTGAGTGCAGACACACACACAATCAACGCGAGCGCTATGGCGCCACGATCTCCCGCGATCAATCGCATCACATCGGCACCCACCGCTTGCGAGTCACGGACACCTTGTAAACCCAATGCCGCCAGATATCCCGCATTGACCAACAAGTACAGCGCCGTCACCAACACGATCCCTATCACCAAAATGCGCGTCATATTGCGTTGTGCATCTTTCACTTCGCCAGCGAGATACGCGGCTTCGTTCCAGCCACCGTAGGTGAGCAATACAAAAATCATCGCTAAGCCCCAGCTACCGGTCGCCGATTGTGGTGTGGTTTCGATCGGCGCGCGCAACAATAAACCACCCACCGCCAGTGCAATCAGCCCCAACACCAAGAGTGTTTCCATCACCTTTTGCAAGTTACGTGTTTGTGGTGTGCCCAACACATTCAGCGCAGTCAATGCAATCAGTGCCAGCGCCGCATGCCACGCCGCTCCCGCACCGGGCAAGGGCACAATTTGTTGCGCGTAATCTCCGTACACAAAACCGACTGCAGCGATGGCGCCAGTTTGAATCACGCTGATACGTGACCAAGCGAACACAAATGCCGTACCGCCACCAAACGCGCGCGCTAAAAACGCATACTCTCCGCCAGTCTCTGGATGACGCGCAGAAAGTTCTGCGTAAACCAACGCGCCGCACAGTGACAGCACGCCACCGGCAAGCCACGCCCAAAGAAATTCGGCTGCGGTATTGGCACCAGCGGCCACCACCGAAGGGGCTTTAAAAATGCCGACACCGATCACCATGCCGGCCATCAGGAATACACCATCAACGACGTTTAACAGCGCTTGAGGTTGCGCGCGATCGTGATTTACGGAGTGCGTTTGGCGGTCCATGTGATTGTCCGAGGCGGGTGGGTGTCATAAACCTGCACCGTGCCGGTCATTTGCCCATCCGCTATTGTGCCTGTGAACAGATGCGCGACGGTATTTTCTCCAACGCGTGCAAACACCAACATGCGCAACGCCGTGCCCCACAGCCGCACACCCCGCACGTTCAATCGCTGCGCATTTTGCTGTGCAACCAGGTGAAGCCTCTGGTATTGCTGCTCAATATCTAAGCGCCAAGGGATCGCGCTTCCAGAGAGCGACATCTGCCATTGCCCCGCAACCGGTGCGGGCACATACCAAAGAAATACCTGCGACACACCACCCAAACCGACCGGTTTTTCGGGTGTATGTAAGCGAATGGTTTCGTCGGCCAACCAGTCACCCAGATCCCAATCATGCGACACAATGCGTGTGCCTGGCTTCAGCGCCAATAACTTAGGGCGCAATTGCAAGTTCACTTCGGGTAACAGGTATAGGGTAATCACGCTGGCTGGCGTGAGATCAGTAACAAATAAATCTTGATTTGCAAAACGCGCCTGCGCGCTCACACCAGCTTGAATGGCAGCAAGTTGCGCGCGTTCTACTAATGTGGGGTCAATTTCAATGCCCAAGGCTTGCGCACCGCGTTGTGCCGCACCAATCACAATGCGTCCATCACCCGCACCCAAATCAATTAACACATCCCCAGGGCCCACACGCGCAATCCCAAGCATGCGTTCCACCACCTCTGGCGGGGTGATCACAAACGGGACGGTGCCATCTTCTGAACCGTAGGCACGCGGTTGCACAAACAGTAAACCAACGCACAACAGTGCAAGCCAACCACTACCAGATCTTGTGAAAGCACGCCAGATCACATCAAGCTCAGATAAAATAAGCGCTCAGGTTGTTGTGAAGTGCGCGGTAAACGGCATAACATCCAGCCCAGTCGCTCGCGTGATAAACCGCGTGATTGTCCGCGTGATTGTCCGCGTGACGGTCCCCGTGATTGTCCGCGCGACGATCCCCGTGATTGTCCGCGTGATTTTCCGCGTGACTGTTCGCTTGATATTCCGCGTTTTAACGCGTCCGCTAAAGCGCACGTACAGCCACCGATGATGCAAGCGCAGTCCGATCCAATGCGCGTTTTTAGCAATATATCTGCTCCCTGTAGTTCAATGGATAGAACGAGCGCCTCCTAAGCGCTAGATCCAGGTTCGATTCCCGGCGGGGGGACCAGCGCATGCAAGCCGTCCAGAAGGTTGGGACGTAAGCGAAAAATTTCGCGACGCAGTGCTAACCACTGCATGTGCGCCACCCCGGCTGTTTGAAAGCGTTGCACTTGTTCCGTGCCGGCCAAGGGCATCGTTTGTAAGCGGCCAGCCGCCATCGCGGCCAACTGTAACCCCGCCACCGACTCAAGCCGCACTGCACGAAAGACGGCATCCCCGACACTCGCACCGACCACCAATTGACCATGATGACGTAACACCACAGCGGTTTTTTTGCCTAAGGCGTGCGCAATCGCATCGCCTTCACTTTTTCCGAGTGCCGCGCCTTCGTATTCATCCAAATAGGCAATGTCTTGATGAAATAACGCCGCGGGTTGCGTGCACATTTCAAGTTCTGCACCAATCGCAGACAGCGCCAAAATATTTTTACCGTGCGTGTGCACAATGGCATTCACATCGGGTCGCGCTAAATAAATGCGCGTATGGATATGCATGGTTGGGTTAATCGGCGGCGTACCGCGCAACACGTTCAGCTCAAAATCCGATTCCAGCAATTGCGCCGCACCCACTTCACTAAAGGTCAAGCCAAAGCGGTGGCTCCAAAACGTTGGCGCTCCCGGCAAACGCGCAGACAAGTGCCCCGCCACGCCGGAGGCCTGCCCGTCATGATCCAGCACGTGATACCCAGCAATCAGCTCGGTGAGTAAGGGCTCAAGTGATTGGGCAACATGCGCTTGCATATAAAGGGCATCTTTTGAATAGGGACAATCACTCAGTGTGCAGCAAAACACCGCGATGGAATAGCTCAGACTTCGAAACGACGATGCCGCAGACTCGCCACACAGCCTGCACAAATGCAAACCAACGCGCAGAACCTCGCGCGCTGAGCGCGGCAACGCCAAAGTTCGCAGTATCATCAGCACTAACCATCATGCCCGCTCCAACGCTTAACTTCTGCGCCCATTGCGCTGCGCCACTCACGCAACGCGTCCCCCCTGGGGACAGCGTGTTGCGTTTCGTTTGCGATGGCTGCGGTGATATTCATTACCAAAATCCCAAATTGGTGGTTGGTTGTATTGCCGAATGGGAACAACGTGTGCTGTTGTGTCGGCGCGCGATTGAACCGCGCTACGGTTACTGGACCCTACCCGCCGGATTTATGGAAAACGGCGAATCTGTCGGAGAAGGCGCAGCCCGTGAAACGCTCGAAGAAGCGGGAGCTAAAGTTGAGTTGATTGCCCCCTTTAGCATGCTCAGCGTGCCCTACGTGGATCAGGTACATGTGTTTTATCGCGCGCGTTTAATTGCGCCACAGTTTGACCCCGGCGAAGAGAGCCTCGACGTGGCTTTGTTTGAAGAGTCACAAATTCCGTGGGCAGATTTAGCTTTCCGAACTGTCGCCATCACGCTCAAACACTGGTTTGCCGACCGAGCCCAAGGGGCGTTTGGTTTTCACACCGAAGATCTGAACGATCGTCGCTAACCGCAGACAACGTACAACCAGCAACATCGCCCCCCTCCTACATTTTTGTCATCGCCTTATGTTCAACACAACAATCACGGACTGATCATGTCATCGCAACCCAACGATTTCACGCTGCGCAGTTTTTTAGCGCAAGTCGAACAAAAACAACCGAAGGACATCTTGCGTTTTAAACAACGCATCGGTTTAGATTACGACGCCACAGCGATCGCGCTCGAGCTCGAACGCGGACGTGCTTGGCAAGCGCCGGTGTTGTGGTTTGATGATGTCGACGGATCTGAATTTCCGGTGGTCACCAACGTCTTCGCTACACGCGGTCGCTATGCGATGGCCTTGGGGGTCGAAGAAGAACGACTCATCGAAGCATGGGCCGAGCGTGGCGATCGCATGCTCGAGCCGGTGTTGCACGACAAAGGCCCGGTGCAAGAGGTGGTGTACCGCGGGGCGGATGTTGACCTCGCGCGCATCCCGATCAAAAAACATTTTGAACGCGATGGCGGGCGATATATCACCAACGGCATCATCATCGCCAAAGATCCGGAAACAGGCGTTCGCAACGCTAGCCACCACCGCATGATGGTCAAGGGACGCACGCGTTTAGGTACCAGCTTACATAGCCGCCGCCATTTATGGGATTACGTGCGTCGTGCAGAAGAATTAAAAAAAGAAATTCCGATTGCTATTGTGATCGGTGGGCATCCCCTCATGACCTTTGCTGGTTTGTGGAAGGGCTCGATGGCGATTGATGAGTACGCTGTGGCGGGCGGTCTTGCTGGTCGCGCACTCGACATTTCCAAATGTGTGAGCGTGCCGCTCGAAGTACCTGCACAATCAGAGATTGTGCTTGAAGGACACATCCTTCCCGGCGTGCGTGAACCCGAGGGCCCATTTGCAGAGTTCACTGGCTATCACTCCGAACGCTCGACCGAACAAGTCATCGAAATTAGCGCAATCACGCATCGCAAAGGGGCCATTTATCAAGATGTGGTTGGTGGCATGTCAGATGAACATTGCAGCATGCTCGCGGTCCCGCAGGAAGCACGTTTGCTGCGCGCGTTGCGCTCGAGTTTTTCGAATGTCACCAAGGTGTCGTACCCAAAGTCAGGTACCTGCCGTTTCCATGCGGTGATCGCCATGCGCAATCCCGTGGTGGGTCAACAAAAAAATGCAGCCATGATTGCGTTTGCAGAAGACATTAGTCTCAAGCTGGTGATTGTGGTGGATGACGACGTCGATGTGTTTGATGATCAAGACGTGTTTTGGGCGATGGCCACACGCATGCAAGCCGATGAGGACATCGACATTATTCGCAATGCCTTTGGCGCGATCCTCGATCCATCCAACTACAACGGACGCACCGCCAAGATGATCATCGACGCCACCAAACCACGGCCCGATTTCTCACAACGTCATACGCTTCCCGCCGATGCCATTGCGCGTGCCAAAGCATTACTCCGCGAGGTACTGTAATGGGTGCCAACAGCGCGACCAATAAGCCAAGACTGATCGTGGGCATCAGCGGCGCTTCGGGCACCATTTATGCGCTACGCGCATTACAAGCCTTGCGCGAAATTGGTATTGAAACGCACCTTGTCATGAGTCGCTCTGCGCAAGTCACGCTCGCCTACGAAACCGATTTAAAGGTACGTGACATCGAAGCGATGGCCGATGTGGTGTATCGCAACGAAGACATCGGTGCGGCCATTTCAAGTGGATCGTTTAAAACGCTCGGCATGCTCGTGGCACCGTGTTCGATTCGTAGCTTGTCGGAGATCGCTAGTGGCGTGACCGGTAGTTTGCTATCGCGCGCCGCCGATGTCGTGCTAAAAGAACGACGCCGTTTGGTATTAATGGTGCGTGAAACGCCGCTCCATTTAGGTCACTTACGCAGCATGACTGCGGTCACAGAAATGGGCGCGATTGTGATGCCTCCAGTACCCGCGTTTTACACCCGGCCGGAAACCTTAGACGATGTGATCAATCATTCGGTGGGTCGTGCGCTTGATTTATTTGGTGTCGATACTGGGCTGGTTAAGCGCTGGGGTGAAGACGTGGGTCCAGGCGGCCACGCATAATTTTTTATGCGTGGTAGTTATTCTTCGCCAGCAGTCAGCAAAGGAAAGATCATGCCGACGTTTTCGGTGACAGCGCGTTCATAAATAAAATTTCCGAGAACGACGTCACTCACTGCAAAGCCACGATGCCAAAACACAATGATGTCGTCGCCCTGCTCGCGCCCCGGTTTTAGTCCAGCAATTACTTGGCCCACTTCACCGTGCACGTTGCCAGCATGCAATCGTCCATCGGCAATCATGGGGTGTAACGCACCACCCACCTGACACTGCGCCCAGTCGTCGACCACGACTTTGCTCGCGTCCACCACAATCTGTGGATCAAGGGCCATCATCCAACCATAGGTAATGACCAGTGCGCCAGGTTTGATGCATGCACGCGGAATCAACACTTCGGGTCGCTCAAGCCGCGTTGCCTCGACAATGATGTCGGCACCTTCACACGCATCGGCGGCACGATCAAAGCAGCGTGCTGTTAGGCCCAATTCACGTTGCACACGTTCGGCCAATCGTTCACGCGTCTCAGTACGCGCACTGTTGATGCGCACTTCAGTGAGTTTAAATTGACGTGCGAGCAATCGAATGTTGGCAAAAGCAGTACCACGTGCACCAATATGCGCCAATACGGTCGATTGCGGTTGCGCAAGTTGCATCGCGCCAGCACAAGTCACAGCCCCAGTGCGCTGCCAAGTCAAACTGGTGGCATCCATAATGCACAACGGCACACCAATGGCGGGATCGTATAGCGTCAGCATGCCCACCTCGGAGGGCAGCCCGTGCTTCCAGTTATCCACGTAATCGCCAATCACTTTGATGCCTGCACGTTTGGCAGGCCCCACCCAAGCCGACAAAATATTGAAGTGCCCATTCATTAAGTGATCTAAATGCAAATGACCTTTGGGGGGCATCACCACATCACGCCGACCATGTGCGGCCAATCCACCCGAGACCACCTCGACCAATTGATCGGCATCGGGACTCAGCGCTTCGACTTGATCACGATTCAGTAAGCGCACATTGATTGTGTGTTGAGACATTAGTATTCCTTCGTTAATGAAAACGCAAACGCTGACCTAAGCCCATACGTTTCGCTTTTTCTAAAATCGCATGCCCCAAGGCAATGTCAGTGATACTCAAACCGCGATGCCAAAACAAAATGGTCTCGTCATCTGATTCACGTGCGGGTTTATGGCCGGCCACAATTTGGCCTAGCTCGGCATGTAAGTTTCCTTCGTGCAATCGATCGCTATCCACATGCGCGCGTAACGCCCCAAAGGGCAAGCCCTTACGACACTGTCCCCAATCATCCACCACCATTTTGTGCATGATGTCAGTGAGCGAAAGTTCGAGTGCACTCATCGTGCCATAGGGCATCACCAACGCCCCCGGTTTGATCCACGCGGTTTTAAGTAGCGGCTCTGGTTGCGGCAAACGCGAGGCCTCGACGACGATATCGGCACCTTCCACGCACGCTTGCCAACTGTTGACGGCATGCACAGGCTTGCCTAAATCTTGCGAGAGTCGCTGCGCAAACGCGTTCTGACTTTCGGTACGCCGCGAATGCACGCGGATCTCATCAAAATTAAACAGCCGATCCAACAGACGTACATTCCAATAGGCCGTGCCACGTGCGCCGATATGGCCAAGAATTTTGCTCGTGCGTTTCGCTAAATACTTTCCTCCCAACGCCGTCACTGCACCGGTGCGGATATCGGTAATCGCGCTGGCATCGAGAATGGCCACCGGCGCGCCCGTGCGTGGATCCATTAAATTGAGCGTACATAATTCGGAGGGCAAATCTTCTTTGTAGTTATCCACGAAATCGCCCACCACCTTAACCCCCGCCAGGTTGAGCGGCTTGACCACGCCGCGCAACACATTAAAGTGCCCCTTGGCAGAGGACTCCGGAACTAAATGCACTCGCGGCTCAATCACCACTTGTCCGTTGCCCTGGGCTTTCAGGCACGCCTCGACCGCCTGCAGAATCTCATCGTCAGTTAACGCTAACGCCGCAATATCCGGCCCATTGATAAAGGTAATATCAACTTGTTTCATCGATCCGCTCTCTGCCGTTTTTTGGCGCAAGTATTCATGACGATCCGAGTATAGACAGTCAAGTCGCCCACATTGACCGACACTGAGAAACAGTCACCGCTTCCATGATTCCTTGGCTCACCACACAAAGCGCATTTCCTCCCGCCACCCAAGCCCTGCGTCATCCCAATGGCTTACTTGCTGCGGGTGGTGATCTAAGCGTGTCGCGCTTACTTGCCGCCTATCGCAGCGGAATTTTTCCTTGGTATAGCCCGGGCGAGCCGATCCTTTGGTGGAGTCCTGACCCACGCATGGTGTTAGAAGTGCATACCTTTCAAGCATCGCGATCCCTGCAAAAATCGCAACGTCATCGCGGCTACACGGTGCACATTGATCGTGCGTTTGATGAGGTACTTGCCGCATGCGCTGCGCCCCGTCCCACGCAACCTAGTACTTGGCTCAGCCCTGACATGCGTGCTGCGTATGGCCAGTTACATCGGTTGGGATACGCACACTCCTTTGAAACCTGGCGCGGCGATGAATTGGTCGGCGGCTTATACGGTGTTGCGATTGGACGAATGTTTTTTGGCGAATCCATGTTTAGCCGCGCTACCGATGCTTCAAAGGTTGCGCTCGCAGCATTAGTAAATGAATTGCGTGCACGCCACTTTCCATTGATTGACTGCCAAGTGCACACCGCGCATTTGGCGTCACTTGGCGCGTGTGAAATACCTCGTCAGACATTCTTGCGTGCCATCGCCAGCTTGGTAAACTGCGAAGAACCGCTCGGGCGTTGGTCTGCGCAAGCAACCGACGCCCAAACGCCTTGCAACACCACGCACGAGAAGGCTGCATGTCCCGACTAAACGACCTGCCCCACGCTGCGCTACAGTTTTATGTCACTGCACCTTACCCCTGCAGTTACTTGGATGAACGCGTTGCACGTTCACAAGTTGCAACGCCCTCACATCTAATTCATACCGAGTTATATGGCAGTTTGGTTCGCGCAGGCTTTCGTCGTAGCGGTATCTTTACTTACCGACCCAATTGCGATCACTGCAAAGCTTGCGTGCCCGTACGAATTGCGGTCGATGGGTATCGGCCCTCACGCGCGCAAAAGCGCGCGCTCAAACAACATCAACATCTACAGATTGATACGCAACCGCTCAAATTTCGGCTAGAGCATTACGCACTCTATCTGCGTTATCAATCGCAACGCCACTCCGGTGGCGGGATGGACAACGATAGTCGCGATCAATACGCGCATTTTTTATTACAAAGCCGCGTCGACACACGGTTGATTGAGTTTCGTGATCAAGGTCGCTTGATGATGGTGTCGATTGTCGATTTTCTACCCGATGGTTTGTCTTCGGTGTACACCTTCTTCGAGCCCGATTTACGCGGCGCGAGCTTTGGCACGTACAACATCTTGTGGCAAATCCAAGCTTGTCGTGAACTGGGGTTACCTTATCTGTATCTGGGTTACTGGATTCAAGCGTCACCCAAAATGGCCTATAAAGCGCGCTTTACACCGATGGAAGGTTTAATCAATGGGCGTTGGCAACCGCTTGAAAACGCCGACCCAGCACCCTAAACACCACATGTTGTATTCCCTCGCCAGACCACTTCTTTTTTGCCTCGACCCAGAGACTGCGCATACGGTGAGCTTACGTGCCGCAGATTTGGCACAACAACTTGGCCTATTACGCGGCACCACCCTTCCAGGTCGTACGGTGTCGATGATGGGGTTGAACTTACCCAATGGTGTGGGCTTGGCCGCGGGCTTAGACAAAAACGCAGCCCATATCGATGCATTAGCCACCCTTGGCTTTGGCTTTATCGAAGTCGGGACAGTCACGCCGCGCCCGCAGCCAGGCAACCCATTGCCGCGCGTGTTTCGCTTAGCGCAAGCCAATGCGCTGATTAATCGCTTTGGTTTTAATAATCTTGGCTTAGATGTTTTTCTCGCCAACATTCAGCGCACGCAATGGCGCGGAATATTAGGAATTAATATCGGTAAAAATTTCGACACACCCATCGAACATGCAGAAGACGATTACGCCTTGTGCCTGGAACGTGTTTACACCCATGCCCACTACGTGACCATCAACATCTCTTCGCCCAACACCAGGGGCTTGCGTGGACTACAAGAAAAATCTGGCCTCGACACCCTACTGTCGCGCTTAATTTCTACACGCAGACAACTAGAGCAGCAACACGGTAAACGCGTGCCCCTGGCACTTAAAATTGCCCCCGATCTGGTGCCCGAACAAATCGCGGATATTGCCGATGCAGTACGTACACATCGAATCGATGCCGTGATCGCCACCAACACTTCCATCCAACGTACCGGGGTTGAAGGTCTGCCGCATGCCCAAGAAACGGGGGGGCTTTCCGGCGCGCCGATTAAACCGCAAGCGACCCTCGTGTTACGGGCATTGGCCACGGCACTGGCCGGAGAAATTCCACTCATTGGTGTGGGAGGGATTTGCAGCGGCACAGATGCGCTCGACAAAGTGGCCGCGGGCGCCCAAGCCGTGCAACTGTATACCGGTCTGATTTATCGCGGCCCATCACTGGTACGTGAATGTGTGACTGCGCTAGCCAATGCACCCACACCGTCTGACTACGTCACAAACACATGAAACGTGGTTGGGTGGTGCGCATTGATGAAGCACGTTGCATCGGTTGCGCACAATGCTTACCGGCTTGCCCGGTTGATGCAATTGTAGGGGCCGCCGGATGGATGCATACCGTGATCGCGACGCAATGTATTGGTTGCGATCTGTGTCTACCACCTTGCCCTGTCGATTGTATTGAGCTTATTGTCGCGCCACGCGCTTGGCTCGCGAGCGATGCGCTGCGTGCGCGTCACAACGCCTCACGACGTCGCCATCGCTTACAGGTCGAACAGACCGCGCAACCTTTGCCCGATCGTGAGGCGCGTCGCGCTACGGTGAACGCAGCACTTGCACGTACACGACATCGCAACAAAACCAAACCCACATGAATCCAGAAAAACGGCACGCGATTTTTAGTACCCTGCGCCAAAGCTCGCCGGAACCCCGCACCGAGCTTCATTACCGTACCGCTTACCAACTCTTGGTTGCAGTGGTGTTATCTGCGCAAGCCACCGATCTGTCAGTCAACAAAGCAACCAAAACACTCTTTACCCTTGCACCCACACCACAAAAAATGTTGCGTCTGGGTCTGATGGGTGTGACTGAACAAATCCGCACGATCGGGTTATTTCGTACTAAAGCAAAAAATGTCATCGCGCTATCAGAGATCATCTTGAATCAACATGCCGGAAAAGTACCGAACACCTTGTCTGCATTACAAGCCTTACCCGGTGTTGGCCGAAAAACCGCCAGCGTGGTTCTGAATGTGGCTTTTGGCCAACCCACAATCGCCGTAGACACACATATTTTTCGTGTCGCGAATCGCACCAACCTCGCCGCAGGCGCCAGCGTTGATGTAGTACAAAACCGCCTTGAAAAATTAGTGCCGAATGAATTTAAACTGCACGCGCACCATTGGTTAATTCTGCATGGCCGCTACGTGTGCGTGGCGCGAACGCCGCGTTGCTATGCATGCGGCATTTCGGACTGGTGTGAGTTTAAGAAAAAAACGCCTGCACCGGTTGCACCACCGGTACGGCGCGGCCCAAGGGCGTTATAAATGTTCCAACCTTCACGCGAAGAAGTACGCGATTTTTTCTTTGAGACTTGGCGCAAATACCGTGCTGGCTTGGACTTGATTGGGCTCGAGCCCATCGCATTGCAAGTGATCTTGCTGCATCCGGAATATCACGCTGTGTTAGATCAACCCGAGCGATATCGACATTTAGATTATTTTCCAGAGCATGGCGAAACCAACCCGTTTTTACACATGAGCCTGCATGTGTCGATCGAAGAACAACTCAGCATTGATCAGCCGGCAGGCATCGTCGCGGCCTTTACGCAACGACTACAAGACTGTGGCGATCGCCACCTTGCGTTGCATGCCGTTCTGGATTGCTTGGCAGAAATGGTTTGGCGTGCGCAACGTGATCACTTGCCGCCAGATGCAAACGCCTATCTGCTTTGCGTGTCAACAACGTCGACACGCTCGTCATCCAACCGCGCTTAGCGCGCGGATTTCAATGCCGACGGTTGGCTAGAAAAATACGCGGCCAAATCGTCGATTTCTTGTGGCGATAAGGCGGACGCAAAGCCCTTCATGATCGCGTTGTTGCGCTTGCCGCTTTTGTAATCGCGCAAGGCTTTTTTCAGATAATCGGCATGCTGACCGGCCAGAATCGGAAACTCCGGACCCGTTGGCTGGTTACCATCCGCACCGTGACAGGACGCGCAGACTTGTGCCGCTTTGGCTTTTCCAGCCTCGACATTGCCTTTGGCCAATACCGCAGTGCTCAAGCTCATGCAAAGCGCAGCGAGAAATAATGTTGAGACGTTTTTCATTTTGCAGGCGCTCCGTAATAAGCGGCCAGATCAGCCATATCTTGATCACTGAGGCTGCGCGCGATACCGCGCATGCTGGGGTGAGCACGCTCGCCTGATTTATAGGCTTGCAACGCTTTCACGATATAAGCGCTTTGCTGACCGGTGATCTTGGGGACGTGATAGACCTCTGGGTAGGCTGTTTTATAGCCGGGGATCCCGTGGCATCCAATACACATCGAAACCTTGCTTTTTGCAGCCTCGGCACTCCCGACCGGCGCTTGCGCAAACACCATTGCGCTCATTGAAAAAAGCGCCGTACCAACGAGGGCCGGCAACCAAATGAAACGAGAGGAGGAACGTGTGCGCATGCCGAAGAGCCTTGCAGTAAAAAGGCTTTGGTTTCAAAGAGCAAAAGTGTAACCGATCAACACGCTGCGCTCAACTTGGACTGCGAACCGACCGCTATAATCGCCGCTCCCTTCGCCCGAGAAACCCCCTGCCATGCGCTTTGCCGGATCCAACGAATACGTCGCCACAGACGATCTCACGCTCGCGGTCAATGCCGCCATCACCCTAGAACGACCCTTACTCATCAAAGGCGAACCGGGCACGGGTAAAACCATGTTGGCCGTTCAGGTCGCTAAGTCGCTCGGGGTGCCGCTACTGGAGTGGCACGTCAAATCGACCACCAAGGCGCAGCAGGGCTTGTATGAGTATGACGCGGTGTCGCGTTTACGCGACTCACAACTCGGCGACCCGCGGGTACAAGACATCAGTAACTACATTATCAAAGGCATGCTCTGGCAAGCCTTTAGCCTTGACGCCCCTTGCGTATTACTCATCGACGAAGTTGACAAAGCTGACATCGAATTTCCTAACGACCTGCTGCGCGAGATCGATCGTATGGAGTTCTACGTCTACGAGACACGCGAACTGATCAAGGCCAAACACCGGCCGATCGTATTCATTACCTCGAACAACGAAAAAGAGTTGCCTGATGCGTTCTTACGTCGCTGCTTTTTCCATTACATCCGTTTCCCGGAAAAAGACACCATGGAAAAGATCGTACAAGTGCACTTTCCCGATCTAAAGAAAAATCTACTGCGCGAAGCCCTCGATGTTTTTTTTGAAGTCCGCGATGTGCCCGGCTTAAAGAAAAAACCCTCGACCTCTGAATTACTTGATTGGTTAAAACTCCTGTTGGCTGAAGATATTCCTGCAGAGGCACTGCGCTCCAAAGACCGCAAAACCATCATTCCGCCGCTACACGGCGCGTTGCTTAAAAATGAACAAGACGTGCATTTGTTTGAGCGCCTGGTGTTTATGACGCGCGCAAAAAACACCTAGCCAAAGACCGATCCGTGCTGATCGATTTTCTTTACAAGCTCAAAAGCCACAAGCTGCCGGTTTCCATCAAGGAATACCTGACGCTACTCGAGGGCCTACAAAAAGGCGTGATTGGAACGTCGATCGATGAGTTTTATCACTTCTCACGCATTGCCCTCGTTAAAGACGAAGCGCACTTCGATAAATTCGATCGTGCGTTTGGTGAGTTTTGGGAAGGCATTGAAACGATCCCGGGGATTGAAGGCCAAATTCCCCTCGAGTGGTTATTAAAGCAAGCTGAGTTATCGCTTTCGGAAGAAGAAAAAAAACAAATCGAGGCGCTGGGCGGCTGGGAAAAACTCATGGAGACGCTCAAGAAACGTCTCGAAGAACAAAAAGAGCGCCATCAAGGCGGCAACAAATGGATCGGCACGGGGGGCACCTCTCCGTATGGCGCCTACGGTTACAACCCCGAAGGCATACGCATTGGTCAAAGCGGCTCGCGCAATCGACGTGCGGTCAAAGTGTGGGACCAACGCGAGTTTCAGAACCTCGATGACTCGGTGGAGTTAGGCACGCGCAATATCAAAGTGGCGCTGCGCAGACTCCGTCGCTTTGCCAGACAAGGTGCAGCAGAAGAATTTGATCTCGACGGCACGATCACCGCCACGGCGCGTAAAGCGTATCTGGATATTCACATGCGTCCTGAGCGGCGCAATGCCATCAAAGTGCTGCTGTTTTTAGACATTGGCGGCTCGATGGATGATCACGTGAAGCTTTGCCAAGAAATGTTCTCTGCGGCAAAAACCGAGTTCAAGCATTTGGAATATTTTTATTTCCACAACTGCCTGTACGACTTTGTCTGGAAAGACAACCGCAGACGTCATTCAGAGCGAACGCGCACTTGGGATGTATTACACAAGTACGGCCACGACTACAAAGTGATCTTTGTCGGTGATGCCACGATGAGTCCGTATGAAATTCTGCAGGCCGGTGGCTCGATTGAATATTTCAACGAGGAACCGGGAGCCGTGTGGTTAAAGCGCGTGACCGATGTGTATCAGCGTTGCGTTTGGTTAAACCCCGAACCCAAAGAAATTTGGGGCTACCGTCAATCGGTCAGCATCATTCGCGAGCTGATGAAAGATCGCATGTTCCCCACCACCATTGCGGGGCTTGAAGACGCGATGAAATTACTGGCCAAATAGTGAAGACCGATCCCTCCAATCAATCCGAAAACCCCTGCTGAACATGGGGGAGTTTGCGGTTATGATGCGGCTCCCCATTTTTGTACTCACCCCTGTGGAGATTATTCGATGACGATTAAAGTTGGCGACACCATTCCTGAAGGCACCTTGTCTGAATCCGTTGAGTTTGATGCAGCCTGCCCACTGCCACCCAAAGACATCAAAGTATCTGAGGCCGTCAAAGGTAAGCGTATTGTCGTGTTTGCTTTACCTGGCGCCTTCACGCCAACATGCTCAGCGAAACACGTCCCTGGCTACCTTGAGCATCTTGATCAACTCAAGGCCAAGAAAGTGGACGAAATCTGGTGTGTCGCCACCAATGACGGTTTCGTGATGGCCGCATGGGGTAAAGACCAAAAAGCCATTGGCAAAATTCGCTTCCTTGGCGATGGCAGCGCACATTGGACCAAGGCCTTGGGTCTGGAGCTCGACCTCACGGCGCGCAACATGGGCGTACGTTCACAGCGCTACTCGATGCTCATCGATCACGGTGTGGTGAAAAGCCTCAATGTCGAAGGACCAGGCAAGTTCGAGGTCTCTGACGCAGCGAGCATGCTCAAGCAATTAGCGTAATCTCATTGCGCAGACGATCGGCGCGCTGCGCTGATCATCCGGAGGCATGAAAAAGAACAGCCCTCACCCGATCGGTGGGGGCTTTTTCTTTTCAACGCGCAATATGGGTCACGCTTACACAGTGATACAAACCATTACAGCTTAGTGTTGGCTTGTCGGGCATTGTGCAGGCTGTCGCTGATTTCAGCGTCATCCAAAAGGAGCCTGTATATGAACGCAACATCGAAGCACAGATTGCAATGTCTGGTCGTCGCTACGCTACTCGCAGTGGGTGTGAGCGTATGGGCGCAATCCCCAACGCCGACGCCGTCCAGTACAGATACCCCCAAGGGTGAACGACGCGGCAAGCACGGCATGCGTTGCGATCAAGCCAGCGACAAGGCGCAATGCGAAGCGCGCCATCAAGACCGTTATGCAGCACACGAAAAAGCACGGGAGGCTTGCAAAGCCAGTCCAGAAGCAGAGCGCGCGCAGTGTATGAGCAAACAACTTTGCGCGACGGCCAAAGACCCTGCACGTTGTGAAGCTTGGGCTGGTCGACGCGCCAAGGACCATGATCGCCATCATGGCGGTGAGCGTGGAGAGCGCGGTGCACGTCGCGATGGTGCAGCACCCGTCGTTGCGCCGAGCGCTCCAGGGGCAACCACCGCACCTGCGAGCACCACGACGCCAGCAGCACCTAGCAAGTAACGTGGCGCAACATCAATCGCGCTAGCAGTTACTACGGCTAAATATTCATCCGCCTAACGTTACAACCGCTAGACGTTACAACCGCTAGACGTTACAACCGCTAGACGTTACAACGGGATGCAAGCTGTGCAGCTTGCATCCCGTTTTTTATATGCAGCGAGCGATTTGCCTGCGTTAGGTGTTTTTCGCTGTGAGATCGAGCAGCACTTCATTCATCCGTTTGACAAATCCCGCTGCATCCTCAAGCTCACCACCTTCGGCAAGTAAGGCCTGTTCAAACAACAACGCAGACCAATCGGCAAAACGTGACTCTTGCTTTTCGAGTCGCTGTACGAGTGGATGCTGTGGATTGATCTCAAGGATAGGCGCAACCGTGGGTACCTTTTGACCAGCCGCACGCAAGATGCGTGCAAAATTTCCGCCAATGTCATTTTCATCTGCCACTAAACAAGCGGGGGAATCCGTCAACCGCAAAGTGACACGCACCTCTTTCACACGCGCACCCAACGCGTCTTGAATTCGCTGCGCAAGGGGCGCGAATGTTTTTTTCTGCTCGTCTTCAGCTTCGCGCTCTTTAGCATCAGCCAACTCACCTAGATCTAGGCCACCACGCGCCACCGACACCAACTTTTTACCCTCAAACTCAGGCAAGCTCGATACGACCCACTCGTCGATGCGGTCTGACAGCAAGAGCACCTCAACTTCTTTTTTGCGGAAAATCTCTAGATGCGGACTGGCGCTCGCCGCAGCGGGAGTGTCCGCTGTGACGTAATAGATTTTGTCCTGCCCCGCTTTCATGCGTCCCACGTAATCCGCCAAGCTCACTTGGCTGTCTGCCTGTGTCGTAGTCGAAAAACGCAGTAGCTTAGCAATGCGTTCGCGATTGCTGTGATCTTCAGCAACACCTTCTTTGAGTACCCGACCAAACTCATTCCAAAATCGCAGGTAATCGTCTTTTCGATTCTCTGCTAAGTCTTCAAACAGCGACAAAGCACGGCGCGTAACACCCGAGCGAATCGATTCGATATCGCGGCTTTCTTGCAGAATTTCGCGCGATACATTGAGCGGTAAATCAGCGGCATCAATCACGCCGCGCAAAAAGCGCAAATAATTCGGCAACAAGTGCTCTGCGTCTTCCATGATAAACACACGACGCACATACAGCTTGATGCCGCGCTTACGATCACGCTCCCATAAATCCATGGGTGCGCGTGCCGGCACATACAGCAGTTGGGTGTACTCCTGCCGCCCCTCTACCTTGCCATGCGTCCAAGTCAGTGGATTTTCAAAATCATGCGCGATGTGTTTGTAAAAACTTTGGTACTGCTCGTCGGTGATATCGTTTTTAGCACGCGTCCAAAGCGCACTCGCTTGATTGAGGACCTCTTCTTTGGGCGAGGCATCTTTTTCTTTGTCTTTGTCGGTCGATTCTTCAGATGGCGCGTGCGCGTCTTCGCCCAACAGCACAATCGGCAAACTGATGTGATCAGAGTATTTGCGGACAATTCCCTTGATGGTCCAGCGCTCGAGTAAGTCGTCTTCGCCTTCACGTAAATGCAGTGTGATCCGCGTGCCGCGCTCTGCGCGCGCTTGTGGCTCGAGGCTGTACTCACCTTCTCCGTCTGAACGCCAACAAACCCCTGCACTCGCCGGCGAACCGGCGCGGCGTGTTTCTACCGTGACTTGATCGGCAACGATAAAGGCAGAGTAAAAACCCACACCAAACTGGCCGATAAGTGAAGCATCTTTTTTCTGATCACCCGATAGCTTTTCAAGAAATTCGCGCGTCCCAGAGCGCGCGATCGTACCCAGATTGGATACAACCTCCTCCCGCGACATGCCGATCCCGTTATCGGCGATCGAGATGGTTCGCGCTGCTTTGTCGATCGATAAGGTGATGCGCAGTGTGCTGTCGGATTCGTATAAGTCGGGCGCATGAATGGCCTCAAAACGCAGCTTATCGGCGGCATCTGAGGCATTTGAAATCAGTTCACGCAGAAAAATTTCCTTGTTGCTGTACAAGGAATGGATCATCAGCTTGAGCAGTTGTCGTACTTCGGCTTGAAAACCCAGGGTTTGCTTACCCTCGGGGGCCGTCGTGTCGGCGCTGGCTTGCTGTTGGGATGCTTTCTTCACGGTTGTCTCTCCTATTGGCCGTGGTAAAACGCTTAGCTTGGGTGTGAACCTGGCATTTTCAAGAGGCAGTCAGCCGGTAAAATCGAAAACGAATGTTTTCTGCCCCACACGACTACAACGCCGCCGATGTTCGCGCGGGTTTTATATCGGCACTACCCGTGTTGGCCGGGGTCATGCCCTTTGGACTGATCACCGGTGTCGCCATGGCCGCTGGCGGCATTCCGCCCCTCGAAGCCTGCTTGATGTCGGTGATCGCCTTTGCTGGCGCCTCTCAACTGGCTGCCACACAACTGCTCGGGTCCTCCGCACCCGTCGCAGTCATTTTTTTTACCACCTTGTTTATTAACTTACGCTTCATGATGTACAGCGCTTCGTTACGCCAGCACTTACGCCAATTGCCGTGGGGTTGGAAACTACTGGCTGGTTATTTTCTGAGCGACAACTGCTACGCACTGTGCATCGGTCAGTTCAGTCGTGCTGGTCGAGATAAACATCCGCTGTGGTTCTTTTTTGGTGCGGCGCTGCCAGTTTGGATGACTTGGCAAATCGGCACCATTGTCGGTGTACTGGCTGGCGCTGCGGTCCCGGCAGCTTGGCGCTTAGAGTTTGCTGCGCCATTGGCGTTTGTTGCGCTGTCCGTACCGCTACTGAGAGACCGTGGCATGGTGGCAGCGGCACTCGCGGCCGGGCTCACTGCAGCGCTAGCCACCGCATTACCGATGCGTTCAGGCATGGTGCTCGCTGCGATCGCTGGGATTGCTGCCGGACTTCTGTTTGAAAAACGTACAACATGAGCCTCACGACGATCTGGATTGCAATGTGCGGAATGGGCGTGATCACATTGAGCCTACGCGCTTCTTTTTTATTGCTGCCCCCCCACGTGGTTTTACCCCCATTATTGCGTCGTGCGTTACGCTTTGTCCCCGCTGCCGTACTGACCGCCATCTACATGCCAGAACTATTATTGGTTCAGGCAGTCCCAGAGGTGTCGTTGCACAATCCACGCCTGTTGGCCGGCGGCGTCGCGATACTCATTGCCTTACGTTTTCGAAATACGTTTCTCACCATCCTATCGGGGCTAGTGGCGTTACATTTATTTCATTTGTAGCGCATTGGAATACAGACCGATCGATATGATTTATCTAGGCCGCTTACACTGTTGAACTGCGCCCTCGCGTTTTTTATATCCTCAATAAAAAGACTGACACCATGAACCGATTGCTAACGTCATCGTCGCGCATTCAGCGAATCGCTCGCTGGTTATTGTTGAGTGCACTGTCGTCATTACTGTGCCAACCCTTGTTAGTCAATGCCGCCAGTCCAACGCTCAAAAAAATAACTAGCGTCGAAGGCGTGACCGAGTACCAGCTCCCGAACGGCTTACGCGCTGTGCTCATCCCCGACCCATCGATTGACACGTTCACCGTCAACATCACTTATTTAGTGGGCTCGCGACATGAGAGCTACGGCGAAAAAGGCATGGCGCATTTACTTGAGCATTTATTGTTTAAAGGGAGTCCGCGCTTTCCGGATATCAAGGCTGAATTTATGCGCCGCGGTGCGCGCTGGAATGGCACCACCTCTTATGACCGCACCAATTATTTTGAAACACTCCCTGCTACGGGCGACAACTTAGCATTTGCATTAGCCGCAGAAGCCGACCGCATGGTGAATGCTTGGGTGCGCAAAGCCGATCTCGACTCAGAAATGACCGTCGTACGTAACGAATTTGAATCCGGTCAAAATAGTCCTGGCAATGTCTTGCATCAGCGCATTAGCCAAGCGCTGTTTAGTTGGCACAACTATGGCAATCCAATCATCGGCGCACGCTCAGACATAGAAAACGTACCGATTGAACGTCTGCGCGGTTTTTATCAGCTGTGGTATCAGCCGGATAACGCCGTATTATTACTAAGCGGAAATTTTGATGAAGCCAATGCATTGGCATTGATCGAAAAATCATTCGCACCGATCGCCAAACCAAAGCGTGCGCTTCCGGCGCTCTATACCAGCGAACCGACGCAAGATGGCGAGCGCAGTGTCACGTTGCGACGTACTGGCGACACCCCATTTATTGGGGTGATGTACCGCATTCCAGCCGCCTCACACCCAGACTACCCTGCGGTCGATCTGCTGGTGCAGTTACTGGGCTCGAGTCCCACCGGACGATTGCATCGCGCGTTAGTACAAAAAGGATTGGCAACCGGTACGTGGGGGTCTGAACGCCCGTTACACGACCCAGGCTTTGCATATTTTGGTGCCAGCTTATTGCGCGATGCACCGATCGAACCGGTGCGCGAGGCTTTATTTCAAAGTCTCGAATCTATCGCATCACAACCGATCCAAGCCGACGAACTCGAGCGTGCGCGCATCGCCTTACTGGGCGATTTTGAAAAAGTACGCAACAACTCGCAATCGCTCACGGCGAGTTTGTCTGAGTTTATTGCTATGGGCGATTGGCGTTTGTTTTATTTATATCGAGATCGCTTGCGCGAAGCGAGCTTAGCCGATGTGCAACGCGTGGCTACGCATTACCTCAAGCCTGCAAATCGTGTGAGTGGTGTGTTTATTCCAACCAGCACGCCAGATCGTGCAGACATTCCGCCACGCGCTGATTTGACACAAACCTTGAATGGTTACAAAGGCGGCGCTGGCGTGGTGACAGGTGAAGTATTTGATCCCTCCCCGAGCAATATTGAATCGCGCGTCCAACGCAGCACGCTCAACAACGGCATTCAAGTGGCACTACTTCCTAAGCGCACACGCGGACAAACCGTGGTGGCGTATCTGAGTCTCAATTGGGGAGATGAAGCCTCGCGTAACCATCGCAGTGTGGCGTGCGGGATGGCCAGCGGCTTACTCATCCGAGGCACGCAACGTCGCACGCGCGCGCAACTACAAGAGGCGTTTGAGCAACTCAACGCGAGCGTTTCGCTCGGTATCGAAAACAGCAGCGTTGAAGTGAAACGCGATCAACTTGCCGCAACGCTCGAGTTAATGGTCGAAGCGCTGCGTCAACCTGCATTCGATGCCACCGAGTTTGAAGAACTGCGTCGCGCGGCTATCGCCAGTGCGCAAAGCCAACGCACCGATCCGGCGACAATTGCGAGCACTGCGCTACAACTGCATTTATCACCGTATCCACCAGGACATTGGTTTGCTACACAAGATGCCGATGCGCGGATTGCTGCATTACAAGCAGTGACCTTGGATCAGGTACGCGATTGTCACGCCAGCTTGGTCGGAGCCACCGGCGCACAGTTCAGTGCCGTGGGTGATTTTGACGCGCAAGCGCTACGTGATCAGCTCAATACGTTGTTGGGAGACTGGATTCGACCCGCGCCCTATCAACGACTGAATGCACAATTTTTTGATGTGACAACGGTTCGTCAACTCGTGCGGACACCCGACAAAGCCAATGCCGTATTGCGAGCCGGCATCAACATTCCAATGCGTGATGACCATCAAGACTTCACGGCGCTCGTGCTCGGGAACTATTTACTCGGTGGTACATCGAGCGGACGATTACCCACACGTATTCGCGAAAAAGAAGGCTTGTCGTATTCGACGTATTCGAGTTTTAGCGCCCAAGCATTAGACGCGGTGGCGAGTTTTGGTATCAGCGCCATCTTTGCTCCACAAAATCTCGCGCGTGTTGAAGCCGCGATGCGCGAAGAGTTAGTGCGTGCCTTACGCGATGGGTTTGATGCCAAAGAACTCGAGGCAGGAAAACGTGGCTTGATTGAAACGCGCAAACTCGCACGCGCGCAAGATCGAAGTCTCGCACCGCGCTTGGCTTCATACTTATTTGTTGGTCGTGATTTTCGTTGGGACGAGGCGTTTGAAAAGCGCTTACTCAGCCTGACAGCCATTGAGGTGCGCGATGCCTTACGCCGTCACCTGGATCCTGCACGATTGTCGATCTCGATTGCTGCAGATCTCAAAGAATAGACACCAACCAAAAAAATATTAATCAATCGGCGTATAGCGCACGCTCAGAATGGATAAGGTGTCCTCGCCCGCTGGGGTACGCAGCGGTACGAAATCGCCTTCGCGCGCTTTGATTAAGGCTTTTGCAATCGGCGAGATCCACGACACGCGTCCGCGTGCAGTATCCACCTCGTCGACACCCACAATCGTCACCGTACGAGCGGTCCCGTCGGCGGACTCAACTTCCACGGTAGCGCCAAAAAAAATCTGATCGGTATCGCGACCTGCCGAATCCACAATTTCAGCCTGGTCGAGGCGTTGCGTCAAAAAGCGAATCCGCCGATCAATTTCACGTAAGCGACGTTTGCCATAAATGTAATCGCCATTTTCAGAGCGATCACCATTACCTGCCGCCCACGACACCACGCGTACAACTTCGGGGCGCTCAACATCCATCAGCTGGCGCCACTCTTGCATCAACCGCGCGTGACCCGCTGGCGTAATGTAGTTGCGCACCAACGCGGGTGTCGCCAAATCTGGCGCCAACGGTGGGTCGTCCTCTTGATCAGATTCTTTCGTAAAGGCTTTAGACATATCAATTTCGCAGATTGTACGCGCACTCACTCAATGCAACGCGACACCAAGCTCCACGCAGCTATGCAAAAATTTTTTGACTTGTAAAGTCGGATTGCGAGATAACCCATTAAATAGTCAAAATATTTTTGTTCTATTTTTCAAGCGCTTGCGCGATACAAACAATTTGATCGTACCTGACGCAAAGGAGGTCCACAACGCGCCTTGAAATCGGTATGCTTGCGCCCCCGCGAGAGCCATGCAATCGCTTTTCGGCCGCTAGAGCACCACATCCGTGTTGTTCTGATTGTTGACCCCAAACGTATTCACGAGATCGCCCACACCATGACGCCCCCACGCGATGACACTGCTACCACTGCACCAGCTAAGCTGGCCGAACAAGAAATTTGCCGCGACGTACTGATTGAAAAATATGCCAAGGGCGACGAGCTCAGCGTCGATGCGGTGCGTCTCCGCGTTGCTCGCGCGTTAGCTGCTGCCGAACCAGAAGATCGACGCGCACACTGGGAGCGTCGCTTTTTAAATGCATTGGCCTCAGGCTTTGTTCCGGCGGGCCGCATTAATTCGGCGGCTGGTATTCAGATGCAAGCCACGTTAATCAATTGCTTTGTACAACCCGTGGGCGATTCGATTTCGGAAATCTCTGACGGACGCCCCGGGATTTATACGGCCTTACTCGAAGCCGCCGAAACCATGCGCCGCGGGGGTGGTGTGGGCTATGACTTTTCGTCAATACGTCCGCGTGGTGCAGATGTCAAAGGCACACAATCGCGTGCCAGTGGACCGATTTCTTATATGCGTGTGTTTGATCGCTCGTGCGAAACCGTTGAGTCGGCGGGCGCACGTCGTGGCGCACAAATGGGTGTGCTACGTTGCGATCATCCGGATGTAGAAGAATTTATTCACGCCAAAGATACCGGCGGTCTGACTAACTTCAACATTTCTGTTGGCGTCACTGACACGTTTATGCAAGCGGTGGAACAGGACACCGACGTCGAATTAGTGCACCGCGCGCGCCCTGGTAAAGAGCAACTCGATGCGGGCGCATTTCAACGCGCAGACGGTCTGTGGGTCTATCGCAAAGTGCCCGCACGCATGCTCTGGGATCAGATCATGCGCTCGACGTACGACCATGCTGAGCCCGGTATTTTGTTTCTTGACCGCATGAATCGCGATAACAACCTCAATTATTGCGAAACCATCGAAGCCACCAATCCCTGCGCAGAACAACCATTACCACCCTACGGCTGTTGCTGTTTGGGTTCGATTGATCTCACGCGTTTTGTCACCGATCCATTTGGTCAAGATGCACTTTTTGATTTCAAGCACTTTGCGCAAGTTGTCGAAGTGGCCGTACGTATGCTGGATAACGTGCTCGATGTCACCGCCTGGCCGCTGCCGCAACAACATCAAGAAGCCATGGCTAAACGTCGCGTGGGCTTGGGGTTCACGGGGTTGGGTGATGCACTGATCATGCTCAAACTACGTTATGACAGCGCCGAGGCACGCGCTATGGCTGCGCGCATCTCCGAGTCGATGCGCGATCACGCGTATCGAGCGTCGATGGAGTTGTCACAAGAGCGCGGCGCGTTTCCATTGTTTAACGCCGACCTGTATTTATCTGGCACCAGCTTTGCCACACGTCTTCCAGAGGCACTCAAAACATCGATTCGCAAACACGGTTTACGTAACTCGCATTTACTTTCCATTGCACCCACAGGCACCATCAGTTTGGCCTTTGCAGATAATGCCTCCAATGGCATTGAGCCACCGTTTTCTTGGACCTACACACGCAAAAAGCGCATGGCCGACGGTACGCTCAAAGAGTTTCCTGTCGAAGATCACGCTTGGCGTCGTTATCGTGCGCTCGGTGGCGACATGCAACAACTACCTCCTTACTTTGTCACCGCACTAGAGCTCAGCGCGACAGCACACGAAGAGATGGTGGCGGCAGTTGCACCGTATGTCGACACCAGCATCTCTAAAACCGTCAATGTACCCGCCGACTATCCCTATGATGATTTTCAAGATCTGTATCTAAAGGCATGGAAATCCGGACTCAAAGGATTAGCCACGTATCGACCCAATAGCGTGCTGGGTTCAGTGCTCTCTGTCGGCACCACGCCCAGCGCTGAAAAGCCCCAAGACTTTGTGCTCGATGATCGCAATCGCCGCATCGAAATCAAATCGATTCCTGCGCCAGTGCTGACCAGCCTCGCTTGGCCTGGTCGCCCCTCATTGGCAGGTGGCAATCCAGCTTGGACTTATATGGTCGAGCATCCGCATGGCACGTTTGCGGTGTTTGTTGGGCATGTCGATGCGCAATCTTCGACGCCTGAAAGCCGTCCGCACGCATTTGAAGTATGGGTCAATGGCGCAGAACAACCGCGTGGGCTCGGTGCGCTCGCGAAAACCTTATCGATGGATATGCGGGCGAACGATGCCGGTTGGCTCACGCTGAAACTCGATTCATTAGCGAAAGCAGCGGGTGACGATGCCTTCGACATGCCGTTTCCACCGAGCGGTGAGAAAAAGCGCATGCCATCGGTGGTCGCTGCACTCGCTAAAATCGTGCAATGGCGCGTCGATCAACTAGGGGCCTTGGGTCAAGGTCCTACACCACTCCTTGATGCCATGTTCAGCCTGAAAGAGCCTAAAACCGGCACCGATGGCACCATGTCATGGACTGTCGATGTACTCAACCCAGGCACGGGCGATGACTTTGTACTTGGACTCAAAGAAATTACCTTGCCCGATGGTGTGACACGTCCCTACTCGATGTGGCTAGCCGGCGAATATCCGCGCGCACTCGATGGATTATGTAAGTTGCTCTCATTGGATATGCGCGTGCTCGATCCGGCTTGGATTGGCATGAAGTTACGCAAGCTACTCGATTACCCCGAGCCCTTGGGCGACATGATGGCCTTTGTTCCCGGCGCGCAGCGCCAGCAAACGTGGCCGTCTACGGTCGCGTATGTTGCGCGATTAATTATTCATCGCTATGCCATGCTCGGCATCCTAGATGAGCATGGCTACCCGCTCCGGCAAATGGGATTACTCGACGCACCCACCGAGCGGGGCGTCCCCTCCGTGATGAAAGGCAGTGCCTGCCCAGAATGTGGCAATCACACCATGATTCGTAAAGATGGTTGCGATTACTGCACCGCTTGCGGTTACGTTGGGGTCTGCGGCTGAGTTGACGCAGTCAGCCGGAAATCGGGTGGTGTGACGAAGCAAGAACTAGCGTGCGGCGCTACCAGCGCCCACGCCGAAGTTCCTCCACCACAACAAGGCGAGCTGCGTTTTAACGTCGGTAATGCGACCGTCTTGCACCATCGCAAGCGCCTCCCCGAAGGGTACATGCAGCACCTCTAAAAATTCCTCATCATCGAGCTTTTGCTTCTCAAGATGCAGATCTTGCGCAATAAATATTTCAATGAATTCATCGGCATAACCCAACGCATTGTGCACCGTGGTCATGCGAGTCCAGTGATTGGCGCGATAACCAGTTTCTTCAAGTAGCTCACGCTTGGCGCAATCAAGCAGCGGCTCTCCGGGATCACGCTTTCCCGCCGGAATTTCGATGATCGTCGAACGAATTGGATAACGAAACTGTCGCTCCAACACCACGCAATCTTGCGCATCGATCGCAAAGATAGCTACTGCACCCGGATGGCAAATGTATTCACGCGTGGTTTGCTGCCCGTTGGGCAAGCGAACAACATCACATCGCACACGTAGCATTTGTCCGCGATAGACCTCTTCGCCAGAAACAAAATGCTCGGTGAGATCGATCGGTTGATCGCTCACGCGTCGTGCCGCCAAAGGTAGCGATAGACAAAACCAGGGTAGGCAAGCACCAGAAACAAGCTGAGCGTCACAGCGTAAAACTCCCAGCCTTGGGGATAGACCTCACCCGCGCGTGACTCTAACCATCGCGCAAACAAACCCAAGATGAGGTAAAAGACCGCGAGTTCAAGCACGCGCCACCCCATACGCTTATGCGTTGGCCGTCGAATAAAAAAAATGCGTTGCGAGATAAACGGCAGGTTGGCAGCAACCAAAGCGACCAGCCCAAGCACGATGAGGCTGAGCATGCTGGCGCTCAACAATCAGAGCGACTTAATGGCAATAAAGCACAGCGCCATGAGTGGCTGTGGCAACAGGCCCAAGGCAAGCAATGCCAGTCCATTGACCGAATACATCAAGCGCATGTCACTGTTACCTGAGATAGAAACCGCCACATCGCGTCCGCTGAGTGGTTCATCGAAATACATCAGCTTGACGATGCGTAGGTAATAAAACGCGCCGATCAATGAAAAAATAACCGCAAGTACCGCTAACCATAACTGACCCGCCGCCACGGTGGATGAGAGCACTAAAAATTTGGCATAAAACCCAGCGGTGGGTGGCACCCCCGCCATCGAAAACATCAACAACATGGCAATAAACGCAGTCCAAGGGCTTTTGCGATTTAAACCACGCAAGTCATCTAAGTGCTCGCATTCAAAACCTGCACGTGAAAGATACAACAAGGTACCAAACGCACCCAGACTCATGAATACGTAAACGATCGCGTAAAACATCGCTGCGCTGTAGGCATCTGCTGCATTCAACCAATTGCCCTGCACCACACCAGTGAGCAAGCCAAGCAACATAAATCCCATATGCGAAATGGTCGAGTAAGCAAACATACGCTTTAGGTTAGTTTGCGCAATCGCCGCGATGTTGCCGATGGCCATAGAAAGCACAGCGAGAATGATGAGCATCTGCTGCCAATCCACCGCCAGCTCGAGTAAGCCATTCACGAGTAATCGCATGGCCATCGCAAAGGCCGCCAATTTGGGGGCACTACCAATCACCAGCGTGACCGCCGTCGGTGCGCCGTGATACACATCCGGAATCCACATATGAAATGGCACCACGCCAAGCTTGAAGGCCAACCCAGAAACGAGGAACACCAAACCAAACACCACGACGGTACGATCGGCCGCACCTTGCGATAACGCCCGCGAAATTTCGGTGAGCATCAACGAGCCAGTCGCGCCGTAAATCATGGACATACCGTACAACAACAGGCCTGAGGCTAACGCTCCGAGCACGAAATACTTCATGGCAGCTTCAGTGGAAAGTGCCGAATCACGATTGAGTGCCACCATGGCATACAACGACAGCGACAAAAGCTCCAGCCCCAAATAGATCGTGAGAAAACTATTGGCGGAAATCAAGATGAACATACCCAATAACGCAAATAGCAGGAGCGATAAAAACTCCCCTTTGAGCAAACCGCGGTCCGCAAGGTACGTTCGGCTGTAAATCAACACCACAGAGAGCGTCACGCACGCAAACAGCTTGAGTATGTGCCCCATGACATCAGCCACATACAATCCATTAAAGGTGTAGGCCAAGTCACCCATCGTGCCGGTGAGCACATTGAGTACCGATAAGGCAGATCCCAAGAGCGCAAATTGCGCCAATGCATAAGTGAGCGAGCGCCGTGCGTCGCGCACATACAAATCAAACAACATCACAGCGCAAGCCAAACCGAGCAAAATCAGCTCGGGTTGAGCGATGTAGAAGTCAGGAAACACAAATGCCTTGCTCATGAGATGCAGGCCTTATCTGAGCGCCGCGAGAACACCATGTTGACTCGCATAACCATCAAAACTTAGACAGCGCCACATGGCGCAATAATTCATTCACCGAGGCATGCATGATCTCGGATAAGGGTAAGGGGTACACACCCAACACGAGGACCGCCAAGGCCAACACACTCAGAATGACGATCTCGCGGGCATTGACGTCCGTGAGCGCAGCCACATGATCGTTGGCAATCGGACCAAAGATCACGCGCTTATACATCCACAAGGTATACGCGGCGCCAAGAATGAGCGTAGAGGCGGCAAGAAATGCAATCCAAAAGCTGACTTGCATCGCGCCCATGATGACCATAAATTCGCCGACAAAACCGCTGGTGGCAGGCAAGCCGCAATTGGCCATCGAAAATAGCATCATGAAGGCCGCAAATTTCGGCATACGGTGTACCACACCGCCGTAATCAGCAATCATGCGACTGTGCATGCGGTCGTACATCACCCCGACGCACAAGAACATGGCCGCCGAGATAAAGCCATGCGAAATCATTTGAATCAAGGCACCTTCAACGCCATACGCATTGAAGATAAAAAAGCCCAGCGTGACAAAACCCATGTGCGAAATAGATGAGTAAGCAATCAGCTTTTTCATATCCAACTGCACGAGCGCTACAAAGCCGATGTAGACCACCGCCACCAACGAAAGCGCAATCATTAGCCACGCCAAGTTGCGCGATGCATCGGGCAACACCGGCAACGAGAAGCGTAAGAAGCCATAGGCGCCAAGCTTGAGCATGATTGCTGCAAGCACTACCGAACCACCCGTCGGCGCTTCAACGTGCGCATCGGGCAACCAAGTATGGACTGGCCACATCGGGACCTTGACAGCAAAAGCAGCCAAGAATGCAAAGAACAACCATTGCTGTGCCTCGAGACCGAGGGGCAAGGCTTTCCAATCGGCCATCGCAAAACTACCGCCCGAATGGTCATACAGGTACAGCAATGCCACCAACATGAACAACGAACCCATCAAGGTATACAGAAAAAACTTTAATGCCGCATAAACACGATTGGGTCCGCCCCAAACACCCACGATGATGAACATCGGAATCAGGGTTGCCTCAAAAAACACGTAGAACAACAGGCTGTCTTGCGCGGCAAACACACCATTCATGATTCCAGACAAGAATAAGAACGCAGCGAAATACAACGCCACTCGGTTTTCGATCACCGTCCAACCGGCCAGCACCACAATGACGGTGATAAAGCTATTGAGCAAGATAAAGGGCATGGCAATGCCATCCACCCCCAAGTGGTAATACACATTAAAGTGAGGGATCCACAACGCTTGCTCAACAAATTGCATCGCAGCACTGGCCCGGTCAAAGCCGGTGTACAACGGCAAGGTCACCACAAAGCCGAGTAACGCACCCAACAGAGCCAAGCGACGCGCAAGCAACGCTTGACGATCGTCACCGGTCGCAAGGACAAGCAAACCCGCCACAATCGGCGTCCAGATCGACAAACTGAGTAAAGGATAAGAGGACATGCGTCAGGATTCCGATCGAAGCTCAGTGGCCAAAGCCAAAGAAAAAGCGAATCTTGGGCCACCAAAGTAAGAGCAGCACGCCAAACACCATCGTGAAAGCATATTGATACACACGACCCGTTTGCACTAAGCGCATCAAGCGTGCGCTCCAACCCACTACGCGCGCGGAGCCATTCACAATCAAGCCATCAATCAAGGTTTGGTCTCCAGCTTTCCAAAGTCCGGCACCCACCACGCGAGCACCACCAGCAAAGAGCCAAGAAAATAATTCATCAAAGCCATATTTGCGTTCGACCACCGCGTATAGCATGCCGAACTGCCCTGCGATCACTTTGGGTAAATCTGGACGCACGATATACAAATACCAAGCGGTGACTGCGCCGGCCAGCGCTAACCAAAACGGAAGCGCAGTAAGTCCATGCAGCATCATCGCGACCACACCGTGGTATTCATGCAGCAGTGTGGCCATCGCCGTGTGCTGAGGTGAAATTTGAATAGCCGTGCTGAAAAAGTCACCAAACAAGACCGTACCAATCGACCAGCCAGCAGCAATCGACGGAATCGCAAGTAGCACGAGCGGCAAGGTCACCACCCAAGGGCTTTCATGTAGATGCGAACGCGTATGTGCATCCATACGTGGATGACCATGAAAGGTCATGAAGACCAAGCGCAAGGAGTACAAGCCACCAAAGAACACGCCCGCTAATGCACAAGCCCACGCAAAACCAGCACCTGGGGTGTGCGAAGCGTGCAACGCTTCGATGATGCTGTCTTTAGAAAAGAATCCCGCGAACGGAGGGAAACCTGCGTTTGCTAACGCACCGATCAACACCGTGAGATACGTGATGGGAAGATATTGACGTAACCCGCCCATGCGGCGCATGTCCTGTTCGTGGTGCATGGCCATGATGACCGAGCCAGCGCCAAGAAACAACACTGCCTTAAAGAAGGCGTGGGTCATCAAATGAAAGATCGCTGCGGGATACGCCGACGCGCCCAAGGCAGCCGTCATGTAACCCAGTTGAGACAGCGTGGAGTACGCCACCACGCGTTTGATATCAAATTGCGTGATCGCGACCACTGCCATCGATAACGCTGTAATCGCACCAATCACCATCACTACCGACAACGCGGTGTCCGACAACTCAAATAGCGGTGACATACGCGCCACCATAAAGATGCCTGCTGTGACCATGGTTGCCGCATGAATCAACGCTGAAATCGGCGTAGGGCCTTCCATCGAATCAGGCAACCACACATGCAACGGAAATTGCGCGCTCTTACCCATCGCACCAATAAACAGACAGATGCAGATGACGGTGAGCAACATCCACGTTTGACTGCCGAGAAGCTGAATCGACTGCCCTGCAAGGGCGTTCGCTTGAGAGAACACAGCGGCGTAATCGAGTGACCCCACATGCGCCAAAATCAACGCAATGCCTAATAAAAATCCAAAGTCACCCACGCGATTTACCAAAAACGCTTTCATGTTGGCGTAAATGGCGGTTGGCCGCTCGTACCAAAAACCAATGAGCAAGTACGAGACCAATCCCACGGCTTCCCAGCCAAAAAACAGCTGCAGGAAGTTATTACTCATCACCAACATCAACATCGAAAACGTAAACAACGAGATATACGCGAAGAAGCGCTGATAACCCGGGTCTTCTTTCATGTAACCGATGGTGTAGATGTGCACCATCAACGACACAAATGTCACCACGAGCATCATCGTCGCGCTGAGCCGGTCAATCAGAAAACCAATTTCTAGACGCGTCGTGCCGCTCGTGATCCAGGTGTAAACACTACCGTTAAATGTGCCGCCGGAAAGGACGTCTTGAAACACCACAACTGCGGCAATGAACGAAATCAGCACCGACGCAATCGTGATGCGATGCGCGCCACCCCGACCAATCGCATGGCCGAGTAACCCAGCCACTAAGGCACCAAACAACGGGGCAAGCGGTATCAGTAAATACAATGCCTTCATGGTGATCTAGCCCTTCAGCGTATCGAGATCATCGACATGAATCGTCGACAAATTGCGAAAGAGCACAACCAAAATCGCCAGTCCAATGGCTGATTCTGCGGCTGCCACCGTTAAGATAAAAAACACAAAGACCTGACCAGCGGTGTCTCCCAAGTGATGGGCGAACGCAAGAAAATTCATATTCACCGCAAGCAACATCAATTCGATTGCCATCAAGAGCACAATCAGGTTCTTACGGTTCATAAAAATCCCAATCACGCTAAGCGCAAAAAGAATTGCGCCTAGGGTTAGAAAGTGGGCCAGCGTCAGCATCCCTACCCCCCCTCTTTCGGACTGGCGTCATCTGCAGGCTTTGCCCGACTCACCGAGGGCATCGATACCAGTCGTACCCGATCCTTTGCACTGACCCGGACCTGATCGGACGGGTTCTGATGTTTTGAATCCTTCCGTCTTCTTAACGTTAGCGAAATCGCGGCAACGATTGCGACCAATAAAATAACGGCGGCAATCTGAAAGGCATAGACGTACTCGGTGTAGATGAGTC
>CANIIA010000018.1 GCA_947467435.1 Betaproteobacteria bacterium
CAATGTGCTGTTGATTACGCTGGTGGCACCCACATCCGCCGATCCGGTGACCCCAGTCGCGGTGGCGCCTGCGCCATCGGCGAGAGCAGAGGTCACCGCTAAGCCGCATGCGATTCGTGAAATCGACGTGCAGCGAGGCACCTCAGGTGAGGGGCGCGTGGTCATTGACTTGTCCGAGGCCTCGACAGCGATTGATATTCGCCCACAAGGGCAGAACATCGTGGTGGACTTTCAGCGTACGCGTTTACCAGACACGCTCAAGAAACGCTTCGATATGAAATCCAGCCGCACCCCGCTACAAAGTGTGCAAGCTTTTCAGCAAGGCGAACATGTACGCTTACTCATCGAAACGCGCGGCCCATGGAGCTACGAGGCATATCAAACCGACACACAGTTAGTGCTTGAAGTACATCAAAAATCCGCCGATATGGGTGCCACACAACAGCCTGCCACCTACACGGGCGATAAATTGTCACTCAACTTTCAAAATATCGAAGTACGTGCAGTACTCAATGTGATCGCCGACTTTACCGGACTCAATGTGATCGCGAGCGATACGGTGACTGGCAACATCACGCTACGCTTAAAAGATGTGCCGTGGGATCACGCACTCGATATTATTTTGCAGGCACGCGGTTTAGATATGCGGCGTAACGGTAATGTGATTTGGGTGGCGCCGCGTGAAGAATTGGCCACGCGCGAAAAACTCAAGCTCGAAGCACAAGAACAAATCGGTGACTTAAACCCGGTGCGCACCGAGGCCTTTCAATTGAATTATCAAAAAGCAGAAGAAGTACAAAAAATTCTGTCGAATCGTTTGCAGCCGATTTTGTCTAAGCGTGGTAGTGCGGTGGTGGATGCGCGGACCAATCTGTTGTTTGTCAAAGACGTGCCTGCGCGTTTAGAAGAAGTGCGTCGTTTGCTGTCACTGATTGATGTGGCAGTCCGTCAAGTGGTGATCGAAGCGCGCATCGTGATTGCAGAGGACTCATTCTCACGTAATTTAGGCGCGCGTTTGGGCTACAACGAGGCAGCCCGCAGCGTTCCGGGTACGAACGGCGGGTCAGTGCAAGCGCGCTTGGGTGGTTCGCTCAATACCACCGGTACGGGTGTGAACACACTGGCTACCGCTGGCTCGTCCGCGGCGCAAAACGTTAACCTTCCGGCAGATTCAGTCAATGGCTACGCGCCGGGTGCGTTTTCATTCATCTTATTTAATCGCGATCTTTCGCGCTTATTGTCGGCAGAAATTTCCGCCCTCGAAGCCGAGGGGCGCGGTAAAACAGTGGCGAGTCCGCGCGTGGTGACGGCTGACATGCTCGAAGCGTTGATTGAGCAGGGTACCGAAATCCCGTACTCGCAAGCCACTTCTTCTGGTGCAACCAGTGTGGCGTTTCGTAAGGCTAATTTATCGTTACGGGTGAAGCCGCAAATCACGCCTGAAGGAAACGTCATCATGAGTGTTGATGTGAATAAGGACGAACCGGGGACCAATTATCCGAGTGGCGTTTCGATTAACACGAAGCACGTCAAAACAGAGGTGCTTGTTGAGAATGGCGGCACCGTGGTGATCGGTGGCATTTTCGAAGAGTCGCAAACCGCAAGTGAGAACCGTGTGCCGGTGTTGGGTGAGCTGCCCTTGATAGGGATGTTTTTTCGCAACCAACGCAAAGCAACCTCGCGCACCGAGCTGTTGGTATTCATCACGCCACGTATCGTGACGGATCAAGCCGCAGCACGTTAATTTCGTTTCCGATACCCGATACAATGCGCCCATGGAGCAAGGGGCGAGCATTTTTCTCGTTGGCCTGATGGGCGCAGGCAAGACCACCGTGGGTCGGTTGCTCGCGCGCCGTTTGGCCTGTCGATTTGTGGACGCAGATGTTGAAATTGAACGGCGCTGCGGCGTGAAAATTCCAGTGATCTTTGAGATTGAAGGCGAAGCCGGATTTCGTGCGCGCGAACGTGCGGTCATTGCTGAACTGTCCGCAGAGACCGGTATTGTGTTGGCGACGGGGGGTGGCGCGGTGATGGATCCAGACACGCGCGCTGACTTAGCGCAACGCGGTTTGGTCCTGTACTTACACGCACAACCGCGCGATTTATATTTTCGTACGCGACACGATAAAAATCGCCCGCTACTTGCCAACGCACCGGATGCCTTGGCAAAACTCACCGAACTCTATGCAGCGCGCGATCCGTTGTATCGAGCTGTCGCCGATCGCATCATTGATACCGGTCCACAAGGTGTGCAAGTCCTCATGCGTCAAGTGCTTTCAGAATTGCCCGAGCGATGGCATCACTCCGCGTAGAACTCGGCGAGCGTAGCTACCCGATTGAGGTCGGCGTAGGTTTACTCGGTGATGCAGCTTGCTATCGCCCATTTGTGCGCGGCCAGCGCGCGGTGATTGTGACCAATACGGTGGTGGGGCCGATTTATTTGGCGCAGGTCAAGCAAGCCTTACACACCTGCGGTCTCGAGGTACTTGAGATCGTGCTGCCCGATGGCGAAGCGCACAAAACCGACGCTTCGCTCAATCAGATTTACGACGCGATGCTGCGCGCTCGGTGTGATCGCAGCGTGACAGTGATTGCATTGGGTGGAGGCGTGATTGGTGATTTAGCCGGCTTTGCCGCCGCGACGTATCAACGCGGCGTACCGTTTATTCAAGTGCCCACCACGTTGCTCTCGCAGGTTGATTCGTCGGTTGGTGGAAAAACCGGTATCAATCATCCGTTGGGCAAAAACATGATTGGTGCGTTTTATCAACCACAAGCAGTGATCTCGGATGTCGCTGCGCTCAATAGTTTGCCCGAGCGGGAATTACGCGCAGGGATTGCAGAAGTCATCAAGCATGGATGTATTGCCGATGCGGAATTTTTTGCTTGGCTAGAGACCCACATGCCCCAACTGCTGGCACGCGATCCGGCTGCGCTCACCCATGCGGTGGTACGCAGCTGCGAAATCAAGGCCGCCGTGGTCGGCTCGGATGAGCGCGAGTCTGGGTTGCGCGCCATCCTAAATTTTGGCCATACCTTTGGGCATGCGATTGAAGCCGGCTTGGGTTACGGTGAATGGGTGCACGGTGAGGCCGTTGCTGCAGGGATGGTGATGGGCGCTGAGTTGTCGACGCGTGCTGGGTTGATCTCATCCCAAGATGTGGAGCGAGTACGTGCTCTCGTTAAAGCAGCAGGATTGCCGTTTGAGGGACCCAGTGGATTGTCAGAGGCACGTTATCTAGAGCTGATGGCGATCGACAAAAAAGCCAGCGGCGGGCGTATTCGTTTTGTGGTCCTTGAACGCATTGGCGCCGCAAATGTACGTGGTGACTTTGCCGATCAAACGGTGTGCGAAAGCATTCGGGCCTGCGCGCGCATCTAAGGACGCCTTGCCCTTCACTACCGGCCAAATAAAAAACGGGGGTTAGCCAGATACAGTTTGGCGCCGGCCTCCGTGCGGCCGGCTCTTGATTCACATCCCCCCGGCGCGTATATTCACCGGTTCGCCCTGCGTTTTGTGCGGGGCCGCAACTTCGAGCGGCTCCCCTTATATTTCAGAGGTTTACCGTGGTTCAAGCGCTATTGCCGGCCGCCCAAGGCCTGTACGACCCTGCGAACGAGCATGACGCTTGTGGCGTCGGCTTTGTCGCCAATATTAAAGGGGTCAAAACCCACGCCATTATTGAGCAGGGTTTAACCATTTTAAAAAATCTCGATCATCGCGGCGCGGTGGGTGCAGACCCATTGGCTGGTGATGGCGCGGGCATACTCATTCAAATTCCGGACGCGTTTTATCGCGAAGAATTTGCGGCGCGTGGCATTAAATTACCGCCCGCCGGTGCGTACGGCGTGGGCATGGTGTTTTTGCCGCAAGAACCCGCCAGTCGTTTGGCCTGCGAATACGAAATCGAGCGCGCGATCAAAGATGAAGGCCAAGTTTTAATTGGTTGGCGAGATGTGCCTTGCGATCCAACCGGTCTAGGCGAGTCGGTTAAAAAAATCGAGCCGGTGATTCGTCAGGTATTTATCGGACGTGGTGCGGGCGTCACAGTGACTGATGCGTTAGAACGCAAGCTCTACATCATTCGTAAATCCTCCGGGCATGCGATTCAGGCATTGCGTTTGCGTCATGGCAAGGAGTTTTATGTGCCCTCGATGTCAGCGCGCACGGTGGTCTACAAAGGAATGCTGCTGGCGGGTCAGGTGGGTTCGTATTACCGCGATTTGCAAGATCCGCGCTGTACCTCGGCACTCGCGTTGGTGCATCAGCGGTTCTCGACCAATACGTTTCCAACGTGGGACTTAGCGCATCCATTTCGGTTGATCGCGCATAACGGCGAAATCAATACCCTGCGTGGAAACGTGAATTGGATTCGCGCACGCCAAGGGGCAATTTCTTCGCCAATTCTTGGCAAAGATCTCGATAAGTTGTGGCCGCTGATTTATGACGGCCAATCGGATTCGGCATCGTTTGATAACGCGCTTGAGCTGTTGCTGATGAGTGGTTATTCGATCGCACACGCCATGATGATGATGATTCCCGAAGCGTGGGAAGGCCATGAGCACATGGAAGCCAGTCGTCGCGCGTTTTATGAATATCACGCCGCGATGATGGAGCCTTGGGATGGTCCGGCCGCGATGGCCTTTACGGATGGTCGTCAAATCGGTGCCACGCTCGATCGCAATGGCTTGCGTCCGGCGCGTTACATCGTCACCGAAGATGATTTGGTGATCATGGGATCGGAATGTGGTTGTTTACAGATTCCTGAAGAAAAAATAATCAAGAAGTGGCGCTTGCAACCGGGCAAGATGTTTTTGGTCGACCTAGAAAAAGGTCGCATCATCGATGACAAAGAACTCAAAGACACCTTGTCTGCTGCGCGTCCTTATAGCGAATGGATCGAACGCATTCGCGTGCGTTTAGATGATGTGTCTGCCGATGATCTGAGCCCGCAAGCGGCTGCGGTCCCGTTGCTAGAACGCCAACAAGCGTTTGCGTGGACACAAGAAGATCTCAAATTTATTCTGGCCCCGATGTCACAGGCTGGCGAAGAGCCCACCGGTTCGATGGGCAACGATTCGCCGCTGGCTGTGCTCTCGGGCAAAAACAAAACGCTGTACCACTATTTTCGACAGCTATTTGCGCAAGTCACCAACCCGCCGATCGATCCCATTCGTGAAGAATTGGTGACTTCGCTGGTGTCGTTTATTGGACCCAAGCCCAACTTGCTTGGCATTGATGAGATGAATCCACCGCTGCGCTTAGAAGTGTCGCAGCCGATTTTAGATTTTCATGAGATGGACAAAATCCGTCACATCGAGCGCTACACCGATGGCAAGTTTCGCTCGCATGAAATCGACATTTGTTATCCAGTGAGCTGGGGGAGTCACGCCATCGAGGCGCGTTTGGCCTCGTTGTGCGCGCAGGCTGAAGACGCCGTGCGCAGCGGTGATTCAATTTTGGTGATTTCAGATCGCAAAATCGACGCGCAACAAGTTGCGATCCCCGCATTACTCGCGCTTTCTGCGATTCATCAGCACCTCACCAACAAAGGTTTGCGTACCTCGACTGGCTTGGTGGTCGAAACCGGATCGGCGCGCGAAGTGCATCACTTTGCGTTGCTCGGTGCGTATGGTGCCGAAGCGGTGCACCCGTATTTAGCGATGGAAACCATGTTGGCCATGCATTCAAGCGATGCCAAGGCCGGGCAACAAGCCGTCAAGTATTTCGTGAAGGCGATCGGTAAGGGCTTGCGTAAGGTGATGTCCAAAATGGGCATCTCGACGTATATGTCCTATACCGGCGCACAAATCTTTGAAGCGCTGGGCTTATCCCGTGCGCTCGTCGATAAATACTTTACTGGCACGACCTCCAATGTCGAGGGGATCGGCGTCTTTGAAGTGGCCGAAGAAACCTTGCGTGTGCACCGGGCTGCCTTTGGTGATGACCCCGTGCTAGCCAACGCGCTGGATGCGGGTGGTGAATACGCTTTCCGAGTGCGTGGCGAAGAACACATGTGGACGCCCGATGCTGTCGCAAAGTTGCAGCAAGGTGTGCGCAACAGTTCTTATGCCACTTACAAAGAGTACGCGCAGATCATTAATGATCAATCGCGTCGCCACATGACCTTGCGTGGTTTGTTTGAATTTCGAGCGGGAGTGCATACACCCGTGCCGTTGGCTGAAGTCGAGCCGGCTGCCGAAATCGTCAAACGTTTTGTGACCGGTGCGATGTCACTGGGCTCGATTTCTACCGAAGCCCACGCCACCTTAGCGGTTGCGATGAATCGCATCGGCGGTAAATCCAATACCGGCGAAGGCGGTGAAGATCGTCGACGCTACGCGCCAATGCAAGTGGGCGAAACGTTGCGTTCGCGTTTAGGTGCTGGACGGGTGGAAACGGACATCGTGTTACAGCCAGGTGACTCGCTGAAGTCAAAAATTAAACAAGTGGCTTCGGGTCGCTTTGGTGTGACCGCGGAATACTTGGCCTCTGCAGAGCAAATTCAAATCAAGATGGCGCAAGGCGCAAAACCCGGTGAAGGCGGTCAGTTGCCAGGTAAAAAAGTCTCGGAATACATCGCCGAGCTGCGCTACTCCACGCCCGGTGTTGAGTTAATTAGTCCGCCGCCACATCACGATATTTATTCCATCGAAGATTTGGCGCAACTGATTCACGATTTAAAAAATGCCAATCATCGTGCATCGATCAGCGTCAAGCTTGTGTCGGAAGTTGGCGTTGGCACGGTGGCGGCTGGTGTGGCAAAAGCCAAATCAGATCACGTCACGATCAGTGGTCATGATGGTGGTACTGGCGCCTCACCGTGGTCTTCTATTAAGCATGCCGGCACACCTTGGGAATTGGGCTTGGCTGAAACACAGCAAACCTTGGTGTTGAATAAATTGCGTGGCCGCATCGTGGTGCAAGTCGATGGCCAACTAAAAACGGGTCGCGATGTCGTGATTGGCGCGTTACTCGGTGCCGATGAGTTTGGGTTTGCCACTGCACCCTTGGTTGCCGAAGGTTGCATCATGATGCGTAAGTGTCATCTCAATACCTGTCCTGTGGGTGTGGCGACGCAAGACCCGGTGCTACGCAAAAAATTTCAAGGTAAGCCCGAGCACGTTATCAACTTTATGTTTTACGTTGCCGAAGAAGCGCGCGAAATTATGGCGAGTCTTGGCATTCGCAAATTTGAAGACTTAATTGGTCGTGCAGATTTGCTTGAAACGCGTCACAGCATTGCGCATTGGAAAGCCAAGGGACTCGATTTTTCGCGTATTTTTTACTTGCCAGATGTTGGTTCAGAGGTGGCGCGTCGGCATGTGGAGTCACAAGACCATGGTTTGGATCAAGCCATCGATCATCGCTTGATTGAACTTGCACAACCCGCGCTCACCCGTGGTGAAAAAGTCTCGATCGAAATGCCCGTGCGCAATATCAATCGCACCGTGGGTACGATGCTCTCAGGTGAGGTCGCGCGTTTGCATGGTCACGATGGTTTAGCTGACGACAGTATTCGCATTCGCTTTGCCGGTTCAGCGGGCCAAAGTTTAGGCGCGTTTTTAGCGCATGGTGTGACGATTGATCTGATTGGCGAAACCAACGACTACTGCGGCAAAGGCTTGTCGGGTGGTCGGATTAGCGTGCAGCCCAGCGCGAAGTTTCGTGGTGTACCCGAGCAAAACATCATTACAGGAAACGTTGCGTTATACGGTGCGATTGCAGGCGAAGCGTATTTCCGCGGCGTGGCGGGAGAGCGGTTTGCCGTGCGTAATTCAGGTGCTACCGCCGTGGTGGAGGGCGTCGGCGATCATGGCTGCGAATACATGACCGGTGGCACAGTCGTGGTGTTAGGAATGACGGGACGTAATTTTGCTGCCGGCATGTCCGGCGGTGTGGCCTATGTTTACGACGCCAGCGGTGACTTTGCGCAACGCTGTAATCGTGCCATGGTCGACCTCGAACCCGTGCTCACTGAAGCAGAACAACAGGCCCGTGTGTCCCGCGATGTTTGGCATCGTGGTGAATCGGATGAGGCGTTACTTAAGGCCATGATCGAACAACACGTACAACGCACCGGTAGCAAACATGCGGCGCAATTATTGGCCACGTGGACTGAGTCGCGCGTGCGCTTTGTGAAGGTCTTTCCGAAAGAATATCGTCGTGCATTGGCCGAGCTGGCCGCGAATGCAAAAAAAGCAGCAGCCTAAGTCTGCGCAAACTAAGTTAGGACAGCATGTATGGGTAAGGTCACCGGATTTCTTGAGTTTCAGCGTTTAAACGAAGTCGCGGAAGCACCCGAAGCGCGCAAAAAACACTACCGCGAGTTCGTGGCGCATTTGAGCGATGCTGAGGCCAAGCAACAAGGCGCGCGCTGTATGGATTGCGGCATCCCGTTTTGTACCAGCGGCTGTCCGGTCAATAACATCATCCCAGATTTTAATGATTTGGTATTTCGCGAAGACTGGCAACAAGCCATAGCCACGCTACACTCAACCAATAACTTTCCGGAGTTCACTGGTCGTATTTGCCCTGCACCGTGCGAAGAAGCGTGCACTTTGCGCATCAACGATACGGCTGTCGGTATTAAATCGATTGAACACGCAATCATTGATAAAGCGTGGCAAGAAGGCTGGGTGAAGCCACAGCCTGCAGCGCTTAAAACCGGAAAAAAAGTTGCGGTGATTGGTTCGGGCCCTGCAGGATTGGCCGCCGCGCAACAGTTAGTGCGCGTTGGTCATGCAGTGACCGTGTTTGAGAAAAACGATCGTGTTGGTGGATTGCTTCGGTACGGGATTCCCGATTTCAAAATGGAAAAATCCCATATCGATCGCCGGATCGAGCAGATGCGTGCCGAAGGCGTTGAGTTTCGCGTGAACCACGCGGTCGGTCCGGCGCCGGTGGGCGCAGGAAACGCCGCGGCAAAAGTCGTTGCACCAACGCAATTGATGCAAGACTTCGATGCAGTCGTTCTCGCTGGCGGAGCTGAAGTGCCGCGCGATCTTCCTGTGCCTGGACGTGAATTGCAGGGCGTGCATTACGCGATGGATTTTCTGCCGTTACAAAATCGTCGTGTCGCCGGTGATACCAAAGTGCCCGAGCAATGGGCCACTGACCAACACGTGGTGGTGATTGGTGGTGGCGATACTGGATCAGATTGCGTAGGGACATCCAACCGCCATGGTGCCGCTTCGGTGACCCAGTTCGAGTTAATGCCAATGCCCGCACAAGCCGATGCCAATCCGGTGTGGCCATACTGGCCACAACGCTTGCGTACCTCGTCCTCACACGAAGAGGGCGCTAAACGTGATTGGGCTGTCGCGACAAAACGCCTAGAGGGCGAAGGCGGCAAAGTGAAAAAGCTCGTTGCGGCGCGCGTGGAATGGAAAGACGGCAAGATGCAAGAAGTTCCAGGCTCAGAGTTTTCGATGCCTGCTGACTTAGTGCTACTGGCGATGGGTTTTGTTTCGCCGGTGCAATCCATGCTCGATGCTTTTGGTGTCGAAAAAGATACACGTGGAAACGCGCGTGCCAGCACCGAGGGCGACGCAAGCTACCTCACCAACGTACCCAAGGTATTTGCGGCTGGTGATATGCGGCGTGGTCAATCCTTGGTGGTCTGGGCGATTCGTGAGGGTCGCCAATGTGCGCGTGCCGTCGATGAATTTTTAATGGGTAGCTCGACCCTGCCGCGTTAAGCGCGCAGCGTCTCGCCACTTGTCCGCGGCGTCTCAACGCATGTCTTTGAACATCATTGTGCTTGCCGCTGGTGAAGGTAAGCGCATGCAGTCGCGTTTACCGAAGGTGTTACACCCGCTGGCGGGCCGTTCGTTGTTACACCACGTGATTCACACCGCGCGCGAATTACAACCACAACAACTCATCGTGGTGATCGGCCACGCTGGAGAAGCGGTGCGCGCAGCGTTTACCGCTGATACCGCCATCACTTGGGTTGAACAAACCGAACGACTGGGTACGGGTCACGCAGTACAACAAGCGCTTCCATACGTGGACGCACATGCACGCGTGCTGGTGTTGTATGGCGATGTGCCATTAATGCGCGCAGAAACGCTACGCGCATTGGTTGCTGCAAGTGACACAGGGTTAGCAATTCTTACTGCGCGCAGTGAAGACGCAGGCAACTATGGGCGTATTGTGCGCAATCAACAAGGCGCCGTGCAGCGCATTACCGAAGCACGTGATGCCAATGCCGAAGAGCGTGCGATTCAAGAATGGAACACCGGTGTGCTGTGCGCGCCCGCTGCGCGATTAGCGCAGTGGTTATCACACGTTACTCGCTACAACGCGCAAGGCGAGTACTACTTAACTGACGTCATTGCGCTTGCCGTGGCCGAAGGTGTGCCAGTCAGTACGGTACATCCAACCCGCGTGGCCGATGTTGAAGGAGTCAATTCAAAGCGTGAATTGGCGATGCTTGAAGCGGTGTATCGGCGCGACCAAGCTGAAGCATTACTTGCCGCTGGAGTGACATTGGCTGACCCAGCACGGATTGATGTGCGTGGTCAGTTACAGTGCGCACGCGATGTAGAAATTGATGTGAACTGCGTGTTTGAAGAACAGGTCACGCTCGGCGAAGGTGTACGCATTGGACCAAATTGCGTATTACGTAACGTCAGCATCGCAGCGGGCACGCAAGTGCTGGCCTATTCGATGCTCGATGGCGCACAAGTCGGCGCCAATTGTCGTATTGGTCCGTATGCGCGATTACGGCCTGGCGCACAACTCGACGCGGATGTGCACATTGGTAATTTTGTCGAAGTGAAGGCCAGCCACATCGGCGCTGGTTCAAAAGCCAATCACCTCGCCTATGTGGGCGATAGTTCTGTTGGTCAACGAGTCAATATTGGCGCAGGCACCATTACCTGTAACTACGACGGCGTGAACAAACATCGCACCATCATTGAAGACGATTGCTTTATCGGTTCGGATGCGACCTTGGTGGCACCCGTCACGATTTCGCGCGGTTCGTATGTTGGTGCTGGCTCGACCATCAGCAAAGACACCCCGTCAGGACAGCTGACGGTGGCGCGTGCAAAACAAATTTCGCTGCCGAGCTGGAAGCCGCCAGCCAAAAAAACAAAGGGCTGATCAAACCATGTGTGGCATCGTTGGTGCAGCAGCCAAACGCGATATTGTGCCGGTGCTCGTCGAAGGTCTGCGACGCTTAGAGTATCGCGGCTATGATTCGTGCGGCGTTGCTGTGCAGATCAATAACACGCTACAACGTGTTCGGACCGTTTCGCGCGTCGCGGATTTGGATACGCAAATTCAAACGCATGCGATCCATGCCGATACGGGAATCGCGCATACGCGCTGGGCGACACACGGTGCGCCGAGTACGCGCAACGCACACCCAATGCTATCGCGCGAACAAATCGCCCTGGTGCATAACGGCATCATCGAAAACCACGATGCGTTACGTGTGCGCTTACAAGCCCTGGGCTATGTGTTTGAAAGCCAAACCGACACCGAAGTCATCGCGCATTTAGTCCACAGCTTGTATGCCGGGGATTTGTTTTCCGCTGTTGCAGCAGCAGTTAAACAATTAGAAGGCGCGTATGCCATTGCAGTGGTGGCGCGAGATCAACCGCAGTGTGTGGTAGGCGCACGGGCAGGCAGTCCATTAGTGATTGGTGTGGGATTGCACGAACACTTTATCGCCTCGGATGCCTTAGCGTTAGCCGGTACCACAAATCAAATTGCGTATCTCGACGAAGGTGATGTGGCAGAAATTTTGCCCGATCAGTTTCGCGTACAAAATGCACATGGCGATGCGGTGGTACGTACGGTGCAAACCGTGCGCGTCGATGAATCTGGCGCAGCGCTTGGCCCGTATCGCCACTACATGCAAAAAGAAATTTTTGAACAACCACGCGCGTTAGCCGATACGCTCGAAGGCATTGAATCGCCTGCACCCGAGCTGTTTGGAGAACAGGCGCCCGCGTATTTTGCGCGCGTCAAGCAAGTGCTGGTGCTCGCCTGTGGCACGAGTTATTACGCTGGATTGGTGGCCGCACAATGGTTAGAAACGCTGGCAAAAATTCCGACGCGGGTAGAAATCGCCAGTGAGTATCGCTATCGCGAATCGGTGCCAGACCCAGACACGCTGGTGGTGGTGATTTCGCAATCCGGAGAAACCGCTGACACTTTGGCGGCGTTGCGTCATGCGCGCAGCCTTGGACAAACCATCACCCTGGCGATTTGTAACGTCGCCAGTAGTGCCATGGTGCGTGAAACGCAGCTGCGTTTCTTGACGCGCGCTGGCGCAGAAATTGGTGTGGCATCAACAAAGGCTTTTACTACTCAACTTGCCGCATTATTTTTATTGGCCTTATCGTTGGCTAAGGTGCGCAATACGTTGCCAGAGCAAACCATCGTCGCGCAAATGCGTCACTTACGACATTTACCGCGCGCGGTTAGCGCCGTGTTGGCCCTCGAGCCGCAATTGATGGCGTGGGCGGCGCGCTTTGCAACACGTCAGCACGCGTTGTTTCTTGGTCGTGGATTGCACTACCCGATTGCCTTAGAAGGGGCGCTGAAGCTCAAAGAAATTTCATATATCCATGCCGAAGCCTATCCCGCAGGCGAGCTTAAACATGGACCGTTGGCGTTGGTGACGGATGCAATGCCAGTGGTGACGGTGGCACCGAATGATGCTTTGCTCGAAAAAGTTCGCTCCAACATGGCAGAAGTGCGCGCACGCGGGGGTGAGCTGTATGTACTCACCGATGCACATACGCAAGTGCTTACCGAAGAGGGTGTACACGTCGTACGGTTAGCCGCGCACTACGGATTGCTTTCGCCGGTATTACACGTCGTGGCATTGCAACTACTGGCGTATCACACGGCGGTGACGCTTGGTCACGACGTCGATAAACCGCGTAATTTGGCGAAGTCCGTGACGGTGGAGTAGTTTTCTTTACTTGGATCTACGCAACTTAGATTAGATCAGCCGCTTAGCCAAATATAAACTGTGCATGTTTGAGTGTGCGACGTACATCGGGAAAATTTTGCTTTGCAATGTCATGCACGACAGCTAAATCCACATGTTCGATTCCTTCGGCGTGAAGGATCCGTTGAATACGCGCTTCAATTTGTAATTGCAATGCGGGTTCAGCATGCAGATCAAAATGTACTGGTAGGCAGCGTGAACGAATCCCTTCGCTCAGATGGTTTGGATTGTTGGCAGTAATCACAAAATCGGTCGATGTTGAAAACCGCTCAACGAAACTTCGAAATGAAAGTTGTGACTCTTTGCTGAGGTGATCCGCTTCGTCCAATAAAACCAAATGACGCGTACTTTCTGTGGCGTACTGCAAACAAAGGCGCTCTAGACCGAGGATCCGCTCTTGTGCGCCAGCATGCGCACAATCAATGCACAGCGTTTGATCGGGATGGATGAGCTGAGCCACGGTTGTTTTGCCAGAACCTGGTCGACCCCAAAACAACATGGACAGTCCGCCTTGTTGGCGGACAAGTCTTTCAAGGCTGGCCTTGATTGTGGTCGGCAAAATGACATCGTCGATTTTTCGCGGGCGATATTTTTGAGACCAATCGAGCTGAATCATGATCTTTTCCGTTTGTAGAGTGGTGATCGATTCTAAAATTCCTAAAAATAAATTCAGCGGCTTCGCATACGAATTCATCGATGGTTACGACCATTGTGTGTAAAGAAAATTTGCGGACTTGAAGCAGTCGTTTCACTCTATGCGCGCACATCTGAGGTGTTACTATTTCGAATCTGCATCAAATAATGCGTTGGCGTTTACACTTTTTACGTACCACTGAGCCCACACAATGACCCCAGTTCTTCCAGTAATTCTTTGTGGTGGTAGCGGTTCTCGCTTGTGGCCGTTGTCGCGCGCTGGATTTCCGAAACAATTTTTGTGCCTGACTGGAGCAGAAAGTTTGTTTCAGCAAGCGGCACGTCGGTTGCAAGCGTTGGCCCGTGATGGCCTCACGCTGTTGCCGATGTCGATCGTGACCAACGAAGCGCATCGGTTTTTAACGCAAGAACAATTACGCGAAATTGCGGTGCCCTTAGGCGCAGCCTTGCTCGAGCCGGTCGGACGCAATACCGCTGCCGCGTTGACGCTCGCTGCACTCGCTGCGCAAGAAAATGGCGCTGATCCGGTCCTCGTGGTGACACCGGCAGATCAAAATATTCAACACACCGCAGTGTTTGTCGCGGCAATGCATTGTGCAATCGATGCGGCAGCAGATGGCGCGATCGTCACGCTCGGGATCGTGCCAAACCGTCCTGAAACAGGCTATGGCTACATCCGTGTTCGTGCGAACCAGAACGCCGCAAGTGCGGCGCAACGTGTTGCGCAGTTTGTTGAAAAACCCAACGCCCAGACGGCTCAAGCTTATCTTGATGCAGGCGATTATTTTTGGAACGCTGGCATGTTCGTGGTGCGCGCTTCGGTGTGGCTACAAGCGATTCAACAGTTTCGCGAGGATATTTTGTTGGCGACGCAGCGCGCCTGGAGCGGGCGCCGGATTGATTCGCAGTTTGTGCGTCCAGATGCTGAAGCCTTTGCGGCGATTCCGTCCGAGTCGATTGATTATGCGGTGATGGAGCATGCACCCGCTGCGGGGCTCGAGGTCAAGATGGTTGCGTTAGACGCGGGCTGGAGTGATTTAGGCGCTTGGGACGCAGTGTGGGACGTATTGCCAAAAGACGCTGCGGGTAATGCGCAGTTTGGCGATGTGATGCTCTCCAATACCCGCAATACCATGGTGCATGCTTCTGATCGCTTGGTGGCCGTCGTGGGTACCGACGATTTGGTGGTCATTGAAACGGCGGACGCGGTATTGGTCGCCTCGCAACGCAACAGCCAAGAGGTAAAGCACATTGTGCAAGCTCTCGAAGCAGCAGCGCGTGAAGAGTATGCGTTGCATCGCAAGGTGCATCGTCCGTGGGGCTGGTACGACAGCATTGATGTGGGTGAGCGCTTTAAGGTGAAGCGCATCCAGGTGAAGCCTGGGGCCAGCTTGAGCTTACAAAAACACCAGCATCGCGCAGAACATTGGGTGGTGGTGCGCGGTGAGGCAGAGGTTACTTGTGGCGAGCGCACCGAGCGCTTAGTAGAAAACCAAGCCACTTATATCCCGCAGGGCGCGGTACACCGCTTGGCGAACCCGGGCAAAATTCCTTTAGAAATCATCGAGGTGCAGTCCGGCGCGTATCTAGGCGAAGATGATATCGAGCGCCTTGCCGACGACTATGGGCGCGGCACCAAATAATTTTTTGCGGTCAGTCGCTTAATTATTTAAATTTTCGCTTAAGTTCATTCCGCCGCGGTCGACTCTCCATACGACAAACCTCGTATGGATACTGATCGTGTTGATTGAACGGGTTGATTTAAACAAACTCAGGCAGCAAAAACATATCTCGACGCTCTCTTCGCTCGAAGTGGGTGAGAGTATTTTTTGCGACGAACTCAATCAGGCGCAAAGTCTGCGGGTGCTGTCTTATTACTTGATTCGCTCGCGTCGACTCGAGTGGAAATTTACGTTCCGCAAAATGGACCGTGGCTGGCGGGTGATTCGTATCAAGTAAACACCGCACGCGGTCGATCGGTGACGCGCAATGCGCCACCGTCTCCAACAAAGCTTAGCCGCCGTACGTTTGCAGCAAGTATTTCACGATGTCTTTATTCATCGTGTTGGCTTGTGCCAGCATCGCCGTTGAAGCATCGCGATTAATTTGCGCGGTGGCTAAATTAGCCGATTCTTCTGCCATATTGGCATTCATGATGTCGCCATAAGCTTTGGTGTTGGTGGTGATGAAGCTTTTGGTCAAATCCGCTTGCGTATTCAAGATATTGGCTTGTGCACCCACCGTGGTTTGATATTTTCCAATGGTGTACATCGCCGTTTGAATCGCGGTCATCGCAGTAGACGCATTGCTGCTCGATGACACCGTGATATCACTCGTCGAGACACCCAACTTGCTGCCAGTGGCCGAGTAATAGGTCAGTGACAGCGTGTCGCTCGAGCTAATGCCCGCTTGCACAGACACACTCAATCCAGCAGATGTGGTTAATAAGGCCTTGCCTTTGTAGGTCGCACCACTGGCCAACGTATCTAACGCTGATTGGTACGAAGCCAGCGCCAGCTGGTTTGCTGCGATGGTGGCTGCGCCACTGGCGGTCGATGAATCCGCGGTGTATGAGCTCACTGCCAGTGTGTACATATTGGATAGCGTCGTATAAATCGACGACAAGGCTTTGTCGGCAACTTGGTTCATTGCGACCGCATCATTGATGTTGGTGAGTGCGGCGTTATACGAACCCAAGTAAGTCTTGAAGTTATTTGCGATGGCCATGCCGCCTGGATCATCACCCGAGTCGTTCACCCGTAATCCTGTGCTCAAACGTTGGCTGGCCCGCGCAATCGCGGCATTGGCTGTGTTCACAGCATTGGTGGCATAAAGGGCCTGCGCGCTAGCGGCATTCACGTACATGGTGGTTCTCCGTTTTTTAAACGTTTGAATTCAGGTGTAAAAACTGTAAAAACGACTTAAGTTTTCCAATGAGCGATACTAGCGGCAAGAAATTGCCACATCCGGAAAACTTAAGCCCGATTTACACTTTTTACTGCGATATACGCAGAGCCCGAATTCAGTGGCTTGACGTACCAATGCGTCGCGTTGCAAGACGTACGCAGGCGTTACGTTGAATTCAGCGGTTTGTGCGGCAATGCGCGTAAAAAATCGCGTGGTGGCAAGCAGTTGCCGCTACGTTGCAAACAGGAGACGGTGTGAAGCCATCGATTGATGCGCTGGTGATCGGCGCAGGACATAACGGTCTGACCTGCGCGTGTTATTTGGCGCGGGCGGGATTGAAGGTGCAGGTCATCGAACAGCGTGCGGTTGTCGGCGGGGCGGCGGTGACGGAAGCGTTTTATCCGGGATTTAGAAACTCGGTCGCGGCGTATACCGTGGGTCTATTGCACAGCAAAGTCATGCGTGATTTGCGCTTGGCTGAACATGGCTTACGCATCGTTGAACGACCGTTCGCCAATTTTTTACCCCTCGAGCGTGGGCAGTACCTCAAGGTGGGCGGCGGCTTAGCAGCCACACAACAAGAGCTCGCGCGATTCTCTGCCCGCGATGCCGAACGATTACCGGCGTATTGGGCACGGCTCGAGCGCGTAGCGGATGCTTTGCGAGAACTCATGCTGCAAACGCCGCCAAATAGCGGTGGTGGCTGGGCGGACTTACTCAACGCCATCCAAGCGGGACGGGTGTTGCGCGCACTGGATATCGAAGCGCGACGCGACTTACTGACCTTGTTTACCTGCAGCGCGACACAATGGTTAGATCGTTGGTTTGATAGCGAGGGCATTCGCGCGGCCTTGGGCTTTGATGCCGTCGTGGGAAATTACGCGAGCCCCACGCATCCTGGCACTGCGTATGTGTTGTTACATCATTGTTTTGGTGAAGTGAATGGGCGCAAAGGTGCATGGGGCCATGCCATCGGAGGCATGGGTGCGATCACCCAAGCGATGGCGGCCGAAGCGAAGCAATTGGGCGTTGAAATCACTTGCGCCACAGCGGTGACGAAAGTCAACGTGACACAAGGGCGAGCGGTGGGTGTCACACTTGATGATGGCCGCACGCTAGATGCGCAGCGTGTGATTGCTAATGTCACGCCACCACGCTTGTTTTTGCAGCTGCTTTCGGCGAGTGAGTTACCCGATGCATTTGTCTCTCGCATGCAACATTATCAAAGTGGCTCGGCGAGTTTTCGCATGAATGTGGCACTCAGCGCGTTGCCGCGCTTTGCCAGTCATCCGACACCAAGTGCACATCATGCCACCGGCATCATCATGGCACCTTCATTAAAGTATATGGATCAGGCGTATTTAGATGCACGAGCACTTGGCATGGCAACAGCACCTATCGTCGAAATGCTGATCCCCAGCACCTTAGATGATTCGTTGGCGCCACCCGGCGCACATGTGGCGAGTTTGTTTTGTCAGCACTTCGATCCAAACATCGATTGGTCTGCACGCAAGCCTGAAGCGATTGAGAAAATTTTTTCGGTCGTGGAGCATCACGCACCAGGATTTCGAGCTAGCGTGATTGCGCACAGCGCGTTGTCTCCTGCAGATTTAGAGACGCAGTTTGGTTTAACCGGCGGTGATATTTTTCATGGTGCATTACGCCTCGATCAACTGTGGTCAGCGCGTCCTCTACTTGGCCATGCGGATTACCGCACACCGGTCCATGGGTTGTATTTGTGTGGGTCTGGAGCGCACCCTGGAGGGGGCGTCACCGGCGTGCCAGGACATAACTGTGCGCGTGAGGTCTTACGGGACCGCGGCCGTGCTTGGCGGGGTGCGAGTTTGTACGCTTAAAGATGATTCTTGTGGGGCTAGACAAATAAGCTGAAGTGATCCTGCCAGTATTCTTTTAGTAAAAATATTTTGGTCTAGGCTCAAAAAAATAGCGTAGAGATTTTGATGATTCCGCGTGCCACTGGGTCGGGCGCAAGCTTGAATTTCTGCTAACGGCGATTAAATGATTTGATTTGCTCAGACCCGGCGACCAAGCGCCGAGCTCAATCAAGTCGTCATAAAACTCACGTACACTGCGTACCTTTATTTTTGATCCTCTCTTTATCGCCCACGTGACGATGCTACGTCTACTTCAACCACTGCTGCCGGCGCGCTTACGTGTATTGCTGCCATTGTCTTGCACCGCGATCTTGGTGTCGGTGATCACACGCATTGCCTTGGCCTTACGACCCGAAGTCAATCTGACAGCCGTTGCGGGTGATGCATTTTTAGCGTTTGTAATCGGTGTGGCCTATGACTTGGTGACAGTCACTTGGCTGTTGTTACCTTGGGTGCTTTGGTTGGTGTTGATCCCCAATCGAATGGCGCGCGGTTGGTGGTATCGCACCAGTGTTGTGTTGTTGTATTGGATCAGTGCATTTTTAATGCTGTTTGTCGCGGCAGCGGAGTGGACGTTTTGGGAAGAGTTTGGCGCCCGCTTTAACTTTATTGCCGTGGATTATCTTTTATACACCCACGAAGTCATCGCCAACATTCGGCAAAGTTACCCTTTAGGTTGGATCCTGTTTGCTTTGGCCACGACGGCAGTGCTGCTGTGCTGGCCGGTCCGTCATTGGCTATGGCGTCAATCGGGCGAAGCGCTCCCCAAACATACCGGTGTGCTGTGGGTCCCGGTGTATGCGGCGTTGTTGGTGTTGCTATGGATTGGCGTACGTGCCGATCTGAAAGATCGTTCATCGCACGATGCCGTGAACGAATTAGCGGGTAATGGTGCATTTCAGTTTTTTTCTGCATTACGAAGAAACGAGCTGCAATACGATCGCTTTTATCGCACGCTACCAGAGGAGAAAGCCCTAGCTTTAGTGCGTGAAGGCTTTGCACACGAGGGCGCAGCGTGGCTCGCAGACGATGGCACTGAACGTTCAATCACCCCCACCCGAGCCGCTACACCACGCCATGTCATTTTGGTGAGCATTGAAAGTATGGGCGCTGAATTTTTGGGCGTGTACGGTAATCGGCAGGGCATCACGCCAGCGTTAGATGCGCTCGCCACACAGTCACTCTGGTTGAGTGATGTGTACGCAACAGGAAACCGCACGGTGCGTGGACTCGAAGCCTTGAGTTTGGCGCTGCCACCCACACCCGGTCAATCGATCGTGCGTCGTCCCGGTAACGCACAGTTATTCTCAGTGGGCGCAGTGCTGCGCGCCCAAGGTTACGACAGCGTGTTTGCCTATGGTGGTTACGGCTACTTTGACAACATGAACGCCTATTTTTCTGCCAACGGTTACCGTGTATTCGACCGCGTTAACATTCCAAAAGAGCGCGTGCAGTTTGAAAACGCATGGGGCGTGGCTGACGAGTATTTATTTGATCAAGTGCTCGATGAAATGGATCGTGCTACGCAAGCGCCGCAAGATGCGCAAACTAAACCGCGCCCGCAATTTATGCATGTGCTCACCACCAGCAATCATCGACCGTATACCTATCCAGATGGCCGCATTGATATTCCTTCAGGAACGGGTCGTGATGGAGCGGTAAAGTATTCGGACTGGGCCGTCGGCGAGTTTTTACGTAAAGCCAAATCGCATGCGTGGTTTGAGCAGACCGTATTCGTGATCACGGCTGATCATGGAGCCAACGCACGCGGCACCACTGAAATTCCGGTTGATCGATACCGTATTCCGGTATTTATTTATGCACCGGGCTGGATTACACCCCAGCGCTTTGATCGATTGGCTTCACAAATTGATTTAGCACCGACCCTATTGTCGCTGCTTGGGGTGAAATACAACTCCAAGTTTTTTGGCCGCGATGTACTGAGTGCGCCACCCGAAACCGACCGGGCGTTTGTGGGCAATTTTCAAACGCTGGCTTATCTCAAACCGGGGCGTATGGCGGTGCTGCAACCTAAACGGGTTGCGCGTGTGTTGGCGATGGATGCCCAAGCACGGGTACAAGAACCCATCGAAGATGCAGCGATGATTGATGAGGCCATTGCTTACTATCAAACCTCCAGTCGTTTATTCCGGATGGGCTTATATGCGGGCCCAGCGCAACCATCCTTACGCTGAGATGATGACAACCCGTGAGCGTCCGGGGCTCACGTTGCTCTTGGGCGCATTGATTGCGATTGCACCGCTGGCCATGGATATTTATTTGGCGTCCATGCCATCCATGACAACGGCGTTACACGCGAGTACCGCACAAGTACAAGCCACGCTATCGGTCTATATGGCTGGTTGGGGTTTAGCGCAATTATTGGTTGGTCCCGTCTCCGATCGCTTTGGACGGCGCCCGGTTTTATTGTCGGGGTTATTGTTATTTACCGTCGCATCATTTGCTTGTGCGTTTGCGCTAACGATTGAACAACTGATTGTTGGACGTTTATTCCAGGCCTTGGGCATGGCTGGCGCTGCAGTAGTGCCACGCGCGGTGGTGCGTGATTTGTATGCCGGTGAGCGTGCGGCACGGATGTTGTCATTGATGGGCGTGGTGCTTGGAATTGCACCTATCATCGCGCCAGTTTTAGGTAGCCACTTACATGTGTGGTTTGGTTGGCCAGCAAACTTTTTATTTGTCGCAGGCTATGGCGCGCTGTTGATGGTTGCTGGAGGAATGTTTTTACCGGAAACCTTGCGCCACGCCGACCCACGCGCAACCAATCCGCGACAAATCGCACAGCATTTTCGACTGTTACTGCGTTCGCGAATTTTTGTCGGTTATACCGCCGTGGGTGCGTTAGCCACAGCGGGCCTGTTTGCATTTTTATCGGGTAGTGCTTTTGTGTTTGTTGGCGTGATGGGCGCAGGCGAGCAGGGGTTTGGATTGCTATTTGCCTTCGTAATGTTAGGCAATATCACTGGAGCAATGTTGGGCAGTCGTCTGGTCACGCGCCTTGGTATTGACCGACTGCTTGCTTACTCAACCACGCTGATGTTGCTCTCGGGTGTGACGCTTGCAGCGCTGGCGTGGTGTGGGATCGACCATCCATTCGCGGTCGTGATCCCGATGTTTTTCTTTATGGTGTCGTTTACTTCAACCATGCCGCAAGCGTCGGCTGGTGCGCTGACACCGCATGCAGATCGGGCGGGCGCGGCAGCCTCACTCATGTCGTTTACGCAGTTTTGTGTTGCCGCACTCGGTGGATTGGCCGTCGGACTCACCTTTGATGGCACCGCGCGCCCAATGACCACCACCATTGCCGTGAGTGCGGCGCTGAGTTTTATCGCCTTGCGTGTACTAAAACCAACAACCGCGCGATATCCGCAGCACCGCTAAGCGACCTTACACCAAGCGATTCATTGATTCGCCGCGGGCAAAAGCGTCCATGCAATCGATGAGCTCATCGACTAATGCTTGTTTGGCTTGCATCGACGCCCAAGCGACGTGGGGTGTGACGAGCAAATTGTCGAGTTGGGCATCGATCAATAGGTTGCCAGCGACTGGCGGTTCTTCAACCACCACGTCCACCGCTGCCCCAGCAATTTGTCTGTTGCGAAGCGCTGCGAGTAAGGCTGGTTCGTGAATCAATTTACCGCGCGAAGTATTAATCAAGATGGCATTGGGTTTCATCAGCGCAAACTCAGCTGCACCGATCAAGTCTTGATATGCCGGTGTAAAAGGACAATGAAGCGAGACGAAGTCTGCTTGTTGAAGCGCTGCGCCAAATTCGATGTAACCGGGACGAATCTGTGGTGCGTTTTTGCGCTCAGCCCACACCACACGCATGCCAAATGCTTGCGCTAAATGACCCACGCTGATGCCAAGGGTACCGCGGCCTACGATGGCCAAGGTTTGTCCGTGCAGATCAAACAGTTGTGGCCCTTCGAGATAAAAACGTGTGGAATGATTCCATTCGCCCAAACGGGTACGCCGTACGTAATGATGCAGCTGTCGCGTAGCGGCCAGCATCAACATCAGCGTGTGCTCAGCGACCGAATGCGTTGAATAACGCCTGACATTGGTGACGGCCACACCCAAATCGCGGCACGCCTCCACATCGACGCTATCGGCGCCGGTGGCGGCCACCGCAATCAGTTGCAACGAGGGCGTCGCTTGAATCACATCGCGCGAGATACGCACTTTATTGGCAACGGCGATGGTCGCGCCAGCTAAGCGCTCGATCAGCTGCTCAGGCAAGGTGAGTGCGTGTTCAATCCACGCGTGGGGGAAGTTCGGCGTGCGGATCTTGATTTCGGGATCCATGGTGCCGCGCTGCAAATAAACGATGCGATGCACGTGTCGGGGGAGACCCGCGTGTCGTTTGCGCGACACACAAGTACAGACTGTGAAAACGCGTTGATTCTAGCAGCCAGTCGCACTACGCTGTGTCCTGACCCGTCCATCGCAAAGTTGCTTTTGCCTACCGTTCGTAATCGTTGGCGTATCTCGCGCCGATTGGAGTTTTATTATGTTGTCTGTATTTGTACGTCGCCGCGTGTGTTGCTTGATCGGTCTGATGTTGTTGGGTGCGTGTGTGTCGTCTTGGTCACAAGAGTCGGTGTCCAGTTATCCCAATCGACCCATCAAAATGGTGGTGCCTTATCCACCGACGGGTCTGACAGATGTATTGGGTCGCTTGATTGCCGAGCGGTTGGGCGCAGCGCTCAAGCAACCAGTGCTGATCGAAAACAAACCGGGAGCCGGCACGCTACTTGGTGCGGAACAGGTCGCGCGCAGCGCCCCCGATGGCTATACCTTGCTTATGGCAACGAGTACCACCTTAGGCATTAGTCCGGCCATGTACAGTAAGCCACATGTTGACCCGATACGTGATTTTTCTGCGGTCGCTTGGTTTGGTTCAGTAAATTTTTTTCTGATCACCAATTTAGGATTTCCGCCGAAAAATTTGCGCGAGTGGTTAGAGCACGTCAAGCGTAATCCAGGCAAATTTAATTACGCAACATCTGGCAGTGGCAGTCCGCATCACTTGTTTATGGAACTACTGAAGCGCGATGCGGGACTCGATATTCAACATGTGCCCTACAAAGGTACGCTCAATGCGTTACCTGATGTGATGTCTGGCAAAGTCGAGATGATGTTCTGCGATGCAAGCGCGGCCTTACCGCAGATTCGTGCCGGTAAGGTGCATGCCATTGCCACCTCGGCTGCCAAACCCACGGTGTTGGTGAGCGATGTTCCACCTGTCGCGAGCGCCGTGCCTGGGTTTGATTGGATGGCGTGGCAGGGCGTTGTTGTGCCAGCGGGCACGTCGCCGGTGATTGTGAATCGCATCAACGCCGCCATGCAAAGTTTTCTTTCTAACGCTGAATTTCGAGAGCAGTTAATTAAATACGGCATGGAACCTCCCCCACCACACACACCAGAGCAATTTGCGGAGATGATTCGTAAAGATGCGCCGCGCTGGGCCGCCGTCGTGAAGGCGTCTGGCGCGCGGGTTGAATAACGAACACGATTTTCTATTTTCATCGATAAATAAAAAGAGGCCTCTGATGCGCGCTCCAGTGATTGATGTTCATACCCATATGCTCAACAACGCTTGGGTGAAGCTACTTGAAAAACATGGCGGCAAATACACGCTCAAGGCGGTGACGGGTGGACTGCGTGCGATCCACTTGGATGGTGCTCCGTTTATGACGCCGATCCCAGAAATGTTTGATTGGGAGTTACGTATTCGTAACATGGATCGCGTGGGGATTGATGTGTCGGTGGTATCGCTCACGTGCCCGAATGTGTTTTGGGGTGGAGAAAAAGTCAGCACGCAAGCCGCTGCGGTCATGAATGATGAACTGGCCAAAGCGCGTAAACACTGGCCAAAACGTATTCAGTTTTTTGCTTCATTGCCTTGGCAGTATGAAAAAGCCGCGCTGGCAGAATTAAAGCGTGCTCGTAAAGCCGGTGCATGTGGTGTGATGGTGTTAGCGAATATTGGTGGTAAACCGCTCACAGACCCATCGTTTGCCAACATCTGGAAAGCGATTGATGCTGCTGAACTGCCCGTACTCATTCATCCCACTGCGCCGCCCGGCGTAAAAGAAATGGCGATGGATGAATTTCAGTTGACCGCGTCGATTGGTTTTACCGCTGACACGACACTTGCTGTTGCGCGCATGATTTACGATGGATTTTTTGATCGTTATCAAAAACTCAAGATCATCGCGAGTCACGGTGGCGGCACACTGCCATTTTTAATTGGGCGGATGGATCAGTGCTATGAATTTATTCCCGCGTGCCGCACCAAAACCGTTGAAAAACCCAGTTTGCATGCACGACGCATTTTTTGCGATTCGGTGGTGTTTACCGATGAAGCGCTCGCCATGGCGGTGAACGTGTTTGGTTCGGACAACGTGTTGTATGGCTCAGACTATCCACACACCATTGGTGATCCGATTGGCTGTTTAGCGCGTGTTGATCGTTTGCCTGATGGTGTGCGTAATCGCGTACGTGGCGAAAACGCGTTGCGTATTTTTAACTTCGGCAAGTGATGATTGTATTGCGACTCGTTTGAGGTAGTGATGACAGCCGAAACTGCTTGGGGATTTCCAGATCATTTGCGGCCGCAGGCTGAAGCGCTGTCATTTGATTTGCAGCCGGCACTCGACGCCATGCTATCGGTGCGTGCAGAAGTACCAGAAGATGCTTTTACCGCTGCGAGTTTAGGCACCGAGCGCATTGGTAATGGCATCGCTATTGGTACCGATGGACTGGTGCTCACGATTGGTTATTTGATCACCGAAGCCAGTGCAGTTTGGCTCACCACCAATCAGGGCCAAGTGTGCGAAGCGCATCCATTGGCGTATGACCAAGCCAGTGGTTTGGGCTTGTTGTTACCGTTACAGCGCTTATCGATTCCCACCTTATCGATCGGGAGTGCGACTGCGCTACAAGTCGATCGCCCGGTGTCGGTGATCAGTCATGGAGGCCAAGCACATGCGCTACAAGCACGGGTGGTATCGTGCCGTACGTTTGCTGGCTATTGGGAGTATGTATTGGAGCGTGCCATTTACACCGCACCTGCGCATCCGCAGTGGGGTGGATCGGCGTTGCTCGATGAGGCTGGGCAGTTAGTTGGCGTGGGTTCGTTGTTGGTGGAAGAAGCGCGCGCAGAAGGACAAAAACAACAAGGTAATCTGTTTGTGCCTATCGATTTACTCACGCCGATTTACGATGCACTCCTTAAAACCGGTCGCCGACCTGGACCACCACGTCCTTGGTTAGGTTTATATGCAGCACCGACAGATGGGGCGCTGGTGGTCGGTGCACTTGCTGAAGGTGGCCCTGCACAACGTGCGGGTTTGCGCGTTGGAGATTTGTTACTTGAAATTGCCGATCAGCGCGTCACCGACATGGCGGCGTTCTGGCACGCCCTGTGGTCGCTGGGACCAGCGGGTGTGAGTGTGCCGCTGACGGTGGCGCGTCATGGGCGACGCTTGCATATTCGCGTCGAATCGATGGATCGAGAAGACATCTTAAAGAAACCGCGGCTGCACTAATGGATACACCGATTGAACGCAGCAAAGACACGCGTCGGTTAAACGAAGCGCTCGTTTGCACCCAGTAAACGCCATTGTCCTTCAGGTAAGTTGCCCAGCATCACACGACCAATTCGAATCCGCTTTAAACCGGTAACACGTAAACCAACCAATTCGCACATGCGTCGAATTTGTCGTTTACGACCTTCATGCAACACAAAACGCAGCTGATCTTGGTTTTGCCAAACCACTTTGGCTGGACGCAACGCTTTGCCATCGAGCGATAAGCCATGGTTTAAGCGCGATAAATCGGCAGCAGATAAATGGCCTTCGACACGTACCAAATATTCTTTATCGACACGGCTGTCTTCACCAATCAGCTGACGCGCAACGCGCCCGTCTTGGGTGAGCACCAATAGTCCGGTTGAGTCGATATCCAGTCGTCCAGCAGGTGCCAATCCGCGCAACCACTGTGGCGTAAACCGCGTGCGTTCGCGATCGTCGCGCCAACGCGTTTTGTCTTGCACCAACGCTGCAGCGGGTGTGTATCCGTCTTCGGCTTGACCCGACACGTAGCCTACGGGTTTATGTAATACCAAGGTGACGCGTTGCGCTTGTGCGGTATTGGCTTGGTGTTCAAGTGTGATGGATTGCGATGGGAGCACCTTCGTGCCCAACACATTGACCACCACACCATCGACCTTGACCCAACCACGCGCGATGTATTCATCTGCTTCGCGTCGTGAACACAAGCCCAACTCGGCCATGCGCTTGGATAAGCGCAGCGGTTCGTTCATGAGAAAAAGTAATTAAAAAAATTACAGCAGTAATTCGCGCGCTGCGCCACGTACATCCATTTCAAATTCCAGCCCCTGAACCGGTGGGCGCGTGTAGTTCCATACCAAGCCGCCTGATAACGCACCGCGTGCAGCCAAACGCTCACCAACTAAGTGACCGATGTTTTGTACGGTATAGGCTTCGGTGGTGATCGCGTCTTTCCAATCAAAGCCAAGCAACTGCAGGCGACGATGCATCTCGGCAATCACAAAATCGACTTTCTCAGTTAAGCCTTCAGGTGAGGTGTCATCTAAGCGCACGATACGATCGCGATACGTGATCCCGCCTTCGCGCGCTTCGCCGCCGCCGGCCACAATAAAACTCGGATGGCTAATGGCTTTGGCGGGCACGGTATAAGAAAACGCATACATCACGGGTTCGCTCGGTTTGTCGTACATCGGACAAACATTGGTGCGTGCCACCGGATTCATCAACGCATCGCCTTCTTTATAAATACCCCAGCGAGATAATGTACCGACGTACACTTTGTTGAAATCGTAAAACCCTTGATCGGTAAATGGTGCTGGCGAGCGTAATTCACATTGCGCAAACGCCGTGACGGGTCGTCCAAGTGTCTTGAGGTGTGCTTCAACGGCAGCAAATGCATCCGTGAGCCGTAATGGTGTGCGAAAGCGGGCGCGTTCGATTTCAAAGCCCGGCTCAGCGGCCACACCACCAGAATATTGAAAAACCGCGCGGATGTAGCGATAGCCACCAGCGGCAAAGACCGGAACTGCAGGAAGCGTAGACAAGGTGTTCTCCTCAGCTGAGAAAAAAAGAAAAGCGGTTGTTACAGTGCGCCTAGGTAGGCTTCGCGAATGGCTGGATCATGACGGAGCGTGTCGCTTTGACCATGACGTGTGATGCGTCCAGTGTCCATCACGTAGGCACGCGAAGCGAGTTCAAGCGCGGTCGCGACGTCTTGCTCTACGACCAACAAGCTTAAGCCCTCACGATGTAACCCACGTAAGGTATCGCACAGTTGTTCGATGATTGCTGGTGCCAACCCCAGTGAAAGCTCATCGATAAGCAACAGCCGCGGCGCGCCCATCAAGCCACGCGCAATGGCACACATTTGTTGTTCGCCGCCGGATAACGTCCCGGCCGCCTGATGGTGGCGTTGCTTCAAAATCGGAAAGTGCACGTACATACGCTCAAGGTCGGCGTTAATCGCACCCACACCATCTTCACGTAGATAAGCGCCCATCAGTAAGTTATCGCGCACACTCATTGCAGAAAATAAGCGCCGACCTTCTGGTACGTGCGCTAATCCTGCACGCAAGGCCCGTTCGGGGTTGGCGTACGAAAGATCCACATCACCGAACTGAATATGTCCTGCACGTGCAGGAATTAAACCCGATAGCGTGCGCATCAAAGTGGTTTTACCGGCACCATTCGATCCGACCAAACAGACAATTTCACCGCGAGCCACTTCGAGATCGAGACCCCAGAGCACTTGGACATCGCCATAGCCACCGGTGAGACCTTGCACGCGCAGTAACGCTTGGGTCATGACCGATCACCAACTTGTGCAGAGGGATCGGTGGCGTAGCGACGTCCCAAATAGGCTTGGATCACGCGTGGGTTGCGGATCACCTCTTGTTGCGGGCCAGCGGCAATCAACTCACCGTGATGTAACACCACGATGCGCGAGCATACATTCAGAACGACTTTCATCAAGTGTTCGATAATCAAAATCGTTACACCGCGCGCTGCAATGGCACGTATCAGATCGAGGGCTGCATCGACTTCGGTCGAGTTGAGTCCGGCATTCACTTCATCGAGTAACAATAAGCGTGGGCGCATCGCTAAGCCCTTGGCAAACTCTAGCCGCTTACGCATCGCTAGCGTGAGTGTCGCTGCAGGCTGAAGCGCCATCTCGCCTAAACCGACAAAGCGCAGTTGTTCCATTGCAAAGTCATTGGCTTCGCTGCCGTGTGCTAATCCACCAGCAAACATCGCTGCGGCAGCCACGTTCTCAAGCACGCGCATTTCGGGAAACGGCTGCACGATTTGAAACGTGCGTGCAATTCCGCGGCGTGCCGCCTGCCAAGGTGCGATGCGCGTGATGTCTTCACCCGCAAAATGAATCGTGCCTTGCGTGGCGGGATGAACGCCGGTCATGACGTTCACGAGTGTAGTTTTGCCAGCGCCATTGGGACCAATCAGCCCAATCACTTCACCTGCGGTGACAGAAAGTGTGACATCCGACACAGCGCGCAGTCCACCAAAATCCCGCGAGACATGATCCAGCGCAAGTAGTGGCGTCGCGTTGGTTGGCATCGCTGCGGTTGGCTGGCTCATGCCCGATGATCCTTGGGACGTTTCCAAAGCTGCGTGATACTCAATACGCCGCGCGGCAAGAACATCACCAACAACACAATCAACAAACCAAGTACACCGGTGTGTACTTCAAGAAATTTTCGCCACACCAGTTCTTCGAGTGTGAGAAACGCCGCGGCGCCCAAGAGTGGACCAAACACAGAACCCGCACCACCGAGCAATACCATCACGATAGCTTTGACGGAATACAGCACATCAAATACATCGGGTGGTTCGATGTAATGAACCCATGAGGCGTAAATGGCACCAGCGATACCCACAAATACACCCGATAACGCAAACGCCGCGATTTTGAAAGCGGTGGTGTTCACGCCCAACATGTCGGCCGCCGCCTCATTTTGTTGGATGCAACGCAAACCAAAACCTAAGCGCGAATGCGTGGTGATGACGGTCGCAACAAAGGTCAATAGCACCAGCGCAAGCATCGCGTAGAAAAAGAAACTGGCCTGCGCTTGCACAGAGATCATGCTGGGTACCGGCAGGTTCAATCCCATACCACCACCGGTGAGTTCGGTCGCTGAATTAACTAACTCGCGTAACACTTCAGCCACCACCAAACTTGCGATCGCGAAATAGTGGCCGCGTAAACGCAATAACGCCGCACCCAATAACGTCGCAAACAGTAGCGCACTCAAGCCTGCAGCGACCCAAGCCCATCCCATGGGTAGCCCAAATTTTTGTGCCACGGCACCGGTGTAGGCCCCCAGCCCAAGAAACGCCGCCACCGCAAACGATGGATAGCCGGCCATCCCGCCAATAAAATTCCACGATAGCGCCAACACCCCATACATCAACATGGTAGTGCCTAAGCGTAACCAATACGCATCGTTGGTGAGCGGTACCAACGCAAGCACACCTGATAACAACACGCCAATGAGTAACGCGCGTTTCATGCGTAGCCCTTGCGACCGAGCAAGCCTTCGGGACGCATCAACAAGATGGCGATGAGCAACACAAAAGAAAGTGTCGTTGCATGCTCGGGTCCAAACCACAAGCTACCAAAGCTCTCGACGATGCCGAGCGTGATACCGCCAATCATCGCACCCGGTACGCTACCCAATCCACCGAGCACACAAATCACAAAGGCTTTACCTAAGTACACCGGACCGGTCAGGGGGGAGATGGGAAAAATCATCGCAAGTAACGGGCCCGAAGCCCCTGCCATCAACGCACCTAAACCAAAGGTCAGGGCATACACGTGTTTGACATTGACGCCCATCAGCGCGGCGGCTTCGCGATCCATGCGTACTGCCACAATGGCGCGACCCATGCGCGAACGTGACAGCGTGAGATACAGCAAACCCGTTAAGCCCAGTGCCAGTAGCATCGCGATGATGCGATCAATCGGTAATACCAACGCACCTAAACGCAAAATACCTAGTGGTGGATCAAGAATCAGCTTACGAAAGTCAGCCGTAAACGCGGCGAGCATGCCATTGGCGAGCATCAAATCTAGGCCAAAGGTGAGCGTGAGCGTGAGTAACACCGGCGCTGCAATCATGCGATTAATCAGCGTACGCTGTAAGACGTAACCAAGCGCAAAAAATAACGGTGCAGCGATCGCAATCGACACAAACGGATGAATACCGTATTGCGTATAACCAAAAAATGCCAAATAGCCGCCAAGCACAATAAACGAGCCGTGCAAAATGTTGATCACATTAAGCACACCCCAGACCAACGAAAAGCCTGCCGCAATACATGCGTACAGGCCACCGAGGACCAGTCCATTAGCGAGAATTTGTAGAAACAGCATCACGAGTCGCGTGCATCGCACCGCAGGTGGCGGTGCGATGCCCAGTCAACAATACACGGCGTCGACTGGGCCAATGCGATTTACTTCACGCCCAATTGCAGGTTGCCCTGCTTGATTGCGGTCGGAAGAATCACGACTTGTTTGCCTTTTTGCACCTGAAACACGGGTGGATCGAGTGAGATCACCTGACCGGTGGGGCCAAATTTAATCGGGCCAAAAAAGGTGACTGTATTCATCGCGGCGAGTGCATCGCGCACTTTTTGGCGATCTAATGTACCGGCCGCTTCAATCGCTAATTGCAGCACCACACCTGATGCGGCCGAAGACGCTTCGCCGTAATCCGGATCGAGACCATATTTCTCGCGGAATAATTTGTTGAAGTTTTCAGTGGAGCCAAAGACGTCTTTGCCTTGGTAACGCACGGCTGGATGCCACCATGCAGCGCTGGTGACATTTTCTGCGCCCTTACCCAAACCACTGACAAACTCTTTGTAGGCTGGGCCGGCAATCATCGTGACCACGGGCGCCTCGATGCCTTGGTCGGCCATTTGTTTTTTGATCAAGATTAAATCGTTGATGTATCCCGTAGCAAAAATCCAGTGCGGTGATTGCGATTTAATTTGCGATAGTGCCGACGCATGATCCAAGGTGCCAATCGCGTATTTTTCAAAGTAGGTGACATTCATGCCACGTTTTTTGGCGGATTTTTCCATCTCTTGAGCGATCGCCAGCGGAAACAAATCGTTGCGCGCCAAAATAGCCACGCGTTGCACGCCACTGGCTTGTTTGGCCACTAAATCAGCCAACGGCTCGGTGAGTGTTTGATTGGGTGTGTACACCCCAAATAAATATTTATAGCCTTGATCGTAGACTTGCTCAGAAGATGCGGTCGCTGCGATGGTGGGCATTTGATATTTTTCTGAAACACTCGAGGCCGCTTTTGCTGCGCCCGATCCAAACGGCGAGAACATGAAATCCACTTTATCTTGTGTGATCAGACGTTCAGTGGCTTGCACCGCGCGTGGCGTATTGGATTGATAGTCGACATACACCACTTCAACCTTCATGCGCTTGGCACCTACTTTGATGCCGCCCACTTTGTTGACCGCTTCGACCCACAGATTGATTCCGTTCTGCAGCTTTTTAGCTTCTGGCGAGAGTGGTCCTGTGATGGGTAAGGGGGCGCCGATACGGATCAGCTCTTGCGCCATCAGCGGGCTCGACCAAACCAAACAAGCGCTCAACACAGCGGTTGATACGCGCGCGATGAAAGACAAACGTTTCATGGGGGCTCCTCGGGGAAAACTTGCCAAGCTCAGAGTGTACCAATCGGAATGACATCGTGCCTATGCAAGCGCTGCAAAATGCAGCGCGCGAAACACGATGTCTGGGCAAACACGTTAGTATGCAAGCGCCATCGTGCACAATCGCTTGCTCAATTGGGGCAAAGTGTTTCATCATGCGCCTTGGATTTGGTGCGTTTAAAGCGCATGCAGCCAACCATATTTTGGAGAACACGATGAAAAAATTTCTGGCGATGTTGTGGATGCTTTGCTTTGTTGCTGTTGCACACGCACAAACAGGCAAGGTTGAGGTGCTGTGGTTAGGCCAAGCGGCGTTTCGAATCACGACGCCTGGTGGCAAGGTGATCGTGATTGATCCCTGGCTCAAAACCAATCCAAAAACCCCCGCGCAATACAAAGATCTTGCCGGCTTAGGTAAGGTGGATTTGGTGTTGGTCACGCATGGTCACTTTGATCACGCGGCTGATGCACCAGAGTTAGCCAAATTAAACAAAGTCCCTTTGTATGCACCGCCCGGACTCAAAGATACTTTTGTGACCTTGGGCCTGTTACCCACCGAGCTGGCGCCTGGCATGAACAAAAGTGGTGTGGTCACACCGATTGGCCCAGAAATCAAAATTCATATGGTGCGTGCCGAGCACAGTTCGGAATTCCGTCACAAAGACGCCGTCTCAGGTAAAGAAATCAGTCATCCGGGGGGCGAACCCGTGGGCTGGATTGTTGAGCTAGAAAACGGCTTCAAGATTTATCACATGGGTGATACCGGATTGTTTGGTGACATGCGCTTGATTGGCGAGTTGTACAAACCGGATTTAGTCTTGATCCCCATCGGGGGCAATTTCACGCTGAACCCACCGCTCGCTGCATTGGCCGTACGCGACATGATTAAGCCAAAATTTGCGATTCCGATGCACTACGGCACGTATCCAATTTTGGCGGGTAAGCCAGAAGACTTTAGCGCCGGCTTAGTTGGCGCGAGTACCAAAGTGATCGTGATGCAGCCGGGCGACAAAACAAGCTTTTAAACACACAACACGCGATCAGCGCGCAGCGTAACAACGCCTGCGCGCTGCAAATCGCTGACCAGTTGTTCGGCAATATGGTGTGTGGGTTGTTGATACAGCACCAAACTTGCTGCATGCCAAGGCGATCGCTCGATCAACTGCGTTAACTGTGTGAGTGTGGCTGATTCCACATCCATTAAATGAAAACTCAGCATCACGCGTAAGGCGTTACGCAGTACCTTATCGGGCGCTTGTTCAAACGCCTCGAGACGTGCGTAAGCGCGTGCAAGTGCGGCTTGAACGTGATTAAACGGCGCACCGTGGCCGGGAATCACGATTTGAACGTCGAGTGACGCAATCCAGTCTAAGGTTGCGCGCACGCAGGCCAAGCCCGCTTGATTGGCTAATTCAGGAAACACCGCACCAAAGCCGTCTTCCCAAAGCGCATCACCAGAGATCAGTAATTTTTCTTGCGGCGCATACCAAATGAGCGCATCCATATCATGACCAGGCGCGGCGCAAACTTGCCAGTCGATTTGGCCAAGTCGATACGTTTGTCCTGAGCGCAGCGTGTCGTCAAACATAAAGCGTTCGCTGCGTTGTCCCCAAGGGGTGAGATCAAGTGCAATCAGATCCCAATCACGCACGCTCTGCGCTTCACCTTCGGGAATGTAGACCCGACAACCAAACGCACGCACTAACGCCGCGTTACCGCCGACATGATCGGAGTGACAGTGGGTGTTGTACAAATGCGTGATTGGACGTTGCTCGGCGGCTTGAGCGACCAAGGCAACCGTTTGTTCGCGGTGTTTGACGTAGCCAGAATCAATGACGCTGGCACTCACGCCGTCGTGTAACACCACTACGTTGCTCGAGAGCCAACCGCGTTCAATCACACGCAGCGTTGGCGGTAATTTCATCACGCTCACTTGATCGGTAGTGGCCCAAGCGCCTCACGACGCGCGGCGACTTGTGCCAGTACATGGTGTTTTTCTGCATCGTCTAATATCGCCCAATCGCCAATTTCATCGAGCGTGCGATAACACCCGCGACACACGCCGAGTGCTTCGTGCATGCGGCAAACATTGATGCAAGGCGAGTTTGGCTCAGCGGTGGGTTGCATTGGTTGCGTTGCGCTCTTAATAAAAATGCAGTCAGTCAGTTTAAGCTAAGACGAATAATGCAACACCTTCTTGCACGACTGCACCTACTGAAAAATATAAGGCTTCAACAGTACCCTCGTGTGGCGCGGTGATGGTGTGCTCCATTTTCATGGCTTCAAGCACCATCAGTGGCGTACCAGCACTAACGCGCTCACCTACGGCGACATGTACAGCGATAATTTTGCCAGGCATCGGTGCGGTGCATGCGCCCAGGCTCGAGGTAGAAGACCCATCCAACGATGGTAACTTTAGACGCACACGCCATTGCTGTGCATCGATAAACACATGCCAATCGTATGCCGGCAGAGCATCCGTACGGTCATGAACGGCAATCACATGACCGCGCACGGTTTGATCACCATACTGCACTTGATAAGCCTGTCGTTCTTCAGCAGTGCCATTGAGTGCAAGTTCGTTGTTATCTAAATGTAGCGTTACATGTCCGGTGGTGTCGGTGATGACACGTATATGCGTCTCAAGTTCTGCACAAACGAACGAGAGATCTTGTTGCGCAGCCGCGTTTAATCGCCAGCCATGCACACTCGCCCACGGCGAATAGGGGTCGGTGCTGCGCTGCGCGTGTTGCTGTCGTCGATGTGATTCGGTGTGTAAAAAAGCCCATGTACATAACGCAACCACAGCGGTTGGTAACGCAGTCACTATTGGTTGCAGTGTGGCTGATTCACGCGCAATCAAGCCGGTATCGAGCGCTGCATTTTTAAAAGCAGGGCACTGGATTAAACGTGCAAGAAAATCAAGGTTATTGATCAATCCAGCAACGCGTGTTTGACCTATGGCCTGTTGTAGACGATCAATCGCTGCAGCACGATCCACGGCATGCACAATTAGTTTTGCCATCATCGGATCGTAATGTGCGCTCATCACATCACCTTCATCGATGCCACGGTCGATACGAATGCCTTCGCCGCTGGGTAAGTCAAGCTGTGCGATACGTCCTGTTTGCGGCAAGAAATCACGCGCAGGATCTTCGGCGTAGATGCGGACTTCGATGGCGTGACCATGTTGGTGAATCTCGTGTTGTAGACAAGGTAGCGCCTCACCTGCGGCAACACGTAATTGCCATTCCACCAAATCGAGCCCGGTAATCATTTCGGTCACTGGATGCTCAACCTGCAAGCGCGTATTCATTTCCATAAAATAAAACGCACCGTCTTGCGTAGAAATAAATTCGATCGTGCCTGCACCCACATAATCGATGGCTTTTGCAGCGCGCGTGGCGGCGTCATACATGGCTTGGCGTTGTGTGGGACTGAGCCCGGGGGCTGGGGCTTCTTCGATGACCTTTTGATGGCGTCGCTGAATCGAGCAATCGCGCTCAAACAAAGACACCACGTGCCCTTGCGAGTCGGCAAAAATCTGTACTTCAATGTGTCGTGGGTGTTGTAAATAGCGTTCGAGCAAGACGCTGTCATGACCAAATGCAGACAGGGCTTCATGGCGACAACGCGCGAGGGCGGCAATAAAATCCTCGGCACGTGTGACGACACGCATGCCTTTTCCACCTCCACCTGCACACGCTTTAATGATCAGTGGATAGCCTACGCGCTGGGCTTCGCTGAACAAGGCTTGCGTGGTTTGCGCTTGCCCGTGATAACCGGGCACCACCGGCACGCCGGCTTGCTCCATGCGTGCTTTCGCGGCGGCTTTGTCACCCATCGCGGCAATGGCGCGGGGCGCCGGTCCAACAAAGACCAAGCCCGCATCAACACAGGCTTGTGCAAAAGCGGCCTGCTCGGACAAAAAACCATAGCCCGGATGAATCGCTTGTACACCACTAATTTTTGCGGCGTTGATGATGCGTGCGCTATTTAGATAACTGTCACGTGCGGTTGCTGGACCAATCGGGACGGCCTCATCGGCCAAGCGCACGTGACGCGCTTGCCGGTCCGCATCAGAAAAGACGGCGACCGTATGGATACCTAAACGCTGCGCAGTATCAATAATGCGACAAGCGATCTCACCGCGATTGGCGATGAGTAGTTTGCTAAACACGTGTACGTTTTTGCTTGCTGCGTGCGTGACGTTTGCTCGGCGATGGCTTAGATTTTTTTGCTGGCGGTCGTTTGGCGGTTGCTTTTTTAGACGCCACTTTTTTGGTTGCCGCTGGCTTAGCTTTCGCGGTGCGCATCCAAGCCGGTTCACGCTTTTCTAAAAAGGCCGACACACCTTCGCGGCCTTCGCGTGAGGCACGAATACTGGCAATCCGTTGTGAGGTGTCGCGCACTAAAGCTTCATCGATACGGCGATCTGCGACATCACGTATCAGCGTTTTGATTTGTCGCAGCGCTTCTTTACCACCGGCGATTACGTGGCCGAGCATGGCGTTGATTTCGTGATCGAGTTCTTCGGGCTGACACAATTCGGTGAGTAATCCCAGCCGATACGCTTCGGCAGCATCAAAGCGCTCGCCAGTTAAAAAGTAACGATGCGCAGCGCGCTCACCCATCGCGCGAATCACATAAGGGCTCACGGTGGCCGGTGACAAGCCGAGTTTGGATTCGGTCAATGCAAACACCGCATCGGGTGTGCCCACAGCAATATCACACGCAGCAACCAACCCCGTGCCACCGGCAAACGCGGGGCCGTGAACGCGTGCAATGGTCGGTTTACGCATGTGGTACAGCGTGTACATCATGCGTCCCAATCCCATGGCGTCATTAAAATTTTGTTTCTCTGAAAAACCCGCCATGCGCTTCATCCAGTTCAAATCGGCACCGGCACAAAATGCGCTGCCGTTGCCCATCAAAATCATGGCGCGGATGGTGTCATCTTCGTCGATCTCACGAAATGCTTGAGTCAGATTTGCGATGAGTTTGTCATCAAACGCATTACGAACATCTGGGCGATTGAGCGCAACAATCGCGCATTGATTACGTACGCTGACTTGAAGATTAGATTCGGCCATAAGAGATTTTCTCAAAAAGGTGGGAGGCGTGATAAAGCAAAAGCACTACATACGAAACAGTCCAAATTTAGTTTCTTGCATCGGGGCGTTGAGAGCCGCTGAAATGCTTAAGCCCAACACTTGGCGTGTTTGTGCAGGATCGATGATGCCATCGTCCCATAAACGCGCAGACGCGTAATAGGGATTGCCCTGCTGCTCATATTGATCGAGTAGCGGTTGTTTGAATGCAGCTTCTTCCTGCGCTGACCAATCGCCGCCCCCTGCGGTGATACGATCGCGTCGAACAGTGGCCAAAACGCTCGCGGCTTGTTCACCGCCCATCACAGAGATGCGTGCGTTGGGCCACATCCACAGAAACCGCGGGTCAAATGCACGGCCGCACATACCGTAATTCCCTGCGCCAAATGAACCACCAATAATGACCGTAAATTTAGGCACGCGCGCGGTTGCCACTGCGGTCACCATTTTGGCGCCATCGCGAGCGATGCCGCCCGCTTCATATTTTTTACCGACCATATACCCGGTGATGTTTTGCAGAAACAGCAGTGGAATATTGCGTTGACAGCATAGCTCGATGAAGTGCGCGCACTTCAATGAGGATTCAGAAAATAAGATACCGTTGTTCGCAATCACCCCAATTGGATAACCATGCAGATGGGCAAAGCCAGTGACCAGTGTGGTGCCATAGTTTTGCTTGAATTCGTCTAATACCGAGCCATCCACAATGCGGGCAATGACTTCGCGTACATCATAGGGTTTGCGTGGATCACTCGGAATGACCCCGTACAATTCTTCGGCGCAATAGAGCGGTTCGCGTGGTTCACGTATCGCCAGCGTAATATTTTTTTGTCGATTTAAATTGCTAACGATTTGTCGCGTGAGCGCCAAGGCATGCGTATCGTTTTGCGCGAGATGATCTGCAACGCCAGAAATACGCGTATGTACCTCAGCACCACCAAGTTCTTCTGGGCTGACCACTTCGCCGGTGGCCGCTTTGACGAGTGGTGGGCCACCTAAAAAGATCGTGCCCTGATCTTTCACAATAATCGATACATCCG
>CANIIA010000019.1 GCA_947467435.1 Betaproteobacteria bacterium
AAGTGCCACTCACCGATGTCGTACTTGCGATGCAAAAATCTTCGGTGGCATTTGAAGCAACACTCCAAATTCGTAATAAGGTCATTAAGGCCTACGAAGATATTCGGAACATGCCGGTTTAACGCTGGGCTAAGAGGAATAGAACATGGCTGCTGTAATGCAAAATGCTTCAACCACCACACCCGGACAAGCGGAGGCGGGCACCAGTCTCGCGCCTGCGACAGCGGCCGGATTGCCTGCAACGGTGCCTGCCACCGGTGTGCAAACGGTGATCAGCAATTTGAATGATGTCTTTCGTCAGGCTGCCGTACGTAAAGCCATGCCGGCGATTGCCGTGATCATTGCGCTTGCGTTGTTGGGCGCCATTTATGCTTGGGTGCAAGAAACACCTTATCGCGCTGTGTTTCCTGGCATGGCAGATGCTGATCAGCAAAGTGCACTTGAAATTTTAAAAACCGCGAACATGAAGCCGCGTATCGATGCAGGCACGGGACAGCTGTCAGTGCCGGCAGGTAAGTATCACGAAGCGCGTATTTTGTTGGCCTCGCAGGGTGTGCCTAAGCAACAAACGCGTGGTGTTTTGGATTCGCTTAAAGATCAATCCGCGATGACCACCAGTCAGTTCATGGAACAAGCACGCTACTCAGCGGCGATCGAACAAGAATTGGCCAAAAGTATTGGGCAAATTTCTACCATTCAGAGTGCGCGCGTGCATTTAGCGCAAACCAAACAAAGCGTGTTTGTGCGCGAACGTACACCAGTCAAAGCTTCTGTGGTGGTCACGCCATTTAATGGCCGCGTCGTTGCGCCCACCCAAGTTCAGGCCATTGTGCATTTGGTGGCCTCGAGCGTGCCGTACTTGTCCGCCGATGATGTGTCGGTGGTGGATAATTTAGGAAATTTGCTGACGCGTCGTGCAGCAGATGCCGGCATGGGTTTAACCACTGCGCAAGTCGAGCACAAGCAACAAATTGAAGAAACGTATCGTAATCGGATCGTGCAGTTGCTCGAACCGGTCGTGGGTGAGGGCAATGTGCGCTCGCAAGTGGATCTGGTGGTGAATTTCACGCAAGTAGAAACCACCTCGGAAGACTTTGATGTGCGTAAAGAGGGCTCCAAAACGCGTTCGGAAATGCTGTCTGAAGAGCGTAGCTCTGTGCTCGATCCATCGGGTGTTCCAGGAGCGCTTTCCAATACGCCGCCGCCTGAGCCTCAGACCAACACCGACACCAAGCCAAGCACCGAAGGTAAAGACACGCGTGGTGCAGTCAATAGTAAGTCGACACGTAACTACGAGCTAGATAAAGTCGTTCGCCATGTGAAGAATCAAACCGGTGTGCTTGAGCGTGTGTCCGTGGCGGTGGTGATTAAAGAGCGTGCGCCTGTCAATAAAGACACCAAAGATGCTAAGGACGCAAAAGATGCAAAGGGTGCAGCTGACACCGAGGGCGGTTACACCAAAGAAGAGATTGAGCGCTTACAAGGGTTAGTGCGTGGTGTGGTGGGCTTTGATGAAAAGCGCGGTGACTCGGTGACGATTGTGCCGGCAAAATTTGAAGTCGGTCCCGGCCCTGGTTCGATGATTCCTTGGTACGAAAACGACATGGTGGTGAGTAGCTTAAAAGTGGGCTTAGCGACGTTTGTTCTGATCGCGTTACTCTTTACCGTGGTGCGTCCAGTGGTGCGTGCTTATTTGCCACAGCCACCTGCACCCGTGACAGCGCTTGCTGGTCCTGAGGGTGCAGAAACACAAGCCTTGCCGGGCGAAGCCGGTGCGGCGGACGCCGAATCAGGTGAGGGGCAAGAAGGTGGTGTGTCGATGGCCGAAGGCGAAACGCTGGATGACTTTAAAGCGCGCCTCAAAGCATCTGCGGCGCCAAAAAAATCGAGTATCTCAGCGGATATGTTAGACACAGCGAACACGTATGATGACAAAGTGGCGTTGATTCGTATGCTGGTACAAGAAGATTCGGGTCGTGTGGCGAGCGTATTGAAGGGCATGATCAAACGGGATTTAGCCGGTTAATCGGCGTGAAGTCATTGTATGGATGAGATGATTGTCGATGTGTCGAAGTTTTCTCTGGTCGCATTGATCTTGTTCATCTTGTGGTTAGCTGTATTACGTCCAATCATGCGTAAGACGGCGCCGCGTCAACCGGTGATTGTGCAGATTCCTCAGCGGCTCTTGAAGGCCCCCGTAGGTAATGACGAAGCATCGGGTGATTTGCAGGACCCCGAAAAATCGGAAGCAGAGCAGTTAGAAGAATTTAAGCAAAAGTTGCAGTCCTCCAAACAAAAAAAGCCGACGATCTCGGCTGAGATGTTGGATACCGCAGCTTCGTATGATGACAAAGTTGCGTTGGTGCGTATGCTGGTGTCGAGTGATTCGGCGCGTGTTGCAAGCGTACTGAAGAATATGATCAAGAACGATGAATAGGTGAGTGTGATGGCTGAAGCGAAACAAAAAGATGATGATGCACCCAACGGTTCTGCGCCGATGAGCGAGGCCCTGCGTGCTGAGCTTGCGCAGATCACCAACATGCAACGCGCAGCGATTTTGATGCTGTTGTTGGGCGAGCAAGAAGCGGCCAATATCATTCAGTATCTCAACCCAAAAGAAGTGCAGCCTTTGGGTGCGGCAATGGTTTCTGTTGCCGATATTTCGCAAGATGCCATTAGCGCGGTGCTGGACGATTTTATTTCGACGATCAAGAACCAAACCTATCTTGGTTTGGAAGTGAATGATTATGTTGAGTCGGTGCTTAAAAAAGCGCTTGGACCAGACAAGGCGGCTTCGGTGTTGGGACGCATCATGCCGGGTAACTCGAGCCGCGGTTTAGATATCTTGCGCTGGATGGATTCTCGGTCGATTGCTGAGATGATTCGTGGCGAGCACCCACAAGTGGTGGCGATTATTTTGTCGGTGTTGGATTCGGAAATCGCTGCAGACGTGTTGAATTTTCTACCAGCTGAAAATCGCCCTGAAATTGTCTCGCGCGTAGCGAATTTGGATACCGTTCCGCCTGCAGCGATGCAAGAACTTGAAGCGGTGTTGAAGCAACAATTTGCGGCCAATGCCGCGGGTGCTTCATCAAGTTTTGGTGGTGTCAAAGCGGCCGCAAAAATCTTGAACTTCACCAAGACTTCTCCATTGGCTGGCATTCTCAGCGGTGTTGAGCAATCGGATAGTGAACTGGCCATGAAGATTCAAGACAACATGTTTACATTCGATAATCTCGCGGGTTGTGATAACCGTAGCATTCAGGTGTTGATGCGCGCAGTAGAGCCGGATTTGTTAATGGTTGGACTCAAAGGTGCAGACGAAACAGTCAAATCAAAATTCTTTGACAACATGTCTTCGCGCGCACGCTCGATGTTTATCGATGACATGGAAGCCAAGGGGCCGATGCGCTTGGCCGATGTGGAAGAAGCACAGAAGCAAATCATGCGTCAGGCCCGTAAGTTGTCTGACACGGGTGAGATGGTGTTGGCGGGTGGTGGTGACGACTTTGTCTGATCAACGGGCACGTGCCCCCAAAAAAGATTGGCTCCAAGCCAATAGCTTGGCTCCGCACGCGCAGCGTCATGGATTTTCTGGGCAATGGGGCGAGGTGCCTGGTGTGCATGCGTTTCAAGCCGATCCGCTGCTCGATGGCGAGTCGATCGAACCAACACCACAAGAACTGAGCGCTGCGTTTGTTGCAACGCCGACCGTGAATGCAGATTTGCAGGCCCCTGAATCTGATACTTTGGCGCCGCATACGTTATCCAATGAACAAGTATCGGACGCTTTAGCACACAGTCCAGAGGGTATGACCGACGCTGCATCAGCGTTGGTGCCATCGGTCGCGAGCGAACACGCCAGTCCAAGCACTGCTGTCGCAAGTGCCGCCGAATTACAAGCGCAGTGGGACGCTGGATTTGCTGCTGGATTAGCGCAGGCGCAAGCACAGTTTGCAGAGGAACGGATCAGTTTAGACAATGCGCACGCCGATGCATTTGCCGCAGAGCACGCGCGTATCGCAGAATTTTTAGCGGCCTTAGAAAAAGCAGCGCGAGACTTGCAACAGTTTGCCGTGCCAATCGAGCGCTTGAGTTTGCACTTGGCACAACAGCTTGTGCGTGGTGAGCTCAGTCAATCGGGCCAAGCAATTAAGCGCTTGGTCACCGGATGTTTGGCTACCCTTGAGCCGCGTACGCAAGCACGTCTGATGTTGCATCCACAAGATTTGTTGCAATACCAATCGATCGTACCCAATCCACCTGAGCACATCAGCTTGCATGCCGATGAAGGCTTGCGTCAGGGTAGCGTGCGGTTGTTGATGGACGATGGTGCAGTTGAGGATTTGATTGAGCATCGACTCGATGCGCTAGCCCAATCATTGTTGGGACCAGTCGCGGGACAGGAGCACACCACGACAAGCGCTGCAGCGCAGGATGCAATGACCGCAACGCAAGCGAGTCCTACAACACATGAAACGTCATCGACACCCACGCATGAAGCACAAGCATCAGAGCCAGCGGTGGATCCCGATCCGAATGTGATTAGCGATGCCGTGTATGTGAGCACGCCGCCAAATGACGCGCCGAGTATGCATCCATGAAAATAGCCATCGATCCGTTGATTGATGATGCGATTCGTCGTACGCGAGTGTCGGAACCTACCTCGTGCGGTCGATTGATCCGTATGGTTGGATTGACACTCGAGGCGCGCGGTATTCGTGCCCCGGTTGGCGCGTTGTGTAGTGTTGAAGGTGCAGGCGGTGCGCGCGTTGAAGCTGAAGTGGTGGGCTTTAACGACACGGCCACCTTGTTAATGCCGTTTGATGAACCTGCCGGGATTGGTCCGGGTGCCACGGTGCGTGTGTTAAGTGCTGCACCCAAGGTGCAAGTCGGCATGGGTTTACTCGGCAGAATTATTGATGGTCGTGGTGTGCCGTTGGATGGCAAGCCCGCGGCTGCAGGCGATGCGGCTTTAGGATTAAAAGGCGAAGCCATTAATCCCTTAGAGCGCGGGCCAATTAAAGACGTGTTGGACACCGGTGTGAAAGCCATCAACACCGTACTCACATTGGGTCGTGGACAGCGTATTGGGTTGATGGCCGGATCGGGCGTCGGTAAAAGCGTGCTGCTCGGCATGCTGACGCGATACACCAAAGCCGATGCTGTGGTGATTGGCTTGATTGGTGAACGTGGACGCGAGGTGAATGAATTTATTCATGAATCACTCGGCCCCGAAGGCTTAGCCAAATCTGTGGTGGTGGCAGCGCCTGCCAATGTGTCGCCAGTGTTGCGCTTAAAAGCAGCCAACTTGGCCCACTTGGTTGCCGAACATTTTCGTGATCAAGGTAAAAGCGTTTTGTTGTTGATTGATAGTTTGACGCGTGTTGCACACGCCCAACGTGAAATTGGATTGGCGGTGGGCGAGCCCCCGACCGCCAAAGGCTATCCGCCCTCGGTGTTTGCGTTATTACCGACGCTGATTGAACGTGCAGGTGTTGGGCGACATGGCAAAGGTGCGATCACAGCGGTCTACACCGTGTTGATGGAAAACGATGATCCATCCGATCCGATTTTGGATATTGCGCGCGCTTCCCTCGATGGTCAGGTCATGCTGTCTCGGTCTTTGGCTGATGCGGCGCATTACCCTGCGATTGACTTAACCGGATCGATTTCTCGTGTGATGCAATCGATTGTGTCTCCGGATGCATTGAAGTCGGCGAATCGTTTTCGTCGACTGTGGAGTTTGTTTCAGCAAAATCGCGATTTGATTGAAGCGGGCGCTTATCACGCTGGCTCAAATCCAGAGTTAGATCTGGCGATTGCCTTACGCCCGGCGATGGAAGGGTTTTTACGCCAAGACATGCATGAAAGCGTGGAGTATCGCGACGCGATGGCGAACCTAAACAGCGTGATCGCTGGTGCGGCATGAGTGCGGTGCGAACATGGATGTTGCTGGCCGATCGTGCCGAAGCAAAAGCGCGAGAAGCGCTGGCCGAGGTGGTGCGCTTGCAACGGATCTTGGATGCCTTCGAGACGCCTGCAGAGCGCTTGCGCGAATTACATGCGGATTACTGTGAACGTTTGCATCGCATTTCGGATACGCCACGTCCGATGAGCGAGGCCTTAAACCTCAGGCGCTTTATCGAACATATCGAAGGTTTGCAGGCAGATTTAGAACGCAAACGCTTGGCAGCGGCAGCGGCGGTGGCGACGGCACGCGAAACGCACGCCAAAGTTGAACAAGAACACACACGGATGCGCGGATTGGCCGATCGCGCTAATGAAAAAATTCGCCGTGCAGCGCAAGTCGCTGAAACGCGTCAGATGGATGCCTTGGGCGTGGCCCGATTTAACCTCGGGCGGCGATAGCCTCACGTCTTTGACTGAATGGGCTGGGCCCAAGCGCGCCACCGGAGTAATGCCCCCGCCATTTTCATATAAAGCATTAATAATCAATTAGTTAAAATTATCCAACGGATGTTGATTGACGTTGGGCCCGATTGCATCAAACAAAAGCAAGCCGATTGCCTGCGGATTTGCGAGTGCGATACGCGTTGCGAAATTTGGGTTATTTCGACAGTTGATGAGATGCAGGGATTGACCCAGCTAGCAGAAAATAGTTTAATTGCGTCAAGTAGCTACGTTAGTTATTTGCGATATTTTTCGATCTCTGTGTTACCCTCGCGTTGGCCGGCGCAGAAGGTGGCCGTGTCGTATTCCCGGGAGACATGGCGTGTTAAGCGAATCTTTGAGCGTGCGAGAGTTTGGTGATGTGACTTACCTGGCTTTGGTCGGTGGTCTGATGGTATCGGGCGGCATGCTCGGTGGTGTCACCAACTTTTATCTTTCTGAACGACGTCAAGTCAACCCAACGACCTTGGGTCGAGAATTGCTGATCGGCATTATTTGCGCGATTACTGTGCCGCTGTTTTTGGATTTGCTCTCTAGTCCCCTACTGACTGCACGTAAAACTGCCGCACTCGAGCATTTGAGTTTGTTTGCCGTGGTGGTGGTTTACACCATTGCAATGCGACGGTTGTTTTTTATCGAAGTTCGTCAAGCGGTACAGAAAGAAGTGATCGAATCTGGTCTATCTTTTCTGGATATCGAAATTTTGCGCGGATTAGAGCGCCGTCCGATCGCACCGGGAGGCGTGCCAGATTTGCCTCCTGACCTACGTGTATCTCAAACGCGCATTGCATCGCGGCTGCAAATGATGATGGACCGTGGTTTGGTCGCTGCGCGTTTGGATGAGCAAAATCGTAGCGAGCTGTATGTCACTGCAGAAGGTTGGGCTTCGCTCAATCGCACATTGCAAAGCGCGGCGGAATAAGACCATGCATCTGGCCTGCGCACTCACTGCGTGTTGCGCCATGTCCTTCGCGATTTCGCGGGGTGAACGATGATCATCGGCAGTAGTGCACCCACGCAAGCCTTGCGCGCGTTGATCAAGCGGATTGCGGCCTCTTCGGCCACGGTGATGGTCAACGGCGAAAGTGGTACGGGTAAAGAGTTGGTCGCGCAGTCGATTCATCACACCTCAGCGCGCTCGCAACGTGCGCTGGTGCCAGTCAATTGCGCAGCTATTCCTAAAGATTTACTTGAAAGCGAGCTCTTTGGTCATCGCAAAGGCGCTTTTTCGGGTGCGATTGCCGATCGCGTTGGGCGCTTTGAACTCGCCAATGGTGGCACGTTATTTTTAGATGAAATCGGCGATATGTCTTTGGACATGCAAGCCAAGTTGTTGCGCGTATTGCAAGAAGGCGTGGTGGATCCAATCGGCGCGACTAAACCGGTCAAAGTGGATGTCCGGGTGATTGCGGCGACCCACCGCGATTTAGAAGCCGAGTGTGAAGCGGGTCGGTTTCGAGAGGATTTGTATTACCGACTCAATGTGATTCCGGTATTGGTGCCGCCCTTGCGCGAACGCAGCGACGATGTGCCTGAGTTGGTTGAGCACTTTGCGCGTCGACATGCCTTGCCTGAGGCACGACCCATCGCGATGGATGGTGCGTTTATGCATGCCATGCAGACGTATCACTGGCCTGGCAATGTGCGCGAGTTATCCAATCTTGTGAATCGCTTTAGTGCTTTGTTTTCGGGTCAACGAATTGGGTGCGCGACGGTGTCTCCGAGCATGTTGCCCAAAGCGTTTGCAGCGTTGTTACCGGCGATTGAAGCCATGCCTCAAGACGCACCTGAGTTGCAACAAGCAAGCCTTACGGCATTGCCCGAGGCCAACGATGGTGCGCTAGAGCGGGCGTTGTTACCCGGCTTTCCTGCGCTCGAAGATGTTGCGCCGAATTCGGTTGAAGAGATTGTGTTGATTGCACAAGGCCATCGTGATTTTCCCGACGAGGGTGTGCCGATGAAAGCGCATTTGGCGGAGATGGAGCGCAATCTCATCATGAGCGCGTTAAGTCATGCTGGTGGCAATATTTCGCGCACTGCGCAGTTGTTGCAATTACAACGCACCACCCTGATTCAAAAAATGAATAAGTTGCGTGCGGGTGGTGGTGGCGGTGCAGAAGCGTTAGCACTGGCGGCACGCGACTCGGTGGATGTGTAGTCGTTGTGGCTGCGGTGTGTGCCTTAGCGGGGCATGTGTTGCAGGTTGGGCGGCGTCGCCACCACTTGCGCGTTAAACATGGATTGGCTCAGTCCCAGTGGCGGTGCGATCTGGCATTTGCGGGCCTTACGTTATCGACGACATTGGGGGCCGTTCTTACAAGCGATCGAGCAGTGGCTCGACGCGTGGCAACATGGCAAGCGTCATTTGCTTCTCTTGGGGCCCAGCGCTGGTTGGTGCTTACCCAGTGCGTTTCTGGCGCGATTCGAATCGATTCATGCGGTCGATCTCGATCCTTGGGTTCCTTTTCTGTTTGCGCTACGTCACGGCAAAGCACTACGCCGCGCGGGTACGCGCATTACTTGGCAACGTGCAGATTTTTTTCTGCACGCCAAAGATCTTCTCAATCAATACCGCGAACATGCCGTGCTGTTTCCAAATGTGCTTGGACAACACGCCTTACACGTGAGCGACAGCAGCGTTGCGGAACGCGATTTAGCCAAACTGGTGATGCGCTTGCGTGGTCGTACCTGGGCGTCGTTTCACGAACGTTTGTCTGGTCGACTGGCCGATGCACAGCCCGATTTGCAAACGCGAGAACTGCCTGGTCGCTTGAGCGCCGAAGCGTTGGCGCAGCGGATCGCGATGACCGGCGTTTGGTCCGATCACAGTACGACCGATGTTTTTCCAGCTGAATGTCCGCGACTGCTTCTTGCCTGGGTGTTTCGTCCGGGGCATGTCCATTGGATCGAGGCGGCGCATCCGTGAGTGGCATTTTTGTTTTTTGCGCGCGTTACTTGTGTTGTTGCTTGGCGTATTTTTTTCGGCAAACGCTGCAGCACAAACCCATGCAGAAGGATTGGAAGCATTTAATCGCGCTGACTATGTTGAAGCGGCGTCAATTTGGCTCACATTGGCTAAGCAAGGCGATGCACCGAGCCGCTATAGTTTGGGAAGAATGTATGACACCGGTGTTGGCGTTCGACAAGATTATGCAAAAGCGGCGTATTGGTATGCCTTGGCTGCCGAACAAAACTATCCCTACGCGCAGGGAAATTTAGCAGTGCTGTATGCCATGGGTCGAGGGGTCGAGCAGGATTTTGTGCTGTCGTATATGTGGTCTTCGCTTGCTGCAGTTGGTTACTCAAAATGGGCGGGCGAACTACGTGAGGCTGCATTGCGTAACCGCGATATTGTGTTTGCGCGGATGACCGATGCACAAAAGCTGGCGGCACTCGAAAAGGTGCGTCAGTGGCGCGCGAACAACGGAGCGCAGCGTTAGTTGTAGTGGGGACAATTTTAAAAACACAGACAGAGATCGATCTGTTTGGATGCTAAGCAAGGAGAGAAGCGATGTCCGGTGAAATGCAACAAAACCCAGACGCGGTGAGTGAAAAACCTGTGCCGTATTTTCGATTGTTAGACGCCATTTTTTTGGTGATTGTTGTCTGCGTGATCGTAGTGGTGGTGCAGTTGGGCTACACCACGTACAAAGAAGCTTCACAAACAGAGGCAACCAAACGGAATGCTGAAGCGATTCAAAAGTGGTTAGAGGAAACAGGCCAAGCGCGGGCAGAAGGAAAGCCGGTTGCCATCGAGGCCTGCGCGAAAGCCGCTGGCAAAACGTGGGCGGCCTGTTTAGAAGCCCTCACCGCAGCCGGTGGCCCGTTTGCTGATTTGAAAAACGTCGCTGAAGAAGACGGCTTGGTGTTTGCTAAAAAATGCGATCGCGAGCAATTGAACACCCACGGTGCGATCTTGTTTGAAAAAGGCACGCCAAAAATTATGGATCCAAGTAGCTACACCTTCGGTGGATTTGAAGACGGCGATAGCATCGAAAAAGATGTGCAGATGAAGGTGCTGGTCTGTGGCCGCGGATTCAGTGTAATCAAGATTGCAGAACTCAAGTTCTGATCTAATTAAGACGAGGCTTATCGTGAATCAAACCCAAACCTCTCCCGCTCCAGCGCGTCGTACCGTGCGTGGTTTTGTCTACCACTGGTTGTTTGATGACCAAGTTCAGGGCAACTATCACAAGCAGTTTGATAAATATATTTCTGTGCTGATTGTGTTGAATTTGCTGGCCTTACTGGTTGAGCAAATCCCACAGTTATTTACGCCTTATGAGCGGTTGTTCCATGTGTTCGACATGTTCTCGTTGGTGGTATTTACCACGGAGTACGTGTTGCGCTTGTATGCTGCGCCAGAGGATCCTGAATTTAATCGTTCACGTTTCCCGCGCCTGAAGTACATCTTCAGCATGTACGCGCTGATCGATCTCGCGGCGATCCTGCCGTTCTACCTTGAAATGTCGGGGCTGGTGAAGCTCGATTTACGCGCGCTACGTGTACTGCGATTGTTGCGTTTACTGAAGCTGTTCCGCGTGGTCGTGCCCGCCATTCAAGAGTTCCGCGAATTAAACCGTGGCCGCACCTTCCGTCAGCAGGTCTATGCACTGCTCAACCCAACCGAAACCAGTGGCGAGCTGCATTCGATGTTGGATTCGTTTGTGGTTTGGTGGGTGTTGATTTCGGTGCTTGCAGTTATTTTTGAGTCTGTTGAGTCGGTGCATTACGTCTTGAACGTTGAGTTTGTGGTGGTGGACTCGATTGCTGTGGCGATTTTTTCGCTGGAGTATTTGTTCCGCTTGTATTCCTGCGTCGAGAGTCCGGAATACAAGGGTGCGCTGTTGGGGCGTTATAAATATGCCAAGGCACCGCTTGCGATCATCGACTTTTTAGCTGTGATCCCGTTCTTTCTTGAGGCGTTACTGCATCACTTGTTCGATCTGCGTTTCTTGCGAATCTTCCGCTTGATGCGTTTGCTGAAACTGACGCGTTACACCCAAGCAACCGGAACGCTGTACAAAGCGATGGAGCGTGAGTGGCCGGTGATTGCTGCCTCGACCTTCATCATGTTGTTGTTGGTCGTGCTAACCGCCAGCTTGGGTTACTTGTTTGAGCACGAAGCACAACCCGATAAGTTTGAAAATATTCCGCAGTCGATTTATTGGGCGGTGGTGACCTTGGCCTCGGTGGGTTACGGAGATATTTCGCCAGTGACCCCGGTGGGTCGATTGATGACCATCATCATGGCGTTGGTGGGTATCGGTATTTTTGCGGTGCCAGCGGCGATCCTATCGACTGCGTTTAACGATCAGCTGCATAAAGATCGTGAGTTGATGCACAACGAATTGGCCAAATACCTCGAAGACGGGGTGTTGGACGACGATGAGCGCGTCAAGTTGATGGAAGAGGCCAAGCGACTGCACATCTCAGAGCAAGAGGTTGAGATCTTGATCGAGCGTGCGCGCCTCGATCGAAAAACAGCCAAGGCCGGCCAAATACCGCTCGAGATGGTGGCAAAAAACCCAGAAATTGCGTTCGAGCAGTTCCGGATTGCAATTGGGAACTTGCGTCAGATTGCCGCAACCGGTGACCGTGAAGCGATGGCCCGCTTGTTTGCCCAGGCTGGGCGCGCAACGGATGACGAGCGTGCAATCTGGGGACAGATTGACAAGCGGTAAACCTAGTGAAAATACATTAAATATTGTAAAATAAGCCACTGATTTGAAATTCGTCTACGTTTGGCGGCCCTTTTGCAAGGGCCTTGGCGATTTCTCAGTGGCTTGATCCGCGCTCAATGGTGGGCGCGTTCGAACCCGCTACCCTGACTCTGCGAAGGTGTTTATGGAGCCGGTAAGACCCGTTTCTGGGGATGCCTCTAACGATGCAGTCGAGTTGCGTTCCTCGGCGGAACCAACCCGTCGCGTACGCCCATCCAATTGGGAAATTCGCCCCTCAGGGCTGCATGGCATCCGCGTCGAAATGGGGACGCTCGACCGCATGCGCGCACGACGTTTACTGAAATCTGAATTTAACCGAGCAGTGGCGGTTCATCCGGCGACGATTTCGTTGTCTTCAGGTGAGCCGAGCCGAATGATGGTTTCGGTTTCAGGCGTCACGGTTGGCTGGGTTTCTACCGAACCGCTTGAGCCAGCTGCAGCGTGGGTCCAAGCGCGCTTATTTGCTTGGCCTCAATCCCGCGCAATGACAACAGTGATGGTGTCTAACCTCTGTCACGAAAGTGATGAGCAACTCTGTGTCTGGGTTGATCTGGGGGAGTGTGGCTTTGATGTCGCCGGTGCGCCCGTTTTAACCGGCTACTAAAGAACACCCATCCGAGCGCCGCGAGATTGCTCAAGCGGATGCGTTTTTTTTTGCTCTCCAGGGCCGCGTCGTTGTGCGATGCAGGCCTGGACGAATCCTTGTAATTGCGCGAAATCGATGGGCTTTTTGAACACCGCAATGTCCGAGGGTAGTTGACTGAGGATTTCGTTCGAAGGCAGTGCGGAAACGACGATGATATCGGTCCGTGCAAAATCAGCATCTGCGCGAATGGAGCGAATCGCTTCAAAGCCATCAATGTTTGGCATACGCAGATCCATAATGATGAGTTCAGGTCGACGTTTGGCCAAGGTGATGAGGGCTGCATAGCCATCGTGTACTTGAATGAGCTCGATCGGCATCCGCCAGCTCATCAGGCGGGTTGCATAGACCTTTTGCAAGGTACGATCGTCCTCTGCAATCAAGATGCGAAATGGGCGGCCGGGGCCGATGGTGATCGTCCCACCTTTGGGACGCTCAGACAAAATGCGTTCAATTTCAGATTGCGGAATACGCCGGTGCCCCCCACTGGTTTTCCATGCCGCTAATTCGCCAGCTTCCACCATTTTTTGGACTTTGCTGAGCGAACAAGACAGCTGTTGAGCAGCAACACGTGTGCTTAACCAGACTTCGCTGTCGAGCATGCTGGCAGGGATCACATTTGATTCTTTGCGTGTCGGGAGTTGTTTCATGGAGTCACCGATTCAATTTTTTTGAGTTTAGAGGTGAAGCAATCCAATCGCAACATTTTTTATACAACTATAGTGTAAAATGTTTAAAACATTAATATGTTAAAAATAAAATAAAACATTTATTAAAATGATTTTCATTGAATTAGCGTGTATGTGAAGTTCATTCAGTGCGACACGCTTGTTGATCAGACCTCCTGGGTTGAAAAAGTATGTGCCGATCACCACAACTGGCCGGCTTAACTAGTCAGGGTTTGCGCTTTGCTGGGGGAACGGCGCCGCGGTAAGTCGCCACGGGCGGTGGTTCTCCGAGCCCCTGAGATCCGGTCATAAATGTTTAATATTGTTTTTACGATATAATCATTAGTATCGTTAGCGCGCCCTTTTCTGGGCTGTCCAGGGTTCCTCCCCCAAGACCCACAGCAGCGCGCCCCCCCCCAAAAAAAGGAACTCCGCCATGGCAGCAAAGCGTATTGCGTCGAAAAAGCGCTCCGTTTCTCAGCCCCGTCCCAGTGAATGGAAAAAGCCGGGCCGTACGGCCACCGTCCAGCGGGCCCGTGAGCGGGATCCGGTGTCGGTGGCGTTTGGTCGTGCCATGCGAGATGTCCGATTGGCTGCGGGAATGCTGCAGCGAGACCTGGCAGAACGCTCCGGCTATCACATGACCTTTATCAGCATGCTGGAACAAGGCTGGCGTGGTCCATCGCTAGCCTCGGTGTTGTCGATTGCCGAAGCGGTGGGCATGAGCGGTGCAAAGCTGGTCAATCTGTACGAAACAAAGTACGCGCCAAAGAAAAAAACACGTCGTAGTGCTTAACAACTGACCTATTGAATGACTTAGAACGAAGGCTTTGCTATGGCTTGGTTACGATTTTTTTGGACGCAGCTTTGCAGTCATGCTCGAGTGGGCGGGCTTGCGTGTTTGTCGATGGTGCTTGTGGCCGGTTGCAGCCTCACGCCGAGCGATCAGGATATTTCACGCGCATTGATGGGGAATGATCCACTCAACAATCGCGTCTATCAGATGCGCAATATTCAGCGCATCAATGGCTATGAGCGTCCCGATGGCTATGTCATCGAGTACTCGGCTGAGCTCCACATCATTGAAAATCCGATGGCGTATTTTCAGCACTTATCGAGCACCGACCAATCCGGTTTGGGTGCGTTGGCTGCGCTGGGAATGGCCACCCAGGGCCTTGCACGTTGGGGCTTGATTACCAGTGCCGTGTTGTCCTCGGCGCAACCCGGGCAAGTGGTGCCAGTTAATGGCAACTTACTCATGATCAAGTCCGAACAAGGCTGGATTCCGAAACCCGAATAGCGTATCGAATAATTTTTTCTGGGGCGTGTTGTGACGCAAGATTCATCCGTTGATCTTTGGTTAGACGAGCAGTCGCAAACGACGTGGTCGGTTGATGGCGCTCGTTTTCGTTTACATGCGAAGGCGGATACGTCGATGCAAGACGCACGATGGTCAGCCGCTGAAATTGCGCAAGCGCTTGGTTGTGGTGTGAGCACCGCTTCAGCGGACGAAGCATCCGAAGCGGCACCGGCGTACTTTCCACCGAGTTTTTCGCATTCACCGAACACGGGTGAGCCATTGCAGAAATTACCTGCAGGCACAGGTGCGTGGCTTTCTCCTGCCGGTAGTCAACATCTAACCACTGGCCTTATCCGCGGAGGAAAACTGACTGATCTGCCATTGACCTTACAGAAAGGTTATGCAGAAACAGATCCCAGCCCACCGCGCGAAATCAAACGTCCGCCCCCGGGTCGTTATCGCTTTTTAGTCGGCATGTTTGGTTTACAGATGCAGACCTTGCTGGCGCTTGATGCCATGAATGGTTGCATTCACTGTTGGGTTCCAAGTGCTGAAACATGGGTGGAGTTATCGCCCGATTCTTCTGCCGGTCCGACACCGTATTTGGGTATTGAGCGCACGGAAGAGCAAGCCGAAGATTGGCAAGTAGACGCATTCGCGTTGACTGGGCAAACGCGTTTGATTTGGCCATGTGATCTTGGTCTGGCGTTCATTCGAGTCGATCCGTTGCGCATGTGCTACCAAGTTGAGCTCGCTGAGATTGGTGCGTGCGTGTCTGCGCCGGTCATCAAAAACGACAAGATTTTTGTCTTGGTCGCGAAAGATGCTTCGACGGTATTAATTGAGGTGCTGGCCAACGCGCCATCGCAGTCGCGTGAACTTGCGCGCGATTTACCTCAGGCACGTTGGCGCACGGCACTGGCCTCGCAGCACGATGCGCTGTGGTTGAGTGACCAAGGTCAGGTGGTTGCGAGCCCGCGTAGAAACCAGTTTATTTTTGTCCCTTGGAAGCCTGCCGGTGTGCACCCGCAATTTGAGTTGGGTCCGCCGTATTGCGGCAGCGATGGTCGTCTATGGATGCAGGTGTTGCATCCAGACACGCGAGAAGGCGAGGGTGGTCCCGCCTACGTTTCGTTGGGACGTGCAAATTACGATTTACATGAATCCTCTGGCTTGCGTGTGTTGTCGGGTCATAGCTCCGTGAGTGTGGAGCGTCGTCTCACCGAAGAACCGTGGCTCGAACCTGAAGTCGTGACGACCACCAATGCAGATAACGACGAAGCGGTAATTCCGATCGTTGAGTCGCTCAAAGACGGCGCGATGCTCGTGATGCGTGCGCCGCACGTGGGGAGCATCACGGATTTTCTGGCCAAACGCGATAGCGTCATGACGCGTTTTCAAGTGCTTGGTCCGGCGTCAGATCTTGCGATGTTCTACTCGATGAAATTACGCAAGCCCTGGGAAACCAACGCGTTTGTTTACAACGGCGCGTTGTATCTGTCGCACCCAGATTTGAAATCCATGCCGGGCTGGTTGCTGGAAGCTTAGATCAATTAAAGGCAATCAATGACACTCAAGAATCTCTCGTTGCGTCTTGGCGTATTGGCAACCTTGCTGTTGGCGATGAACTCCGCATCGCTCGCCATGCAGCATGCATTTTTGGTCCAAAACTCTGGATGGATGGAGCCGTTTTATACCGATACAAATTCGGCATTGCGGCCGCTTGTGGTTGCCACCATCGGTGTCGCCGCAGATGCCAACGACCAAGTGTTTGTTTTGTCGTTCAATCAAAGCACACCTGAAAACGCTTCACCTGTCTTGCAATACGCAGGTTCTCGCACTGGCGATATTCGGGGTGCCGTCGAAAAAATTAGTTTGGCGCGCAAGGGAAGCGGTAAAGCGCTGGCCGATACGGATTTTAATGAGGCGATTAAAAACACCATCAGTGGCCCGTTCAAATCGGGTAGCGGCATTCTTTGGATTTTTACCAACAACAAAAATAGCCCCAACAACAGCCAAGAAACCGCCGCACGCAATCGCGAGTTTTACAAGCTCGTGCACAGCGAACCTGCGATCACCCGCAGTCTTGCGTTTCCTCTGGGGATGCCAGTCAAAGGAAACGCGTATTCAGCCAATGGGTTGATGGTGTACGCCTTAGCCTATGGTCCTGAGGCGGGTGAGTATTTAAAGCAAATGATTGCCAGCAATCGTTTGGGTACGGTGTATCAACAACGTCCGGCGCAATTAAAGCCACTCGATAGTGAATCTGTGCGTTTAGTTCCCAAATCACCAATCGCCACAGAGAATGCAACAGCGCAACTCGCCGGCGATGGTCGTACGGTGGTAATGGAAATCGATGTATCGAACCGTCCTTCTGTGGTGCGGATGCCCGCAGGCATTGAGAACACGTTTTTTCCGTACCGCATTCAAAGTGGGCGTGTGAGTGCGCAATTAACGACCAACAGTTTGCAATTTCCGTTACCTGTCGAGCCGGTCCAGTTACGCGCACTGAGTCCCGGGCAAGCCATGGATGTGGCGGTAAATGTGCCGATGCAATTTCCATTACCCGATGTGTGGTCGCCATCTTCTTTGTTTGAATTTGGTCGCATCGTGGATATACCAGCTGAGATCCAAATCCGTGTCGATGATCAGCGGCTCGAGCTTGATCCGCAATTTCTAGCCTTGTTGCAAAAACTCTTTCCGGGCGATTCGCTCCCTGAAGTGTTTGTGCCGCCTGCAACGGTGAATGCATCGATGACAAAAATTCCGATGTTTATTCGCGTGCACTATCCGCTCTATCCGTTATTAGTGGCGATGGGTGCGCTGTTGGGCTTACTGGGTGGTGGTGGATTGTTGTTGGGCTTATCACGCGCCGTTGCGAGTTATGACATTACCGTTGATGGCACACCACGACGCATTTCGGTTCGACGGTTTTCACAAGCCCCCATTTTTTCTGCCTCTGGACAACAAATCGGTACGGTGCAGCGCGGCTTTGGTGCGCCGACCTTAACGGGTGTTGCCGATGGGCATTTGGTTTCGTTACGCAGCTAACTATTTACTTTAAACAAGGAGCACACCATGGCTGACTCCACACAAAACAGTGGCTTTACGCTTCCCACCCCACAACCTTTGCCTGCACCTGGCGCACCCGCGCCTGCAGCCCCTGGTCCTGCGCCACTGCCGGCCATTCCATCGGTTCCTTCGGCGCCGTTTTCAGTGCAATTACCAAGTATCAATTTAAATATGGGACCACAGCCGCGTGATTACGCGATCGGCGGTGGTGTGATGTTGGTGTTGTTGATCGCGTTTTTCTTTATTCGTGGTGGTTACGCAAACTATCTCGCGGGTAAGCGCGTCCCGCCGGGTGCTGCCAATGCCGCGGGTTGGTTTTTATTTGTGTTCTTAACGGCCTTGGCGTTGGTGGTGGTGCTGACCATCATCGGTGGAAAACTTGCCGGTCTGTTAGTGATTATTCCCCTCGGCTTGATTGCGTTGGTGTCGTTGATCCTAATGTTCTTAAGCGGTCGTCGTTAATTCACCTGATTTGATTCAAGCGGAGCATTGACATGAGTGATACTCAAAACGCAGCGGCCGGCGAAGTCTTGCCAGAGAATCAACAACCTTTAAAGAAACTCATGCCGGTATTGTTTATCGGTTTGGGTGGTACCGGGATGGAAGTGATCCTGCGTATTCGTCGACGTGTATTACACGCCACGTGGGGTAAAGGACATACCGAGCGCGTTGCGTCGCTTGAAGAATTTCCGGTGGCTGAGTTTATGCACTTTGACCTGGACCAAGGTGCATTACTTGAAGAAGGTCGTTCGGCAAATACCGATCCGCTCGCACCGATTGTGAAGCTGCCCGCACAAGATCGTGTGGTCAATGGATTGGATTTATTAAAGTATTCACGCAGTGAAGATGACCTGGCGCGCTATCCGCATATTGCGTCGTGGTTCCCGCTGACCTCCGAAAAAATTCGCATGCTCGGTATCGATCCGAGTAAAGGGGCAGGGCAGATCCGCTCGATTTCGCGTTTGTATTTATTCGATACCTATCGACAGCTACGCGACACGATTGCACAAAAGCTCGATCACTTGAAGGCAAACCGCAGCAATCGCGCACAACTCGAAAAGCTCGGCCTAGAAGTTGATAACGAAAAAATCCGCGTGGTAGTAATTGGATCCGTGGCGGGAGGAACCGGCTCTGGATCATTTTTAGATGTGGGTTGGTTAGCGAAATATCTCGCAGCCAAAGCGTTTGGTGGCAGTGGCTACGATGTGCAGTTGATGTTGTTTACGCCGCGTGGTTATGCCAAAGCCAACAAAGAGCGTACTGAGGCCAATGGTTACGCCGCGATGATGGAATTAGAAACTTGCATGCGCCAGTTTCCAAAATTTGTGGGCATGTGGTCACCTGAAGAAGGTGCGCCGAGTATTGACCCGACACCGTATTCGGATGTGTATTTGATCGAATCAGCCAACATGGGTCGCCATGCGCTGGAAGACGTCAAAGAAACCTACGAGATGGTTGCCGATGCGCTGTTCGAAGATTTTGCGAGCGAGGAGTTTGCTAACAAAAAACGCTCGGTCGCCGTCAACCAGCAGCAACACAAAGGCTTGCCCTACCATCCCCCTTTGCCTGAGGGCTACGGTGAGATGAAGCTCAAGTACTACATGGGCTATTCCTCGTTTGGTCAGTCCGTGCTGGATACGCAACAAACGCAAAAGCTCGATGAACAAGAGTACCGTTGGGCCGCCGCAATGCTAGAAGCGTTTTTTGGTGTGTCATCCAAAGACCGCATCACCTTGCAAGCCACCGATGCCCAGCGCGATGAGTTTATGCGCCAGCACCTCAAGTTAAACGCCAACACGTTTGATCGTTTCCCAAATTTTGGCTCGCAAAAGTCGTTACAAGATCTCAGCCAACCGTTTGTGGACAATCAACTGACCAGTGATTTGTTGATCGATGAACACGGCGGCATGGAAGATGCCATTCGGCAAAAAATAAATGCCCTGGTCGAAACCATTAAAGCCGATGTGCAAAACATCAAAGATTGGCCTCGGTTGTTACGCGAACGTATTCCGGCGCTAGAACAGGATGTCATTCGCAACCAAGACACCAACGCACCAACCAGTGAAGATCGTGTTGTACGGCGTCAAGCGCAATTACTCGAAGACAAACAAAACACCGTCCGCAATAAGCTGTATGAGTATCTCGATAACCACGATTACGGCGGTTTAGAGTTTGTTCTCTCGTTGGTGAACTTGCTTAAAACACGCGTGGACCATCCAGCGACGGGTTTAGCCAAAACGCTCGAAGACAACGGACTGCGTTATTTCAAGATTCGCGATGCACTGAAAACCAATCAAGTTGAAGAGTCGCTCAAAAACGTTGCTGACACTGCTGCCGGTGGATTGCTCTCGCGTCCGGACCCAGCCAAAGCCAGCAAGTACCTAGAAAATCTGAAAGAAGATTTGGCCGATTATTTGTGCTTCCATATTCGTGGTGTGGCAGCGCGTCAGGCCGGCGCGTTACTGCGCAAGCTATCGAATTATCTTGGCGAGGCGGTGTCTACCGATGAAAAAGGCAACGCGGTTTACTCCGGATTGATGGAAGAGTTTCAAGCCGGACGCCGAGATGTGCTTGCCGTTGGTGAAGAAATCCGCAAAACCACGCAAACAATTGCCGATAGCGAAGTCAAAACACACGCCAATTATTTATTCTTGCCGGTTGAAAGTAGCGAACTTCCCATGCCCGATATACGCGACTTGCGTGTTTGGGCCGAGGACGCACTGAAAGACTTTGGTGGATCACAAAAAATCTTTCCGTTACTCAAGACCACCGAAGGGCGCGCAACTCTATTGGCGCGATTGCGCGGAAAGGCGGTCAGTTCGCGTGTGGCGATCCAAGCAAAACTTCCGGGTCGAAGTGATGATCCGTTAGTCAAAAAATTGTTGTCCTTGGATCCTCAGGGTCGTCAGCGAATTTTTTCTGACTTACTACGTGCAGCGATGCCTTGGATTGATGCGAGCTTTACTGACGTGCCGCTCAAAGCCGATCGGTTTAAGATGTTTTTGGGAGTCATGGAGCCAGAGCAGTGGAAACCGATGCTCGATGAAATTCGCGCCGCGATGCCTACTTATGCCGGCATCACCGCTGAGCAATTGCAACTGTGTAAAACCGGTGTGCCCGGACGTGCAGTGTGTTATTGCGAACTCTCGGGCTTTCCGTTGCGTGTTTTGCGCGGGCTCGAGAACTGGCGTGCCAGCTATCGTCAAGTGAGTAAAGATTGGCCGTTGCACACGAACATTGACCCCACCTTGTTTGTGCAGCCAATGGTACCTAGCTCGGATGAACTACGTCAGCGCGCAGCCGACTCACGCTTATTTTTATTGGCAGTGATGTTGCGTAAGTTAAACCGCAGTTCACGCACCACGATTCCACCGGGACAATACGAATTTGATTTCGGTCGTGGCGATCGGCGTACGGTGGGTAACGAACGCTCGTTCCGATTACATGGATTGCCTACGGAATACCGCGGTCATATCGAAGGCGCGGTGAATGAAATCATGGACGAGCTGAGTGCCGTTCAATTAAAAGCCTTGTCTGGCTTGGCCTTGTTCTTGCAAAAAGAAACCTACACACCCGCCAAGAGCCGCAGTGATACCGGTTTGGAATTACCCGTTCCAGGTTTTATGCATGCCGTTGCTGGCAAACTCAGCACTGAACTCGCGCAGATGGCTCGCCAGCGTGGACTAAACGACGCACTTGAACGTCAAGTTGATTCAAGGTTGTGTGAGTGGGGTGAAACCTGGGGTGATCTGGTCAATTCGTTTGAGCGGTGGACCGAAGTGATTCCGAGCTCGGCGCTCGATTCATACGATTGGGAGCGTGATTTACCCGATCCGGAAGGTTCGGATCGCTCAAAGCGTCGGGTCAAAAAAGACTTTCTCGATGCAGCTTGGGTACAACGCGCCATCGATGGTGGCGATACGCCAACACCGCCACCACCACCACCGTCGGGTGCTGTTGCGTACGTGCTGTTTATGAACGGACAAAACCATGGGCCGTACCCAGTGGCGCAGCTGCGTGATTGGATTGCAAGCGGACAAGTGGTGGCCACCACACCTGCATGGAGAGAGGGCATGGCGGGTTGGCAAGCATTGAATACTTTGCCGGAGTTTGCAGCACCGTCTGCACCGGGTGCGACACCGCCACCTCCACCACCACCACCGCCGGCGAAGCCGTGATGGGGTGAGTGCGGCGCGCTGAGATGTCAACTAAGCCGGTTGTCCAAGGCCACTGTGCTGCTTGTGGAGCACAGTGGTTTGTTTCGCTTGCCTACTGCCCGTTTTGTGGCAGTAGCAACGCAGCGTATGTGCCGCGCAAACCGTCCTTGTTTGATGAACCAGCCCATCGCAGTGGCGAGCAAGCCGCGCAGGAAGCGCTCGCTGAATCCAACGTTGATCAGTCAGCAGACGTTGTCACTGCGGTGCGTGATGATGGCTTGTCGCACGCGCAGCCGATCGAGCAGCTGATTGAGCAACCGACCGCGCAAGCGATCGAGCAACCGTCCAAGAATCAATCAGAAAAACAACCCGAGAAAAAAATTGAAGGCGGTGTTCAGACTCCACCCATTGATCAGGTTCGTCGCAAAAAATCGGTGTGGCCATCGCGTATTTTTGGTCTGATTGCATGTAGTGCGCTTGCCTGGTTTTGGTGGTGGCTTTTAAAACCCTCTCCACCTGCACCACCACCTCCAGCACCACCGAGTGCACAAAATAAATCTACTGCAAAAAAAGCGGATGCTAAAAAAGTAGACGACAAAAAAGTAGACGCTAAAAAAGCAGACGGTCCTGCAGGACGTGCGGATATCGCGAAAGCACCTGTACCTGCAGCGCCACCAGTGACCCCTGCACAGCAAACCGGACCCGTGCCGTCGCTCAACAGCGTATTAGCCGATGTAGACATGGACGCTGCGCGTAAATACATCAGCGCCATGCTCATCGCTGCAAGTGATGGCAATGAGGCGCGCGTTGAAGACGGTCGTCGATCATTACAGCAAGTTCGAGCCCCACAACGCGGTGACCGGGTTACTGCACGTGCACTCAATGTGACTGGACTTGATGCGGTTCGACGTGGGCAGTTTGGTGCAGCAGTGAATATTTTCTTGCGTGCAGCACACGCCGATCCAGGCGATCAAGAAATCATGAACAACTTAGCGCATGCGCTATTTAAAAATGGACAACTTGCTGAGGGACGAAGCGCGGCGATTGCGTCCTTAGTGATTGCGCCTGAACGGACCACCGCTTGGGCAGAGTTGGCGCAGATCCTGGCTTCTGAGGGGCGCACAGAAATGGCGATTGCAGGCTTTTTACTTTGTTATCGGTATTCGAAAGATCGAAATCGCACGCGCGATTTCCTCTTAAAACTAACCGAAGACGGCGAGTTCTCGGCCAATGTTCGTTCAGCAGCAACGCAAACCTTAAATCGTCTTGGCCCCAACTGATGCACGCCATTTAAACGAACTATCATCATGCAGAGTTCAGTGTTTGGTGTTTGCGTAAATCCGGCGTGTAAAAAGTCACTGCAAATGCAGCTGGCTTTTTGTCCGTACTGCGGCACAGCTGTGCCGACAGCGCTGTTTGTACCGCAGCCAGCAGAATCAGAGCCCTCTCAGCCAGAACCGTCGCAACCAGAGGCGTTACAACCAGAGCCCGCGTTCGATGACGCCGAAGCGATTTATCAACGTGCGCTGGCTGCATGGGAAGGCGATCGTGTAAAGAAAAATCGCAAAAAAGCCGTTCGTTTATTTCTCGAGGCTGCGCATGCAGGCAATGCCTTAGCGCAAAACTACCTTGGTTTTGCGTACGAGCAAGGTGAGGGTGTCTCGCAAAACTTTGCCGAAGCAGCGCGTTGGTATGAAGCCGCTGCTGTGCAAGGCAACGCCATTGCCCAGTTCAATTTAGGATTAATGCGTGAGCACGGTAAAGGCATTGAAGAAGATAAAGCCGAGGCAGCCGAGTGGTATCGGCAGTCAGCAGACCAAGGAGATCCGGACGCACAAGCTGCGTTAGGTTATTTATACGACGCTGGACTTGGTGTGACTAAAAGTGACCCGGATGCATTGCGTTGGTACCGAGAGGCAGTCAAACAAGGCAACGCGCGTGGTCAATTTTTATTGGGTACGATGTATGAAGCTGGCCAAGGTGTTGAACAAAATATTGATGAGGCGATCAGGCTGTATGAATTAGCTGCGGCACAAGGCAATCAAGCCGCGATCAATAAACTAGAGGCGCTACAGCCTTCGCCACTGCCACCGCCTTTATCACCGCCAACAAAACCAATCACTCCAGCACCGCAGCAGCCGGCGACAAAAGAATCTTCTGGCTGCCTCACTTTTTTTGTGGGTGTGGTGGTTGTGACGGTGCTATTGGTTCTGGGTATTGCCGCCATTGGATTTTTTACCAAAGGCAGCAACAAACCACCGACTAAAGCAGAGCCAAAAAAATCTCAACCCGCACCCAGTACAGCCAAGAAAAACGCTGGCCCGAGTGCATCGGAGATACAACAAACGTACGACCGTGCTGAATCACTTTGGTATGGCCGCGGGGTTAAAGAAAACCAAGTCGAAGCGGTGCGTTTGTACCGCATTGCTGCGGAAGCAGGGCATCCCGGTGCACAGGCTTCATTGGGGTTAGCGTATGACTTAGGTAAAGGCGGCGTAGCAAAAAGTGATCAAGAAGCGCTCGTTTGGTACCGTAAATCAGTCAAGCAAAAAGATCGTTTAGGCCAATTTTTATTGGGAACCATGTACGAAGACGGTCAAGGGGTAAATAAAGATTTAAATGAGGCCTTACGTCTTTATCGCTTATCGGCAGCACAAGACTACGACCCTGCCGTTCAAAAACTCCGCAAGCTGGAAGCTGCAACGGCTCCTCCTGCTGCACCGCCGGCACCCGCTGCACCGACGATGAGTGCAGATGAAGCGTATCGATTGGGAGGGAAAAATTGGAATGGAGATGGAGTCGCAAAAAATGAAGCCGAAGCAGTCCGCTTGTTTCGAATAGCAGCAATGCAAGGGCATGCCGCAGCTGCAACAGATCTAGGCTTTGCATATGAGTTTGGTCGGGGTGTGTCAACTAACTTAGGCGAAGCGGTGCGTTGGTATAAAGCTGGCGCAGAAGGCGGCAATTTAATTGGCCAGACAAATTTAGGCTACATGTATGACAGTGGTCGCGGTGTAAATCAAGATTACGCACAAGCGGCTTATTGGTATCGCAGAGCGGCTAATGCTGGACACGCAAGAGCTCAAAGCAATTTGGGGGAACTGTATGAAAACGGCAAGGGCGTTCAACAAGACCTCAACGAGGCGATTCGTTTGTATCAGCTTGCGGCTCGGCAAGGAAACGAATACGCGCGCAAGGCCCTCAACCGACTCGGCCGCAGTTGGTAATTTTTTACTGGATCACATCTGCCATGCGCAAAATCGCTTTCAAGCTAAAGAAACATTTACCCAACATTTTGATGACGCTGCTGTTGCTGGGCTTTGCTGTCGCTGCGGTGATGCTGTACCCCCGAACCACACTCACCATGGCATTGCCCATCAGTTGGTTGGATGAAAATCAACAAATCAAATACAAGCAGTCTTCTTTATTTAAGCTACAAGAGCATGTTCAGTCTCGTGGCATTGAAATGAATTTTGTTTCAACAGGTGATGAAAAAGTTGCCCGTTCTAACCTTGAGTTTATTACCGATCATCCAGAAGTCGATTTGGTGTTGCAGCTCAATACTGGCGCTGAGTTGCCAAAAGAAATATCCAGTCGGTTTCGTTCTTTAGGTTCTGTCACGGTTGCCCCGATTTTCTTTTTTACCAAGACACGCGCAGGAAAAAAAATCACCAAGCTACGTGACCTTAAGGGTAAAAAAATTATTTTTTATTCGACCCCAGAAGGTAATGAAAAGCCAGTCTTTACGCCGGGTGGCGCCAAACCAAGTAATTTTTCGAGTGACCACATTCTTGAAAAAATATTTTCATTGGCCGGAGTCACTGCTGAAAATTCAACGCTGATTAATACGTGGCCTGAAGGTGTGCGCTATGAAGAAGATTGGGATGTGCACATCACATTTGGCACACCATCGCTCACCAACAAATCAAAAGCCATGCGTGAAGCTTTGGATGCAGGCAAAGTCGATTTTCTGCAATTAGAAGATGTGGATGCTATTGCCAAGCGCATCCCGGTACTTAAGGTCAAGTCGCTGCCGGCGTCGAGTGTGAACATGACGCAAGGTATTCCGGCAACAGAAATTCGCTACCTCACTTACACGGCCAGTCTCGTGGTACCCAAAAAATTGGATTCAAGCTTGGTACTGGTACTTGCCGAAGGTGCGCAGAAGATTTATTCGGCGCAAACGCTGACGACTGACAAAGACGAACTGCCGACGTTTTCGCGCACCGAATTTTTGGAGCCCAGCCCAATTGCCGCCGAGTTTTATGAACGTGGCAGTCAATTCCTAAATAATTTCTTAATCGAGCACATGAGCGCTACCTTTGCGATTTATCTGGCAAAGATGGCGTTTATCTTTATTCCTTTGTTATCGGTGCTGGTGCCGGTGCTACATTTTTCACCGCGCATCTATAACTTTTATATTCGCCACAAAACCACGCACTGGTATGCGGAGTTGCAGTTTATTGAAGACCATTACCTTGAATGCACATCACAAGAGCGATCGGCGATGGTGCGTCGCTTGGATGAAATCGACAACATTTTGCGTAAAACCAAGCTGCCGTTTTTTCATACGCACTACGTGCAAGAAATTTTTCGCACTCGGCGGCACTTAGATTTTGTGCGCAAGAAGGTGACGGAAATCAATCAATCGCAGTGATGTGCTACTGCCGTTGTGTTTTCGCGATTGGTGTTAAAACAGGTTGAGCTGCCGCTTTTTTAGTAAAAAGTCATCGACAAATTGCAACAGCAGCTCTTGATGTTTGCCGTGATGCCAATGCGGTTGCATGTACTTCTTGGTGTACCAGCTGCTTTCACTTTCTAGGTGACAGCCAATTAGTCCAATGCCGTCTTGCACGATGGCCATTGGGTCGCCATTTTCGTAGGTGGCAATGACCTCAAATTCGCCACCAATAAACGTAGGGCCATCATAAAAATACATGCGATGTTCTTCGCCACACCAGCGCACCGCTGCGGTGGTGGCGTAAGAGGAACGGATTTCTGCGTTGGGTCGGCGTATGTGTTGGACAACGCGGGTTTCGTTGAGTAGATCAAAGTAGTACGGATCCGCCCAATAAGCGCCCATACACACGCCTAAATATTTGCCACCACGCTGTAAAAACGCCTTGATGTCATCGTGATTCACGCGCAGCAAATGCCCATACGCGCTGGCATCTCCTTGCCCACCATGAAACACTACCAAATCGACATCATCGAAGAAATCATCTTCCACTTTGTGTTTGGTAAACAGCTTGATGTTGTGCGCAGGCGAGAGCGAACGAATGATTCCGTTCACAGATTCCACTGAGCACGTTGGCTGGTGCAAAAAAATAGCGATGTTACTTTTCACGTCGATTGATGCGTGCTTCTTTTCAAGAATTAGATGAACCGATGCGTTTTTGAAGGGGTTGTTGCAGTTTCAAAGTGCGTTGAGCGGAATTTTTAGACAGGCGATACCGTTATTTTCGGCAGGTGGTCATTCACCTGCGCGGATGTTGACTTGGATCGATGGCAGGATCAGTACCGGCATCTCTCAGCTCGCGTCGCGGTGCTTGCGCATCTGTACAAATTCCACTGCCGATATGGTATCGCGTACATGAATATTTTGTGCGCATTGTTCGCCGACCATCGTGACAAAAGCAGGGTCACAACCAGCCGGTGGGTCGTCACGGCAGAGGTAAAGTCGCCTCTGTTTGGGTAGGCTCAGTTGTCGTCGGACGGCGGCACGCAACGGGTAGGCATACGTGATGGGTTGACTTCATCAGGGTGGTGGCTGGATCTTGACGTGGCATCATGGGCGCATCGTTCGATCGGTTTTTCTGACTAGGAGCTGGCATGCAAATCGACTGGATACATTTCACCCCTTGGCTATCTCTTGGGGGTGGTTTGCTGTTGGGTTTGGCCTCCGCGCTCTTTGTGTTGTTAAACGGGCGCATTTTAGGTGTGAGTGGAATTTTGGGCGGTTTACTTACGCCAACACGCGGTGACATGGCTTGGCGTATCGCGTTTCTATTGGGGCTATTGGCTGCGCCAGTGTCGTTTGCTCTGATGGTACCTGCCGGTTGGTTGAGCGCGCCACGTATCGAGGCCAACGTGATGACTGTGGTGATCGCTGGACTGCTGGTTGGGTTTGGCACTCGCTTGGGATCGGGTTGTACCAGTGGCCACGGTGTGTGTGGACTTTCGCGTCTTTCAATGCGTTCTTTGGTGGCGACCGGTGGATTTATGGCCGCAGGCTTTGCGACCGTGTTTGTTGTGCGTCACCTCATTCATTAACCGGGAGAATCGCATGCAACGCGTATGGATTGCTCGATTGAGCGAAGGGTTGGTGGGCCTACTGTTTGGTTGGGGTCTACTACTCGCCGGGATGACTGACCCGGGTAAGGTGGTGGGTTTTTTGGATCTTTTCGGTCGATGGGATCCGTCTCTTGCTTTAGTCATGGGGGGCGCGATTGGGGTGGCGTTGTTTGCTTTTCTCTACGCCAAAAAACGCACGCATAGTTTTTTGGGTGGCCGGTTACATTTACCGCGCAATGACCGCATTCAAGTGCGTTTGGTGTTGGGGGCGTTAATTTTTGGCGTGGGCTGGGGATTGGCGGGTTTTTGTCCGGGGCCTGGATTGGTGACCACCGCAATGGGTGAACCGAAGGCGGTGGTGTTTGTGTTGTCGATGATCGCCGGCATGTGGTTGTTTGCTTGGGTGGATCGTCGTCTGCAAACACCCACAACAAAGTAACTGCTGATCGAGCCCTTGATCGGCTGCTCGGGTGGTCATTCGCCCTGCAGCTGGATGGGTTAGTCCATCAACAACCGAGGTAACCAAAGCGACACATCGGGCCAGTAGGTAATGATGGCGAGTGCCACGCCGTAAGCTGCGTAAAAAGGCCATAGCCCAGCGTTAATTTCAGTCGATGTTTTTTTGAGTACGCTCTGTGCCACAAAAATATTGATGCCAAAGGGCGGGGTGAAATTACCGATGGCCACGTTGACGGTAAAGATGATGCCAAAGTGAATCAAGTCAACACCGGCATGTTGTGCGATGGGCCAAAGCAGTGGCGTAAATAAAATGATCGAAGAGTTTGGATCCATGAAGGTGCCGATCAGCACCAACACCAAATTCAGCATCAGTAACACCATCAAGGGTGACAGCTGCCAAGACTCCATAAAGGCCACGGTTTTCTGTGGCACGCCCTCTGCGGTGAGCACCCACGAAAACACACCCGAGGCGGCCACAATAATGAAGATTTTTGCCGATAACAGCGCGGTATCGCGCGCGCAAATCCATACTTCGTGCCAAGTCATCTCGCGATTGATCCACACGCTCACTGCGACGGCATATACCGACACCGCCATGGAGGCCTCAGTCGGCGTCATGAATCCACCGTAAATACCACCAAAGATGAGTACTGGCGCCCCCAGCGCCCAGAGCACGTGTCGCGTGGTGTACAAAATTTCTTGTGCGTTCCAGGTGCGGCCCGTGGTGATGTTGTGTCGAAGCGCATACCAAATGCAATACGCGCCAACGCAAGCGGCACAAACCAAACCAGGTAAAAATCCGGCGAGGTACAGTCTGCCAACGGAGGCGTTGGTCATCACCGCAAATAAAATCATCGCGATCGATGGTGGAATGATCACATCGATGGCGCCGGTCGATGTCACTAAGCCCAACGAAAAGCGTTCGCCGTAGCCATCTTTGCGCAACGCGGGATAGGTCATCGGTGAAAGCGCTGCAACTGCTGCAGCACTGGAGCCAGAAATCGTACTAAAGACGGCGGTTGCACCCACCGTAGTCAGCGCCATTCCACCGGGCAAGCGACCCATCAATGCTGACACCCAATCGATGAGTCGTTTGGTCATACCACCTGCACCCATCACCGCACCGGCAAAGATAAATCCCGGAACAGAAAGAAGCACGAGTTTATTCACGGTGCCAGAAAGCCCTTGTACCACCACTTCCATGGACACGCCTTGCCAAGTCATGGCAGCAATCGATGCGACTAAAAAGACCAGCCACATCGGAATGCCTAGACACAGTAAGGTAATGGCAAGCGCGGCAATCACCAGCATCATGGGTTACAGCCCCTCTTTGAGTTGATCTTCTTCACTGATGTGACGGTGCTTTCTGCCGGTGAATAACGAAAAGAGATAGCTCAAGTAGGCAAGCGTCATTAACGCAAAGCACAACGGAATCGCTAAGGACTGTGGCCACGAGGGGATGTAGCCGCTGGGTAACTGCGTACCAAACGAAATCTCTTCCAGCATGCTCAAGTAGCCGTGGTAAGCCACATAACCGCAGACGGTCATCCCAAGCAGCGCGATAAAGACATCCATTTTTTTTCGGGTCGCCCTGGACATGCGCAAATAAAAGCCGTCCATTGCGATGTGGTCGTTATCCAAACACAAGGTGACGCAACCCATGTATACCAACCAAATGATCAGCATGCGCAGGACATCATCCAACCAAGGGATGCTGATTCCCAGTTGATAGACCACCATCGCTGCGGTCGTCACCACGATCAAGATGACGCAAATAATTCCAGAGATGGTGTCGGCCAAACGTGCAACCCGAAAAATAGCGATATCCAGGAACTGAATAATTTTTGGAGCCGCAGAGGGGGGCTGCAACGACATCGATGTTTCTCCTCACCTGCAGGTGATTTTTATTTTTTCGGTTAACGCGGCGGGATGAGGACCACTGATGCAACATCTCCGCCTGGACAGGGTTTGAACGATAGTAACTTTTTTTGCGCCCATGAAGATCTCGCCCTGAGAAACCGTGCACCATCGCTGAGCGATGAAACCCGCTTCTTGGCACCATTCTAGTGCCCGAGTTGGGCTGAGTAACGCATGTATCGCTAGGAGGAATGCGCAATACCGGTCTTACGCATGGCTCGATTGGCATTGGCACGGTGTCTGCATAGAGGTACCGGCCAGATGCCCCCTCGATCAATCGGATGCGGAAGATTGCTTTTGCACGCTCAAACCACGCTTGATTTATGTTTGCCCAGCTTGCGCGAGGCGTATGCAAATCATGCTTACACGCCATCCGCACTCATCAAGGCACTGCTGACTCACCTGCAGTCGTGCGAAGACAATCCGATCTGGATTTACCGCCTCAGCGAAACGGCGTTAATGCAACGTACTGCAGCACTCGAGTCCTTACCGGCGTCGGTGCGCCAGCAATTACCGTTGTATGGCATTCCATTCGCCATCAAAGACAACATCGACGTGGCCGGGCTCCCAACCACCGCCGGTTGCCCAGACTACGCGTATGTGCCAACGCAGACCGCGACGGCGGTCCAACGGTTATTGGATGCAGGCGCAATACTGATTGGTAAAACCAATCTGGATCAATTTGCGACGGGCTTGGTTGGTACGCGTTCGCCCTATGGGGCCTGCCGTAATCCGTTTGATGGGCGTTATATCAGTGGCGGGTCGAGCTCCGGTTCTGCCGTGAGTGTGGCGCTGGGTTTGGTGAGTTTTTCACTGGGAACCGACACCGCTGGGTCTGGGCGCGTACCCGCTGCGTTCAACAATATTGTTGGTCTGAAACCGACGCGGGGATTGATCTCAACCTCGGGGGTTGTGCCTGCCTGTCGATCACTCGATTGTGTGTCGATCTTTGCGCAAACCGTAGACGATGCCGTGGACGTACTTGAGGTGCTTGATGCGTTTGATCCGAAGGATGCATGGTCCCGACCCGTGCGAGCTGCGCGGATGGATCTACCGCAGTCGGGGTTTCGGTTTGGCATCCCACAAGGCGAGCAACTTGAGTTTTTTGGCGATCTGCAATACGCCGCGCGTTTTGCCGATGGGATCGGCCAGTTCACTGCCTGCGGTGGTCAGTGCGTTGAAATTGACTACACGCCTTTTTTAGCAGTGCAAGCGCTGCTGTATCAAGGCCCTTGGGTGGCAGAGCGCTGGGCGCAACTTGAGGCATTTGCTGAGGCGCATGCCGATGCGATGCACCCCGTGGTTCGTGCGGTGATTGCTGCTGCAAAAAATTATTCAGCGACCGATGCGTTCCGCGCGCAATATCAATTGGCAGAACTGCGTCGTCAAACCGAGGCGATTTGGTCACAAATAGACGTCTTACTCGTTCCTGGTGCCCCCACGCTACCGAGCATCGATGCAGTCAATGCTCAACCAATCGAACAAAATTCTGCGTTGGGTTACTACACCAACTTTGTCAACTTGCTCGATTTAGCAGCGATCACAGTCCCCGGTGGATTTTGTACGCGGGGTTTACCTTTTGGATTGACGCTGATTGGACCTGCAGATTCGGATCGCAGTTTGGCTGCGCTGGCTGCGCGACTGCATTACGCCGGTCAAACACAGCGCGGTATGGGCTTTGGGCCTGTGCCGGTGCCAAAGCCATTGCGCGATTCAAGTGCCGCCAACGAATACCGCCTCGCGGTCGTTGGTGCGCATTTGTCTGGCATGGCGTTAAACCATCAATTGATCGATTGCGGTGCGCGTTTCGTTCGTGCAACGCAAACCGCACCAAAGTATCGACTCTATGCATTAGAAACCACGCCGCCTAAACCTGGACTGGTCAAAGAGATCGGCTCGAGTCCAAGCAATCACACTGCATCGATTGCGTTGGAAATTTGGTCGCTCACACCGACTGCATTTGCGTCGTTTGTAGCGCAGATTCCAGCGCCGCTGGGCGTTGGCACGATCGAATTAATCGACGGACAAAGCGTGCAAGGATTTTTGTGTGAATCGCATGCAGTTGTTGATGCCAAAGAAATTACTTCCTTTGGTGGTTGGCGGGCTTATATCCAATCCACACGTACGACACCTAATGAGATGAATTATTTAACCAAGGAGCGATGATGAAACGCAGAGACTTCCTCAAGCATTCGGCCGCTGCAACGAGTATGACGTTGTTTCCTTTTAGCGCCTGGTCGCAAAGTGATCGGCGAAAAGAGCTATTGATTGTGGCCAACGAAACAGGACCAAATTCACTAGACATTCATACGGTGGGAGCAAATCGTCCGGCCTATGGTGTGTCATGGATTTGCTATGACCGGTTGTTGGGCTTTGGTAAGAAAAAATTGCCCAATGGCACATTGATGTACGACTACACCAAACTAGAGCCAGAGCTGGCGGAGTCTTGGGCCATGGCCCCGGATGGGATGTCAGTGACTTTCAAGCTGCGTAAAAATGCCAAGTTTCACGACGGCACACCAGTCACGGCGAACGATGTGAAGTGGTCCTTCGATCGTGCAGTGACAGTGGGTGGTTTTCCAACCTTTCAAATGAAAGCGGGTTCACTTGAAAAACCCGAACAATTCATTGTGGTGGATACGCATACCTTCAAGATCGAATTCTTGCGTAAAGATCGACTCACGATGATGGACATTGCTGTGCCTGTGCCGAGCATTTTTAATGCGGCGTTAGTCAAAAAGCACGCCACTGAAAAAGATCCATGGGGCCTAGACTGGACCAAGCTGAACACTGCCGGTGGCGGTGCTTACAAAGTGGAATCGTACAAGCCAGGTCAAGAGATTGTGTTTGCCCGATTCGATGATTGGAAGAGTGGCAAGCTCCCCAAAATTAAGCGCGTGGTGCAGCGTGAAATTCCTTCGGCAGGCAATCGACGCGCTTTGCTTGAAAAAGGCGACATCGATATGACCTATGAAATGCCGCCAAAAGATTTTCTCGAAATGTCGCAAGCAGGCAAGCTCAATGTTGTCACCACACCGATTGAAAATGCCTTGTGGTACGTCGGCATGAATGTGAAATCAGGCCCATTTGCCAATCCCAAAGTACGTCAAGCGGTGGCGTATGTCTTGCCTTACGACAAGATCATGGAAAACGCGATGTACAAACGCGCGACAGCCATGTGGGGGGATAAAGACAACAAAGCCAATTCCGCGGTGTGGCCACAACCACACGGGTTTAAGCAAGACATACCTAAAGCACGTGCATTACTCAAAGAAGCAGGATTCGAAAATGGATTTGAAACCACGCTATCCTTAGATTTAGGCAATGCCACGGTGGGTGAGCCTGCGTGTATTTTGATTCAAGAGGCGCTGTCACTGATTGGTATTAAGTGCACCATCAATAAAATTCCTGGTGCCAATTGGCGTGCTGCATTACTCAAGAAAGATATGCCGTTGTATCTGAACCGTTTTGGTGGATGGTTGAACACGCCAGAGTATTTCTTCTTCTGGTGCTACCATGGACAAAACGCGGTCTTCAACACCATGAGTTACCAAAATCCTGAAATGGATAAGCTCATTGATGCTTCGCGTTTTGAGACCGACCGCAAAAAATACGAGGCGCAGGTGAAGGGATATATCGATATGGCATTTGATGATGTGCCACGCGTGCCGTTGGCGCAACCCAACATGGACGTTGCGATGCAGAAAAGCATCAAAGGCTATACCTACTGGTTTCACCTTCAGCCTGATTATCGTGATCTGGAAAAATCGTGATCGATACCCAAGAGATCGATGCGCAATGGGTAGCTACTGCAGCGCGGTTGCAGGATTTAACGATCCCGCCTGCGTATTTGCCTGAGGTGATCGCCAATTTGCAACGCACCGCGCAGATTGCTGCGACCGTGTGTGCGGTTGATTTAGATCCTGTGCAGGATGAATCTGCACCGATCTGGATTCCATAGGCCTCAGGCGTGTCATCTTTGGGCGAAATCACGCAGTTGCAAGAGGCCATGACATCGGCACGCGTACCGGCGACAACGGTAGTACAGAACACGCTCGATGCAATTGCTCATCAGCAATCGCA
>CANIIA010000020.1 GCA_947467435.1 Betaproteobacteria bacterium
GGCTTGATTAAAAAAGATACGACCAAAATGGTCACGATCAGGAAACACTTCATCTTGTGCAGGCAAATACGCGCCACCTGAATCGACCAAATAAATGCAGGGCAAACGATTTGCGAGCGCGATTTCTTGTGCGCGTAAATGCTTTTTGACCGTGATTGGATAGTAGGTGCCGCCTTTGACCGTCGCATCGTTGGCAACGATCATGCACTCTTGCCCGTGAATACGACCAATACCGGTCACCAGGGATGCGCTGGGCACTTCACCGCCATACATCCCCCAAGCGGCTAGCTGTCCGATTTCTAAAAATGGCGTACCCGGATCAAGCAAGGTATGGACGCGATCACGCACCAGTAGTTTGCCGCGCGCCACATGTTTTTCGCGTGCAGTGATATCGCCACCCAACGACACCGTCGCGACATGGGCTTTGAGCTGCGTGACCAGGGCCTGCATGTGCGCCACATTGGTTTGAAATGTGGCGCTGCCCGCATCCAGCGTCGATTTAAAAACGGCCATGAAATTTGATTAGCTTTTGTTGGATGGCTGTGCAGTCGCAGATTTTTCTGCAGCCGGTCGACCGGCTTTTTTCCAGGTACCGAATCCCCCTTCGAGGTGATACACATTGGCCAAGCCCATTTCGCTTAAGGTGGCGGCCGAGAGCACTGCACGCCAATCAGCAGCGCAATACAAAATAAAGCGCTTGTTGGGTTGTTGTTCAAACACGGGTTTGAAATACGGGCTCTCTGGATCGACCCAAAACTCAAGCATCCCGCGTGGGGCATGAAAGGCACCAGGAATCATGCCGTCACGCTCGAGCTCACGTACATCGCGGACATCGACAAACACCGTATTGGGATCATTGAGCGCAGCTTGTGCAGCGTCTGCCGAAATACCGAGTGCGCGCGCTTGTGCCTCAGCGATTAGTACTTGATACCCTTTTTTCAGTGTCATATTAAAAACCTCCAGTGGCAAGCCATTGCGCAATTTGTTCTAAGCGGTCTGCACCCCAAAACGGCTCGCCGTCGATGATGACATACGGTGACCCAAAGACGCCGCGTGCAATAGCAGTCTCGACTTCTTGTTTCGTAATGGCTTTGACGGCTTCGTCGTTTACGCCCGCCGTTAACGCATCCGGATCAATGCCCAGCGTACGCGCCACTTGAATTACGCCGTCGAGTTGGCTGATGTTGATGTCATCGACAAAGTAGCTATGCAGCAGCGCTTTGGCTAAGTCGACTGCACGTAGTGGGTCGCGTGTTTGTAACCAGTAAAACGCGCGCACTGCGGTCACGGTTGGGATTGGGAATTGAGAAGGTGCTCGAAACGGTAAACCGAGATAACGTGCCGATCGAGCAAAATCTCGTGCTGCGTATTCGCCTTTTAAAGGCACGTTCGGTAAGGGCTGCGCACCGGTGGTTTTAAAAATTGCACCGAGCAAAATCGGATGCCAACACACGCGGCGTTGATATTTACTGGCCAGCGCCTCGATTTTCATGGCCGCCAAATAGCCATACGGTGAAGAAAAATCTAGGTAGAAATCGATGGCAGTGTTCACCCTTACTCCTTTGTCGTGCGGATGCTTCGTGCGTGGTCGATCGATTGCGCCACGCGCTGGCGTCGTTTTTATACGTGGGTTATTTTAAGCTTGCGTGGCAATCGCCCGGCCAATCAGCATGCGTTGAATATCACTTGCACCTTCGTAAATTTTGCAGACACGCACATCGCGCCAAATACGTTCGACCACAAAATCATTCACGTAGCCATAGCCACCGTGAATTTGTATGGCTTCGGAACACACTTGTTCGGCCATTTCGGAGGCAAATAATTTAGCCATGGAGGCTTCTTTTAAACACGGCTGACCGGCGTCACGTAATGCCGCTGCATGTAAATACAGTTGTCGGGCCGCCTCGATCTGTGTGGCAGCATCGGCTAAGCGAAAATTCACCGCCTGATGATTAATAATGGCTTGTCCGAAGGTGCGTCGCTCGCGCGCATAAGTGAGTGCTGCATCGAGCGCGGCTTGCGCCATGCCAACCGCCTGCGCGGCGATGTTGATGCGTCCGGACTCTAAATTAGATAGGGCGATGCGGTAACCTTGTCCTTCACTACCCAGTAATGCACTCGCAGGAATTTGGCAGTTTTCAAAAATAATTTGTGCCGTATCCGATGCGCGTTGACCGGTTTTTTCTTCGAGGCGAGCAACGTGATAGCCCGGCGTATGCGTGGGCACGATAAACGCGCTGATGCCTTTTTTTCCAGCCAGTTTGTCGGTGACAGCAAACACAATCGCGATGTCGGCGTTTTTGCCCGACGTAATAAATTGCTTCACGCCATTGAGCACGTAGCCTTGTGCGTTTTTTTCGGCGCGTGTGGTGATGGCGCTAGCATCAGAGCCAGTCTGTGGCTCAGTTAAACAAAACGCACCCAATTGCTGCCCACTCGCCAGTGGTCGTAAAAAAGTTTCTCGTTGTGCATCGTGACCGAAGCCTTGCACGATACCTGCCGCTAAATTGGTGACGGCGAGGATCGTGGACGTTGCCCCATCGCCATAAGCAATGGCTTCAATGGCGAGTGCGAGTGCGGTGCTATCCATACCAGCACCACCCCACGTGTCAGCGATCGCGACGCCTCCCAAGCCAAGTTTGCCTAAGGCGTGCAATGCCTCGCGCGGAAAGTGTTGCGTGCGATCCCAGTGTGCTGCGTGGGGGGCGAGTTCGCGTTGCGCAACTTGACGCACTGATTCAAACAGCAAGCGATGTTCTGCACCCAATATCATCAGACTTACCAGGGAATCGGCGAGCCGTCGTAATTTAAAAAACTGCCGTTCTGGGCGGGCGTGACATGGGCAATCGTTTGACGAATGCCACGCACGCTGGTGGCCACATCGATATCGGCACCGCTCCCACCCATGTCGGTTTTGACCCAACCAGGGTGAAACGTCACGCACGTCACGCCTTGTGGGCCCAAAACCAACGACATGTCTTTGAGCACGGAATTCAGCGCCGCTTTACTTGCCCGATACAACCAACCCGCTGTGCCATCACGCACCCCTATCGAACCCATGCGTGAACTGGTCACCGCCAAGGTGCCGCGTCGCGCGACCAAGGCTGCGCCCACGGTGGCACCCAATTGCATGGCGCCAAATACGTTGGTTTGCATCACGGCATTAAAGTCGGCGTGGCTGGGCGCTTCAAGTTTTGGTGTGCGTGGACCAAAAATACCTGCATTGATCAACGCGACATCTAAGGCCGTGTCGCCCAGTTGTGCTTTGAGCGTGATGGCTGCATTGGCGTCGGTCACATCAAGAATGTAGCCTTGCGCGCCAATCGATTCGAGTTGCGTGATGCCAGCTGCATTACGCACAGTACCGATCACCTGCCATTGCTCGGCGCGTGCTTGACGCGCCATTTCAAAACCAATGCCGCGTGAAGCGCCGATAATTAATAAAGTTTTCATGCGTGAGTCACTTTCATCGTCAAATGTTCAAGAGAGTAATTCAATGCCCATCGCGGTGGCTTCGCCACCACCAATACATAAACTGGCGATACCACGTCGCCCACCGGTTTGTCGTAACGCACCAATCAATGTCACCAAAATACGTGCTCCCGATGCGCCAATCGGATGACCCAGTGCACACGCGCCGCCATGGATGTTGACTTTTTCATGGGGGAGTTGATGTTCATGCATGGCGGCCATGGTCACGACTGCAAACGCCTCGTTGATTTCAAATAGATCCACCTCTTGCGTGCGCCAACCAGTTTTATCCAATAATTTACTGATCGCCCCCACTGGGGCCGTCGTAAACAATGCCGGTGCTTGCGCATGTGTGGTGTGTGACACCACCAAAGCAATCGGTGTCAGGCCAAGGGCTTCAGCGCGCGAGCGGCGCATCATGACCAGTGCTGCGGCCCCATCCGAAATCGAAGAAGAATTGGCTGCAGTGACCGTGCCATCTTGTCGAAATGCGGGTTTGAGCGAAGGAATTTTTGCAACATTGGCTTTAAACGGTTGCTCGTCTTGTTCGATGCGCGCGGCATGTTTTCCGCTGGTGTTGACCGCAGCAATCTCCCACGAAAATGCACCCGAGGTGTTGGCCTGTTGTGCACGCTCAAGGGACGTGATGGCAAAGGCATCTTGCGCTGCTCGTGAAAAATGAAACTGATCAGCGCACGCCTCTGCAAAGGTGCCCATTAAACGACCCTTGTCGTAAGCATCTTCTAAGCCGTCGTAAAACATATGATCGAGAATTTGTTGATGACCCATACGATACCCTTCACGTGCTTTAGGCATCAGATAGGGGGCGTTAGTCATCGACTCCATGCCGCCAGCAACAACAATTGCGCAACTGTCTGCAGCCAGTAGGTCGTGCGCGAACATCGCAGCTTTCATGCCGGAGCCACACATCTTGTTGATGGTGGTGCAGCCAGCAGATAACGACAGTCCAGCACCGAGGCTGGCTTGTCGTGCAGGCGCTTGACCTAACCCTGCGGGTAGCACGCAGCCCATCACCACTTCTTCAACGAGCGAAGCGGCGAGCCCTGCGCGTTCGATCGCTGCACGAATCGCCGCCGCACCAAGCTGCGGTGTGGTTTGATCTTTCAGTACACCTTGAAAAGCGCCCATCGGCGTGCGCGCTGCAGACACAATCACCACTGGATCATTCAACATGCCAATGCCTCTTTCACATCGTTTCAGCAAATAATTCGCGGCCAATTAACCAGCGACGAATTTCGCTGGTGCCTGCGCCAATTTCATAGAGCTTGGCGTCGCGCCACAGTCGACCAGCGCCGGTTTCATTCACATAGCCCATACCACCGAGTGCTTGGATCGTTTCACCGGCCATCCAAGTGGCTTTTTCTGCGGCCACCAAAATCGCCCCTGCCGCATCTTTGCGCGTGGTTTCTCCGCGATCAAGTGCTTGGCCCACCGCATACACATAGGCCCGACAATACGAAAACGTGGCGTACATATCGGCGAGTTTGCCTTGCATGAGCTGAAACTCACCAATGGCTTGACCAAATTGTTTGCGTGCATGCACGTAGGGCAGTACTAAATCTAAGCAGGCAGCCATGATGCCCAAAGGGCCGCCTGCAAGCACCGCGCGTTCGTAGTCAAGGCCACTCATTAAGATATTGACGCCTTGGCCTTCGGTGCGCATCACGTTTTCGGCGGGCACTACACAATCACGAAACACTAGCTCGCACGTGTTGGAGCCACGCATGCCGAGTTTGTCGAGTTTTTGTGCGGTACTAAACCCGCGCATCCCTTTTTCGATTAAAAACGCGGTGATGCCACGGGTGCCTGCATCGGCATCGGTTTTGGCATACACCACCAATACATCGGCGTCAGGACCGTTGGTGATCCACATTTTGTTGCCATTGAGTACATACGCCTCACCGCGCCGCTGCGCGCGTAAACGCATACTGACCACATCCGATCCTGCGCCAGGCTCACTCATGGCCAGCGCACCAATGCGAGAGCCCGCGATTAATGTCGGGAGGTATTTGCGCTTTTGTGCGTCATTGCCATGCCGATAAATTTGATTCACGCACAAATTTGAAAACGCGCCATAAGACAACCCCACTGATGCCGAGGCGCGACTGATTTCTTCCATAGCGATGATATGAGCCAAATAGCCCATGTTGCTGCCACCGTATTCGCTATCCACGGTGATGCCCAATAAACCCAAGGCACCCAATTTAGGCCATAGATCCATCGGAAACGCATTAGAGGTGTCGATGTCGTGGGCGCGCGGCGCAATTTCTTGGGCGGCAAAGCGTTGCACCGTCTCGCGCAAGGCATCGATCTGGGCGCCGTGATCAAAGCGTAAAAAAGAAAAATTCATGCTCGCGTGTTGGCGTGTTGCGCTGTTTCGCCTGCTTTGGTTGTCCATGCCGTGCCACGCAGCGATAATGTGTGCTCACGCTGTTGCACGCCGTGTCGTTGAGTCGATCGTCGATTCTAGCCGACCCGACCCCGATTTCGTTGTTCATCCCACACAGATTGCGCCCCAACGCCATGGCTGCCCCGATGATTTCATCGCTTGAATTCCCCTTCCCCGACGTCCCTGCGCCAGGGGCTGTGACACGTGTGGCCCCAGGCGTGTATTGGTTGCGTATGGCGTTACCTTTTGCCCTCGATCACATCAACCTGTGGTTGTTAGAAGACAGCGTCGATGGCGCGCCCGGTTGGACCTTGGTTGATTGTGGGCTCGCCAATGACGCAACGCGTGCGGCGTGGACGCAGATCATCGAGACGGTGATTGGACGCACACCGGTACGGCGTTTGATCGTGACGCATTACCATCCAGACCATGCGGGCTTGGCGAGTTGGTTGCGCACACGCTTTCAATGCGAGTTTTGGATGACGCAGGGCGAGTACCTCACCGCCCATGCGGTGTTTAACGATGCGGCAGGCTATTCAGCAGAAGAGGCGTTGGCGTTTTATAAGGCCAATGGTTTGAGCGCTGAACACGATGCGGAGTTATTGGCGCGTGGCAATTTCTATCGACGTATGGTCGACGCATTGCCGCGCGGCTATCGACGTTTAATCGATGGGCAAACGCTCACCATCAACGGTCAGCCCTGGCAGGTGGTGGTGGGGCAAGGCCATGCCCCAGAGCATGTCTCGCTATGGTCATCTTCACTGGGTGTATGTATCTCTGGTGACATGTTGTTGCCGAAAATTTCGACCAACGTCAGTGTCTGGACGATTGAACCCGAGGCCGATCCGTTGCGGTTATTTTTGCAATCGATTCCGCGTTATCGGCAAATGCCCGCCGAGACGTTGATTTTGCCTTCGCATGGATTACCATTTCGTGGCGCACATCTGCGGGTCGATGCCCTCGAGCAGCACCATGCCGAGCGCTTAGCGGATATGGAAGCGGCACTACGCAACGCCAGCGAACCGCTGGCCGCGGCGGCGCTCTTAGAAACTTTGTTTCGACGCAAGCTCGACTTACATCAGACCACCTTTGCGATGGGCGAGGCGGTGGCGCACTTACACCACTTGTTTTATGCCGGTCGCTTAACACGTCGCGTTGGCAGCGATGGTGTGCTCCGTTATGCTGTCGCTTAGCGAGGGCTAACGCACCTATCCCCAGGCAGTGCGTTGGCTCGAGTGGTCAGCTCAACGCAAGGAGTACTGCATATGCCCACGCCATCCACTCAACAAGACGCAGCCACACCGGGCGTTGACCCCAACGCACTGGCGCGCATTTATGTTGATACCGCCGAGCGTGCAGCGCGCGTACTAAGTGCCTTTGCACAAAAGCAAAGCGATGCAGGCGGGTTGCGTGATGAGTTGGGTTTAGCGCAAGCCTATCTCGATTGGTACGCGCATTTACTCAAAGATCCGTATGCCATGGCAGCGGCATCGATCAATCTGACGATGGATACATTGCGCTTGTGGCAGAGCACATGGATGCGTTTATTTGGACTAACAGCCCCAGAAATTGCGGAACCGGCCAAAGGCGATCAGCGATTTAAAGATGCGCAATGGCAGGATGATTTTTTATTCGATTTTATTAAGCAATCGTATTTGATCACCGCGCGGCACGTACAAAGTGCAGTCGCAGAGGTGCACGATCTGCCCGAGAACTCGCGTAAAAAAGTGACCTTCTTTACGCGTCAATTTATCGATGCGCTATCGCCAACCAATTTTGCGATGACCAATCCGCAGGTGTTGCGCGAAACGCTGTCTAGTCAGGGACAAAACCTGATCAAAGGACTAAATAATCTGCTCGATGATATCGAGCAGGGGCAAGGTCAATTACGCATTCGCATGACGGATATGAATGCGTTTGCGCTCGGAAAAAATGTCGCGACCACTCCAGGTAAAGTGGTCTTTCAAAACGAACTCATGCAGCTCATTCAGTACACACCTCGAACTGCGCAGGTGCAGCGCCGGCCTCTGGTGATTATTCCGCCGTGGATTAACAAGTACTACATCCTCGACTTACGCACAAAAAATTCATTTATTCAGTGGGCGCTCGACCAAGGTCATACGGTGTTTGTGATCTCTTGGGTTAATCCCGATGCGCAGCTTGCTGATAAAGGGTTCGAGGATTACATGCAACAAGGGCCGTTGGCGGCCTTGGATGCGGTGGAGCGGGCGACTGGCGAACGTACGGTAAATTTTATTGGCTACTGTTTAGGTGGCACGTTGTTAGGCTGTACGCTGGCTTGGTTAGCTGCGCGTGGCGAAGATCGTGTTGGCAGTGCGACTTTTTTTGTGTCTTTACTTGATTTCTCCGAACCCGGCGAATTAGGCGTGTTTATCGATGAAGCGCAAGTGGCCCGACTCGAAGAGCGCATGCAAAAGCATGGCGGCTATCTTGAGGGCAGCGAAATGGCCAGCACGTTTAACTTATTGCGCGCCAACGATTTGGTCTGGTCGTTTGTGGTGAACAATTATCTGATGGGTAAAGACCCGTTTCCGTTTGATCTGCTGTACTGGAATTCAGATGCCACACGCATGCCGGCGCGCATGCATAGTTTTTATTTGCGCAACATGTACTTGAATAATTTGCTGGGTGTACCCGGTGGCGTCACACTCGCTGGCGTGCCGCTCGATTTATCGCGCGTGACGGTGCCGGCGTATTTTGTGTCGACAACCGAAGATCACATCGCGCTATGGAAGGGTACATATCGAGGTGCGCGTTATTTACGTGGCCCAACGCGATTTGTGTTGGGCGCATCCGGGCATATCGCGGGTATTGTGAATCCACCGGCAGCGAATAAATATTGCTACTGGACCAACGACGCATTACCCGACACCCCAGAGGCTTGGCAAGCGAGCGCTCAGCAGCATGCTGGCTCGTGGTGGCCTGATTGGAACGCTTGGGTTTGTGCACGTAACGCAGAAAGTGGCGATGCACAAAGCGCGCTGGTTGCTGCACGCACGCCGGGTGAAGGTTTACAGGTGCTTGAGGATGCGCCTGGCAGTTACGCGATGCTGCGCATTCAATCGTAGTCGCGCCGTTGGTGGGATTATTTGCGTGCGTCTTTACGCGCGACATCGATTAACGATTGCGTCACATTCAACATGCCGGCTTGGCTACCACCTTGTTCTGCGCTGATGGTGTAGCGACCATTCACCGCCAGCATGGGCACACCATCGAGCTTATAGGCAGCGGACAGTTGTGCTGCGCGTTTGACCTTCGCTTGCACGCCAAAGGACTTTACCGCCTCATCGAATTTTTTTCGATCGATATTATTTTTTTCTAGCCATTGATTCATCGCGGCTTCGCTCGTAATGTTAAGACGATCGCGGTGAATGGCATCAAAGAACGGCTTGTGCACGCGCTCAAGTACACCGAGTGCTTCGAAGGCGTAATAAATACGTGCATGTGGTACCCATCCGTCTGAGAGCACTGCTGGGATACGACGAAATTGTGCGTCGCCTGGAAGTTTTTTGCTCCACGGCTCTAGGATGGGTTCAAGGCTGTGGCAATGTGGGCAGCCGTACCAAAAAAATTCCAACACTTCGATTTTTCCGGGGGTTTCGACTGCTTGTGGCGTCGCCAACACAGAAAAATCTTTACCCGCGACGGGCTCGGCTTGCGCCACAGCGTGCAGGCCAAGCGACAAAAAAGATACACAGGCAAGCCAAGAAAACGCGCGTAGCCTACGCCCGATTAAATTGAATGCAGGTGCGCTGAGTAGACAGACCATGTCATTCTCCAAAAAGGATGGTTTATTTTTTTGCTGCTGCAGGATCTTTAATTTTTACTGGATCGGCTTCGATGCCGTTTTGTTTGAGTGAGTCTTTCACTTTATTGACCTCTTCCACGCGTGTGTAAGGGCCTAAACGCACACGGTACATCGTGCCTTTTTCGGGTACGGTCGAGGGCTCGACTGAGGCCTCGTAACCTAAGATGGCAAGCTGTGCTTTTCGGTTGTCGGCATCAACAGGATTGGCGAACGAGCCGGCTTGTAGAAAATATAAATCTTTGCTGCCATCGGCGGCGCGCGCTGCAGCCTTCAGTTCTTTGTCGCTGACGGGCTCTTCGCTGCCGGGCAATATTTTGTAGAAATCAAACTTGGGTTTATCGGCCGCTTTGCTCACCGGCGCACCAGAAGGCTCGGCTTTGGTATCGGCTGGTTTGCGATTCATGAACGGTACCGGCGTTTTGTTTAAGTACACGGCGATGCCCAATGCAATCGCTAAACCAATAAATAAGCCAACAAACATGCCAAACAAAAAGCCGCCGTGCTGGCGTGCTCGACTGGCTGCGGTGGTTTGGACGCTGGCTTGACGCATGATTTACATCCTCTCGGGGGCGCTCACACCCAACAAAGCCAACCCATTGGCTAAGGTGTATCGCGTCGCGGCACACAAGGCCAAACGCGCTTCACTGAGGGCGGCATCCTCCACGAGGATGCGTTCGGCATTATAGAAGGCGTGGAAGTCGGCGGCGAGCTCGCGAAGGTAAAAAGCGATTAAGTGTGGTGCTAACTCGCGTGCCGCGGTTTGAATCAGTTCGGGAAATTCACCGATCCGCTGCATCAGCGCCAGTTCGCGTGCGCCTTCAAGTGGGCTGAGTGGTGTGCTGTGCAAGGACTGCGCGTCACGTTTGGCTTGTACAAAGATGCTGCAGACCCGCGCATGTGCATATTGGACGTAGTACACCGGATTATCATTGGACTGGCTTTTGGCTAAGTCCAAATCGAAATCGAGATGTTGATCTGATTTACGCAGCACATAAAAAAATCTTGCGGCATCATCGCCCACCTCTCGACGTAAATCCCGCAGGGTGACAAATTCGCCGGAGCGTTTCCCCATGGCAACTTTTTCGCCACCACGAAATAGCGCGGCAAATTGCACTAACGCAACGGTCAGACGTTGGGCATCGACCCCGCAAGCGAGCAGCGCCCCTTTGACGCGCGCAATGTAGCCGTGATGATCAGCGCCCCAGACGTTGATTACCCGATCAAAGCCACGCGAAAATTTATCAAGGTGGTACGCAATGTCTGAAGCAAAGTAAGTGAGTAAACCGTTTTCGCGGCGGATGACGCGATCTTTTTCATCGCCAAAGGTGGTCGAACGAAACCATAAGGCACCGTCTTTGATGTAGGTGTGTCCGGCGGATTCGAGTTGCGCAACTGCGCGCGCCACTTGCCCCGAATCGTGCAGCGATTGTTCAGAAAACCAATGCGCATAAGTCACACCAAACTGCGCGAGATCGTCTTGCTGATCGGCCAACATCGCTTGGAGTGCAAATCCATGCACCACGCGCCAATCAGTGGCGAGAAGTTCGCGGGCGAGCGCGATCAGTGCATCGAGCGCTGCGTCTCCGCGTACTGCTTCATCATCCGCGACTTGTTCGGATTGCGCCGCGGCTTGTAGTGCTGCAGCGAAGCGTGGATCATCGCGTTCGAGTTGTGCTGCGTGGGCTTGATTCAGAGCGACAGCAATATCGCGAACATAAGCGCCGCGATACCCATCGGCAGGAAAGGCCACCGTACGACCACGTGCTTCGAGATAACGTAACCAAACGCTCAGCGCAAGAATATCCATCTGCCGACCGGCATCATTGATGTAAAACTCGCGTGTAACGGTTGCGCCGGCCGCCGCTAGGACATTGGCAAGACTAGCGCCATAAGCTGCGCCACGACCATGGCCAATGTGTAACGGCCCCGTGGGGTTAGCCGATACATACTCGACTTGAATATTTTCTTGGGTGCGCGCGCCGCGACCCCAGTCGGCGGGTGCGTTGAGTACCTGCGTGATCACCGCATGTTTTGTGCGGATCGATAAACGTAAGTTAATAAACCCTGCGCCCGCGATTTCGGCCGCACTGATGAGTCCATCGGCCCATTGTGTTTGCGCTTGGAGTGCGGCCACAATTTGTTCGGCGATCTGACGCGGATTGGCTTTAAGCGCCTTGGCCAATTGCATGGCGATATTGCAGGACAGATCGCCGTGCTCGGCTTGCTTGGGACGCTCAAGCAAGATGGGTGTTTGTGCAGACTCGGGCGCCACTTGCATGCGTGCGGCGTGGAGTCGTGCCGTGATTGCGGCTTTAGTGTCGGGCATCATAAGGGGGGCGAATTATACCTGTGACGCTTAATCAAACTCGATCGGATCAACATCAATGTGCCAGCGAATCCCGCGCGGCGCATCTTCGTGGATGGCGGCGTTCCATTGACGTAAAAACCCTTGCAATGCCGGGCGCGCTGTTGATTGCACCACCAGCTGCGCGCGCTCTTTGTTGGCACGCCGCGTAATGACGTGCGGGACCGGATCAAACAATTGCACGCCGTTGGGTGGTTCGACGAGTTCGGCCGCGCGCCGTAAAAACGCTAACGCATCGACTAAACGAGGCGCTTCGGCGCGTAACGCAGCTTCAAATACGCTGGGTGGAAATCCAGCCGCTTGACGTTCAGCCAATTGACTGCGTGCAAAGCCGGCGTAATCGTGTCGCGCCAAGGCGCGATACAACGGATGTTCTGGATAACGCGTTTGGATGATCACCTCACCCAAGGTTTCGCGCCGCCCGGCGCGTCCAGCCACCTGCATGAGCGTGGCGAATAAACGCTCCGCTGCGCGATAGTCTGTGGACAGTAATGCGTGATCGGCATTCAGTACGCCAACAAAAGTCAGCTGCGGAAAATCGTGTCCTTTGGCGATGAGTTGTGTGCCGATCAAAATATCTGCGCCACCGGCACGCACGTCATCTAAGGTGCTGATCAACGATTTACCGCGCGCCGTATCGCGATCGATACGCACCAGACGCGCGTTAGGAAAGTGCGTGGCCAGTGTTTCCTCGATGCGTTGTGTGCCGCGCCCAAGTGGCTCGAGATCGACATTGCCACACGTTGGACAGGCCGCGGGGATGGGCTCTTCTAGTCCGCAATGATGACAACGCAAACGTTGATCCGCTCGATGCATCACTAAGCGTGTACTACAGCGCACACACGCCGCATTCCAACCGCACGCACCACAGGCCAACACTGGGGCATAACCGCGACGATTGATAAACAGTAAACTTTGTTCGCCACGCGCTAAGCGTGCAGCCAGCGCATCTTGTAGGGTTTGCGCTAATCCATGCGATTGCACGGCGGTACGCATGTCGATGGTGTGTACACGCGGTAGTTGCGCACCGGGCGAGGCGCGCTCGCGTAGTTCTATCCGCTTGTAGCGTCCGTTGATGGCGTTGGCGTAACTTTCAAGCGACGGCGTGGCGGTGCCAAGCAACACGGGAACACGACTTTGTTGCGCACGAAAAATCGCGGCATCACGCGCCGAGTAACGCACGCCTTCATGTTGTTTAAATGAAGTGTCGTGCTCCTCATCGACAATGATCATCGCTAAGCGCGGAAGCGGCGTGAGCACGGCCAATCGTGTGCCCAAAATAATCCCCGATTCGCCTCGCGCAGCGCGTAACCACGCACTGGTACGCGCCGACTCTTCTAAGCCGCTATGTAAGACACTCAACGCTGTTTCTGGAAAAGCAGCGCGAACACGCGCTTCGAGCTGTGGGGTGAGTCCGATTTCGGGGACCAACACCAACGTTTGACCGCCTTGCGCCAGCAGGTCGGCAATGCATTGAAAATACACTTCTGTTTTGCCGCTACCCGTCACGCCATGTAGCAAAAACGTTTGGTGTTGCCCAGCCGCTGCGCGGATGACCTCGAGTGCGCGCTCTTGCGTCGCGGTGAGCGGATGTGGTGGCACAAAACGTGTGGCCCAAGGCGGCGCGCAGCGTGTGATCCAACCGTCTTGCGCTAACGCACGTAGCGCCACTCGACGTCGCGCATCGTCTGCAATCAATATCGATTCAGCGATAGGTGCGCCCAGAGCCACCGCAGAAAATTCTTCGAGCAACGTGCGACGATGGCTTTGGCGCAAGGAGCCTGCCTCGGGAGCGAGCTTGGTGCGTGTCCAAAACGCCAGCGTTTCGCGTGGTAATGGGTTGAGGCTGCGTAAGCGAGGCGGTAGTGCGCTCAGCACTGTTTCGCCTAATGGGTGCTGGTAGTAGCCAGATAAAAAATGCATCAGCGCAATCCAGTCTGCAGGCAGACGTGGTGCATCTTCGCGTATCGAGGCAATCGATTTTAGGCGCGCGGTGTCGACATCACTTTGATCGAGAATCTCGAGCACGACACCAACCAATAGTCGCTTGCCAAAGGGTACGACCACCCGGTCCCCGACGGCCACGGGCAGCGGACCACACAGATAGTCGAACAGCTTGGGTAAAGGGACGTCGAGGGCGATACGGGCAATACTCATGACCAAGGGCGCGGTACCACGGCAAGAAGAGAAATTCTCAAATTGGGCAATGGCTTAGCCAGCCTCGTTGAGCTGAACTATCGCGAAAGTGCGCGTAAGCCCTCTACGCAAAGGGCTTCTCTGCTTTTGCCGGCGGTCTTGTGGATAAGTTTGTGAGTAAAACGCTGTCATTGGTCAAAAGAAGGGGTTTGTCAAGGCGGTAATTTTATGCTTGCGAACGCGGAAAAAATTATTTTTTATTTATAAATCAATGCATTGCTTGGCTTTTTGGCGAGTCAAGCAGATTTCATGGGCAGCGACTCCGGCGACTTGGCTAATTTGTGCATAAGTCAAGGGGTTAGGCGACTTTTTTCAACCCGGCTCGTAGCCAATATGCCTTAACTCGTCCGCTGTCGCTTACTGTAAGTGTGCACTTCATCCACGAGCACGGCGACTTGTTCAGGGGCCGTGAATTGCGAAATGCCATGACCCAAATTGAAGACGTGCCCAGGGCCTACGCCAAAAGCATCCAGGACGCGTCGCGCCTCGGACCGCAGCGTGGCTTCGCTGCCAAACAACGCCGCCGGATCGAGGTTCCCTTGCAAGGCGACGCGCGCGCCGACGCGTTGTCGGGCCAGCGCAAGGTCGGTACTCCAATCAATACCGAGCGCATCACAGCCCAGATCGGCCATCGACTCAAGCCAACCGCCCCCGCCCTTGGTAAAGACGATGCTTGGAATGCGTTCGCCGTTATGTTCGCGTTTGAGTCCAGCCACCACTTGTTGCAGATAGGCCAGAGAAAATTCTGCATAACCAGCGCTGGTGAGATTACCGCCCCAAGTATCGAAGATCATGACCGCTTGTGCGCCGGCGATAATTTGCGCGTTTAAGTAATCAATCACCGCCTGCGCGGTAATACGCAATAGGTGATGTAACAAATCGGGTCGACTGTAGAGCATCGTTTTGACTGTGCGAAAGTCATCGCTGCCACCGCCCTCGATCATGTAGCACGCAAGCGTATATGGGCTGCCAGAAAACCCAATTAGCGGGACACGGCCATCGAGTGCGCGACGAATGCTGCTGACAGCCTCCATCACATAGCGCAACTCCGTGTGCGGGTCCGGCACGTGCAGTGCTTTGATCGCGCGTTCATCGCGCAACGGATGATGAAAACGCGGACCTTCGCCATCGGCAAAGTACAAGCCCAATCCCATGGCATCGGGTACCGTGAGGATGTCAGAAAAAAGAATCGCCGCGTCTAGCGCAAACCGCTCTAGCGGTTGTAGCGTGACTTCAGTGGCGTAGTCCGGATTTTTTGCGAGCCCTAAAAAACTGCCTGCACGTTTGCGTGTGGCGTTGTACTCAGGCAAATAGCGACCGGCTTGGCGCATCAACCAGATCGGTGTGTGTGGGGTGGGCTGCCGCGCGAGGGCGCGCAAAAACGTGTCGTTTTTTAGGGGGGTCATTTGAGTAAACGTTTGGTGATGAATGCCCATTCCGTTGCTGTGATTGGCGTGATGGACAGGCGATTCCCGCGCTTGAGTATTTGCATCTCTGCTAAGGCTGCGTGCGTACGTAATTCAGCAATTGAGATCAAGCGTGTTTTACGTAACGCGCGAACATCGACATGCATCCAGCGCGGTTTTTCTAAAGTGGCGGCAGCGTCGTAATACTTGCTGCGTCGTTCGAATTGGGTTGCATCTGGATAGGCTTGACTGGCCACGACGGCCAAGCCCGCAATGCCTGGTTCGGCGCAACTCGAGTGATAAAACAACACCCCATCATCGCGTTGCATTTGATCGCGCATGAAATTGCGCGCTTGGTAATTACGTACGCCGGTCCAAGGCACCGTTTGTTTGGGCGCAGCGAGTGCGTCATCAATCGAGCACTCGTTGGGCTCGGATTTCATCAACCAATATTTAGGCATGTCTGCAGCGATTTACGATCAACGGTTCACGATTAGCAAGGGTTACGCATGCGCCGTTGCCCACGCGTGGACGCTGACCGCGGTGTAATTGAGGGTGTCCCCCGCTCGTGCCGGTGAGCTCGTCTCCCGAACCCAGCAAAGGTCCAGGACGGTTACTTACCGGCCACATCAGGTTCATCCGGCTCGCAGGCGAGGGACGATCACAACAGTGGCACCAGAGGCAGCAACCAAATACCGCTATCGGTTCGGAAACTGAGCCCGGTCGAACACAGCAGGGGACGCAGACTGCGCGGTATCAAACACGAGGTGTATCGATACCGAAAATAAATAATTTAATCACGACGACAGCAAACAAGAAAACGACAATTAAAACAGCTGATCTTGACGCGCGAGCGCGTCATCTAACTGCGCTTGCATGGCGGAGATTCTACGCTTGGCCTCGCCTAGGTCCAATCCACCGCCAACGTTTACTGACAGCATTTCGTGCGCGATATTGAGCGCGACCATCACGGCAATCCGTTCGGTGCCAACAATTTTTCCTGCTTGTTTGATGTCTTGCATTTTGCCGTCAAGATAGGCTACCGCTTGAAGCAAGTTATCGCGTTCGCCCTCTGGGCAGGCGATTTTGTAGCTACGGCCAAGCAAGGAGATTTCAAGCGTTTCTGCTTCAGCCATCGGTACTAAACCTCTTCGCTCGGCAAGCGCGCAAGCATGTCAGTAATGCGCGTGCGTGCAGTCTCAAGTTTGTCTTGTTGACGTGCGATCTCGTTGTTGGCTGCCGCCAATTGTTGGCGCAGCGTTTGTGCTTCATCACGCAGACGCGCATTTAATTGCGTAATTTGCGAGATTTTTTCTTCGAGTGCGCGTAAGCCTTCATCCATCCAAGCACTATAGAGGGAGATTTTCTGCGCCGTCAAGAAACGTCGCACGATTTCAGTGTGAAAGGGGATGTATCTGTTACTATCCGCACGCCTGATAGGTGCCCAATCGTCTTCACCGCGACTTGGGTTAAACGGGAAACAGGGGTCAATGGCCAAACGGTCCAGAGATAACCTGTGCTGCCCCCGCAACGGTAAGCGCGTTTAAGTTGCATCACATGCCACTGTGGTTGAACCCATGGGAAGGCGATGCAATCCCCGCATCGCTGGATACGTTCCAGCGCTTCGGACGCGTCAGCCCGTATACCGGCCCATTGGCCGACCCTGCGTACAGGGTCGCGGTTGGACGGTTGCGGGGATGCACCGATCGACACACGCAAAGCAATCTTGTATTGCATTGCGCGCGTTCGCCACGTCCTTTTCTTTCGTCCATTTCGATATTGCAACCTGCGGGGTCGCTGGGGGCTCGAAATTGGAGTGGTCATGCGTTGGTCTTTGTCGTTCTCTTTGAGCCTTGCGCTCACACCGTGCGTAGCCTTTGCACAACTGTCTGTCGATGCATCGCTCGATGCGGTGGTGGTGTCAGCGCCACGCTTAAACACCGATGCGCGACAGTTACCCGCCAGCGTGACCGTGATCGGTCGCGAAGACATTGCTGCGAGCCCCGCCAAAACATTGCCCGATTTGCTCACCGAGCAAGTGGGCATTGGTATACAAGATTATTTTGGTAATAACGCAGCCACCACCACCATCGACTTGCGTGGCTTTGGCGCCACAGGCGGACAGAACACGTTAATTCTGGTTGATGGTCGACGACTCAATGACATCGATCAAAGTGCGGTGCAATGGGCCTCGGTGCCGTTATCGTCGATCGAACGTGTAGAAATTTTGCGCGGTACGGGCGCGGTGCTGTATGGCGATGGAGCCAGTGGTGGTGTGATTAATATTGTGACGCGCTCACCATTTAAACAAGGCCCACAAGCCGAACTGCTGGCGCGTACCGGTACGTACGGAACCAACGAAGGGCAAGTGTCCGGACGCATCAGCTACGACCGATTTGCATTCAATGCAAACAGCTATGGCTATGTGTCGAACGGCTATCGCAGCAACAATCGCAATGAGCAAGCCAACGCAAATATCGGCATGCGTTGGGGCGATGATCAAACGTACTTAGATTTTCGTGCCGGTAGTGACAAACAAGATTTACGTTTGCCCGGCGCACGTACGATTCAGGCCTCCACAAGCACCAATGAATTTCAAAGTAATCCGCGTGGCGCGCAAACACCGAACGACTACGCGAGTCGTGATGGTGGGCGTGTTGGTCTGACGCTTGGTGCGCGCATCGGCGAGGCCGAATGGATGATGGGTCTTGATTATCGAGGCAAAGATCAGCGCGCGTTTTATGCTGCAAGTGGTGCAAGAGAAATTGCGCTCGAAAATACGTCGATCACGCCGCGCGTGAGGTTTCCTGTGCAAGCAGCTGGATTCCAACACGTGCTGACCATGGGTGTGGATCTGCACGATTGGCGTTATCGATTGCGTACTGCAGACTCGCAAGATAATTTAGCTACTCCAAGCAACATCGTCACTGTTGCACAACACAACCGCGCGTTTTATCTGCAAGACCGAATTGCATTGGGCGAACGCACGGGGCTGACGTTGGGCTTGCGCCGCGAACGTGTCGCGTTTGCAGCGACCGATCATCTGGACACCAATTCGGGTGGCTATACGGGCTTGACGAACTTAAATGGCGCGAACCCCACAGCGGCAAGTGATGCCGCAGCGGTACAACGACAACAAGCATGGGAGATGGGGCTGCGTCATACACCTAACGCCACCTGGAGTGGTTTTGCACGGTTGGGTCGTAGTTACCGCTTGTTAAACGTTGATGAGTTGTATGAATCCAATGCAAGCTACAACCAAGAGTTTCAAATCTTGCGGCCTCAAGTGGCTTACACCGGTGAGTTCGGCGCCGAATGGACCTCTTCAACCACGTTTGTGCGTGCCGCGGTATTTCGTACTGATATTCGCGATGAGATTCATCTCGATCCGTTTACCACGGGCACAGGCAATACCAATCTGCCGCCTTCACGCCGACAAGGTGTGGAGCTTGAATCGCGTTGGCAGGCGCAATCGACACTGAGCGTACGCGGTGGCTATACCTATACCGACGCGCGATTTATATCTGGCACGCTCACGGGGAGCGCAGATGCGATCGGCACGAATATGTCGATTGCTGGAAAACACGTTCCTTTAGTGCCTACCCATAAATTGAACGTCGGTGCGCGTTGGGATGCCAATGCAAAAACACGCGTCAATGCCACGCTGCTACGCGTAGCAAGTCAATACATGGATAACGATGAACCCAACACCTTAGGAAGCAAAATTCCGGCGTATACAAAAATCGATCTCAAGGCCGTGTACAGCATGCCCGGTGCACGCCTCAGTTTGAACGTGAACAATCTCACCGATGCGAAGTACTACACCTACGCAGTGCGAAGTGCGTTTACTTCAGATAAATATGCGGTGTATCCGTTGGCTGGTCGCACGCTGATGCTTGGTTTAGAAATTGATCTGTAAGTCGCATCTATCAAATGCGCGTTACACAATCCCTAACGGACCTGATGTAACGCCCGACACAGCGCTTCAGTGGCTGGCAAGATGCGTGGGCTCGGTCGATGCAATGTGTTGGCATCGACCGTGATCCACCGTGCATCACGCACGGCCGGTAATTGCGGGAGCCGTCGACGCCATTCGTTTTGCCAAGTGTGCGCAGGTTGATCGGTTGGCGCAAAAATAATCACTTGCGGTGGGTTGGCCAAGATCGCCTCAGCGTCGACAATCGGGGCAATCACACGCGCATCGGCAAATATATTTTGCGCGCCGCATAAAGACAGTGCTTGCGACACCCAGTGCGTTCCATTGAGCGTCATCCACGGCCGTGATTCGATTTGATAAAACACACGTAACAAGGGCGCGCTTGAGGATTGAGCCTGTCGCAGTGCGGCGAGCTGCGTGCGAAAACTGGCAGCGCTTGCTTGTGCGTCCGTGCTGGTGCCAGCCAAGACCCCCAGCGCTTCAATGTGCGTAGCGATGTCCTCGAGCGCGCGCGGCTCACTCAGAAAGACGCTGAGCCCCAATTGTTCGAGGCGCGCTAAGCTTTGCCGATGCGCTTGGCTTGTCCAAGCCACCACCAGATCGGGACGCAGCGCGAGCAGGCGTTCTAAGTCGATGCCGGTTGCGCGTGCAACTTTTGGCAAGGATTGCGCCGCTGCGGGATAATCACTGAATTCAGATACACCCACCACTTGCGTACCCGCGCCGGCAGCGAAGAGTAATTCGGTGATGTGCGGCGCAAGACTGACAATCCGTTGTGCCGGTTGACGCAGCAGGATCACGCGTCCGGCGCTATCCGTTGCCTGTCGTGGCTGGGCCCAACATGGGGTAAGTAGCACAGTGAACGCAACAAACAACAACCAACGACAGCGTAGTCGATCCATCTGGGCATTCTATCGATCCTTCGTCCTATGGCGAAGGCGGTTTGCGCAGCAATGTGACGCGCGCAGGATACGGATGCAACGTCAGCCCATCACGACCCCATTGGCGCACTGGTGTATGGTGCGTGCATGCTAAAAGATACGGTGCCTATCGAATCGATGCGTCGGGCGTTGGTGATTAAACTGCGACACCATGGCGACGTGTTGTTGAGCGCGCCGGTGTTGTCGGCATTGAAAGCGCAAGCCCCCGAGATACAAATTGATGCGCTGGTGTACGACGACACCGCGGCGATGCTTGAAGCGCATCCGGCGCTCAGTGTGTTGCACACGGTCGGTCGGCGTTGGCGCGATCTGGGTTTGCTTGGACGTTTACGCGCTGAGTGGCGATTATTTTTTGCGTTACGTGCGCGTCAGTACGATTTGCTGGTGCATCTGACCGAGGCGCCGCGCGGTGCATGGCTGGCGCGGACATTGGGAGCGCGTTGGTCAGTTGCGCCACAGGTGCCGGGTCGAGGGCGGTTTTGGCGGCGTAGCTTTACGCACTATTTTTCGGTGTTACGTAATGGACGCAGACACCAAGTTGAGCTGAATTTAGATGCGCTGCGACGCATTGGATTGCAGCCTACGCTGGCGCAACGTCGTGTCCACATTGTGGCGGGTGATGCTGCAGAACACGAAGTCGCTCAACGCTTACAACACGTCGGACTCGCAGCCAAATCGTTTGTGCATCTTCATCCGGCATCGCGTTGGCAATTTAAGTGTTGGTCAGCAGAAAAAAACGCACATCTGATTGACCAACTCGTGGCACGCGGTGAACGGGTGCTAATCACGGCAGCTCCAGATGCCGCCGAACAAGCGTTTGTTGAGACGATTCTGGCGCGCACGAAGGCCCCAGTGATCAATTGGGCAGGCACACTCAGCATCAAACAATTGGTGGCATTGGTGGCACAAGCCAAGGTGTCGGTGTGTGTAGATTCCATGCCGCTACACGTGGCGAGCGCTACCAGCACACCGGTCGTTGCTTTGTTTGGTCCGAGCGGCGATCAAGAGTGGGGACCCTGGATGGTGCCGCATGCGGTGGTGACCAGCGATCACACGTGTCGTCCGTGTGGACAGGATGGTTGTGGTGGCGGCAAAGTCAGTGATTGTTTAGAGCAACTCGATGTGGCACGCGTGATGCGTGCGGTGTCGCAGTTGATCGACACACCTTGAGCGCTAGGCGAGGCACTGCGCACCGAGTTGCGCTGATTCGACAACGCTACAACCCCTATGGTGGCGCCGAGCGATTTGTGCAGCGGGCGTTGGACGCGTTAACGCGTGAAGGCATTGAAGTCACCTTGCTGTGTCGGCGTTGGAGTACGCCAGATCGTAATACGGTATTGCGTACCTTGATGGTGAACCCTTTTTTTATTGGACGTTTATGGCGTGATATTGGGTTTGCACGGGGCGTACAACAAGCGCTGAAGCAACACGCCTTCGATCTCGTGCAATCACACGAACGCATTCCCGGCTGTACGATTTATCGCGCGGGTGATGGTGTGCATCGGCAGTGGTTGGCGCACCGTGCCGCGGCAGCAGGTTGGTGGCGTCGGTTAGGCGATGCACTTAATCCTTGGCATCGTTATATTTGCGCCCAAGAAAAAGCACTCTTCGAGCATCCGCAATTACGCGCGGTGATCTGTAACTCGCAGATGGTAGCGAAAGAAATTCACCGCGCGTTCAATCTTCCCGCTGCTCGTTTGCATGTCATTTATAACGGCGTGGATTTGTCTGCTTTTCATCCGCAAGTGCGTGCGCAACGACGACAAGCCGCACGCCAGCAATTCTCTTTATCATCGACAGACACGGTGTTTGCATTTGTCGGTTCAGGTTTTGCGCGCAAGGGATTAAAAGAACTCCTGCACGCGTTGGCCTTACACAGCGATTCATCGCAGCTCTTGGTGGCGGGTACGGATCGACATCAGCGGCGTTTTGCCACGCAAGTCAGCGCGTTGGGGTTGCGCGATCGTGTGCATTTTTTAGGCGGCGTGGATGAGGTGCAAGCGATATATGCTGCTGCCGATGTGCTCGTATTACCCACTCACTATGATCCGTTTCCCAACGTGGTTCTAGAGGCACTTGCCATGGGCTTGCCAGCGATTGTGAGTGATCAGTGTGGAGCGGCTGAGGTCATCATGTCAGAAAAAAATGGCCTGATTGTCCCTGCGCGCGATGTGAATGCACTTGCAGTAGCAATGCAGCGTGCAAGCCAAATCACCTGGTCTAGTGAAACCGTACGTGCCAGTGTGCTTGAATTTGGCATCGAGTCGATGGCAGAAAAAATGCACGCCCTGTATCAAACGCTACTCAACGAGCAAACGTTGCGTATCCAAACGCCGCAAGTAGCGCCGGTATAATTGTTGTAATCGTGAATAACCGCGCGTTTTGGAAATAACCCCATGATTTTAGTCACCGGTGGCGCAGGGTTTATCGGCGCAAATTTTGTCTTAGATTGGCTCGGCGCAATGCAGGAGCCTGTGGTTAATTTGGATCTACTCACCTATGCCGGAAATTTGCATAACCTTGATGCGTTACGAGCTGACGCACGTCATGTGTTTGTGCGTGGCGATATCTGTGACCGCGCATTGGTTCAAACGCTACTCAGCACGCACCGACCGCGTGCGATCGTGCACTTTGCGGCTGAAAGCCATGTCGATCGATCGATTCATGGCCCAGATGCGTTTATCCAGACCAACGTGGTCGGCACGTTTTCTTTATTAGAAGAGGCGCGTGCTTACTGGACCGCATTATCTGGCAGCGAACAACAACAGTTCCGATTTCTGCATGTCTCGACGGACGAGGTGTATGGCAGCTTAGAGGCGCATGATCCGGCCTTTAGCGAAGCCACACCATATGCACCGAATAGCCCGTATAGCGCCTCCAAGGCTGGCGCAGACCATTTGGTGCGTGCCTATCACCACACGTATGGTTTACCCACCTTAACCACGAATTGTTCGAACAACTACGGCCCGTTTCAGTTTCCAGAAAAACTCGTGCCGCTGATGATTCATCACGCATTGTCTGGCCAATCGTTGCCCATTTATGGCGATGGAAAAAATGTGCGTGATTGGTTGTATGTTGGCGACCATTGCGCGGCCTTACGCGTGGTGCTCGACAAAGGACGTGTGGGTGAAACCTACAATATCGGTGGGCAAAGTGAAAAAACCAATCTCGAGGTCGTGCATACGTTGTGCGAGTTACTGGAGCAGATGCAACCGCATACAACACGCCGTTATATTGATCTGATCACGTATGTAAAAGACCGCGCTGGACATGACCGACGCTATGCCATCAATGCAGAGAAAATTTCTCACGAATTGGGCTGGCAACCCAGCGAAACGTTTGCCTCTGGTTTTGCGCGTACGGTGCGCTGGTACCTTGAGAATCAAGCGTGGGTGAGCAATGTCACGAGTGGTGCGTATCGCAGTTGGCTCGATAAAAATTATCATGCAGAGGCGGTACGATGAAAGGCATTATCCTGGCAGGCGGTTCGGGTACGCGTTTATATCCAGTCACGCAGGTCGTGTCTAAGCAACTGCTGCCGATCTACGATAAGCCGATGGTGTATTACCCACTGAGTACGCTGATGCTCGCAGGGATACGCGAGATCCTAATTATTTCCACGCCGCAAGACACCCCGCGATTTGAGCAATTGTTGGGCGACGGGTCGCGTTGGGGTTTGCAGCTTACTTACGCAGTGCAACCATCGCCCGATGGATTGGCCCAAGCATTTTTAATTGGCCGTGATTTTATTGGTAAGGATGCCTGCGCGTTGGTGCTTGGCGATAACCTCTTTTACGGCCACGATTTAAGTAAGCTCTTACAGCAAGCCGCGCAACGCAAGCAAGGGGCCACGGTGTTTGCCTACCCGGTACAAGACCCCGAGCGCTATGGCGTAGTCGAGTTTGATGCGCAGGGTCAAGCGATCAGTTTGGAAGAAAAACCAACGCAACCGCGGTCACGGCACGCGGTGGTCGGCCTCTATTTTTACGACAATAGCGTGGTGTCGATAGCCAGTGCGTTAAAGCCCTCCGCGCGTGGCGAATTAGAAATTACCGATTTGAATCGTGCGTATTTATTGCGCGGCGATTTAAATGTCATCACCATGAGCCGCGGCTACGCATGGTTAGATACCGGCACGCACGAATCGTTGCTTGAGGCGTCGCGCTTTATCGAAACGATTGAGCGTCGCCAAGGACTAAAAATCGCGTGCCCTGAGGAAATCGCATTTCGCATGGGTTATATCGATCGCGCGCAACTTGAGCGTTTAGCTGCGGCGCTCGCGAAAAGCAGTTACGGTGCTTATCTCGCGCAAGTCTTGGCCGAAACCCAGCACGCATGAAAATTTATCCGACGGATTTACCGGAGGTCGTGCTACTCGAGCCACAAGTATTTGGTGATGCACGTGGATTTTTTTTCGAGAGCTATAACCAGCGTGCCTTTGCTCAAGCCGTTGGCGCTGAAGTGACGTTTGTCCAAGACAACCACTCGCGTTCCGCGCAAGGGGTGTTGCGTGGGCTGCATTACCAAATACAACAAACACAAGGTAAGTTAGTGCGAGTATTACGTGGTGCGATTTGGGATGTGGCGGTTGATTTACGCCGTAGCTCCCCAAATTTTGGTCGCGCTGTTGGCTTTGAGTTGTCTGAAGAAAAACCACGAATGGCTTGGATTCCTCCAGGATTTGCGCACGGGTTTTTAGTGCTATCCGCTTCAGCAGACGTGCTCTATAAAACCACCGACTACTACGCGCCCACGCACGAACGTGTGTTGCTGTGGAACGACCCTGCGTTGGCGATTGCGTGGCCGATTCAAGATATTGATGTGCAGCTCAATGCACGTGATGCGGCCGGGTTGCCACTCAGCCAAGCGGCGACGTTTGCGTGAATATTTTATTGCTTGGCGCGCAAGGACAAGTCGGCGCCGCGTTAAGACCGCTGCTGGCGTCGGTGGGTAAGCTCACAGCATGGACGCGGGCTGATTTAGATTTGCAACAGCCCGCACAAATTCGCGCGCGCGTGCTGGAGGTCAGACCGCAACTCATCATCAACGCCGCAGCCTACACGGCAGTGGATCGAGCAGAATCCGAACCGCACATTGCACATGCCATCAATGCATCCGCCCCTGCAGTGTTCGCTGCAGTGGCAAGACAATGCGATGCATTGTTGGTGCATTACTCCACTGATTATGTATTTGATGGCAACAAGACCACACCCTATCTTGAGGAAGATGCTGCGCACCCATTGAATGTGTATGGACACACTAAATTAGAGGGTGAACGCGCCATTCAATCGAGTGGATGTCGCCATTTAATTTTTCGGACCAGTTGGGTGTATTCAGCGACAGGCCATAATTTTTTGCGCACGATTTTGCGCTTAGCGAAAACACAATCGCGTTTGCGTATTGTGGCTGATCAACAGGGTGCGCCCACGGCGGCACCGATGATTGCGCGACTCACACTGCAGGCGATTCAAGCGGTGCAAGCAGATACCCAACGCGCTGGTTTGTATCATCTCAGTGCAGCGGGGCAAACCACTTGGCATGGATTTGCGCAAGCCATCGTGCAAGCGGCAGGCGTCGATGTGCCTGTCGATGCGATCACTACCTTAGACTATCCAACGCCTGCACGTCGTCCGGTGTATTCATTATTGGACCATCAACGCCTGCGTACACAGCTGGGCTTGAGCCCCACGTCTTGGCAAGCGGGATTAGATGAGGTGATGGCTACGCTGGTTTGAACTGTTTGGGTAGTTGCGCCTCAACCGCTTGCGCGACGGTGGTGACATCTATCTCAGACACCACACCAGACGGCGCAGCGAGCACTTGATGTGGACTCGCCCATGGTCGCCAGCGAGCTACGGGCGAATCACCAAACAAACAGACGATCGGTACGCGTAATCCTGCAGCAAGATGCATCGCGCCACCATCGCTGCACACGAGCACATCACACACATCTAATGCGCCGAACAGCGCGCCCAGATCCGTGGTCGGTAAGCCCACGATCGACGCCCTTTTGGTCTGCGAGAGAATGTGCGCAGCGAGCGCATCGTCGCCTGGGTGTTGTGGATGATCTGTTGCGCCAGGCGACCACAACAACAACAGGCGCGCGTGATGGGCCACATGCAAGGCATGAATCAGATCGATCCATTGTTGTGCAGGCCAACGTTGTTTGAGTCGGCGTGCGCTGATATGGATGCCGATGACGGGACTCGCCGCATTGGCGGATGTGGTGAGGTGATTGAATGCAGCGCGTACGGCGTCTGCGGCCTGCGGTGTGGTAACAGTAGTGAGTGCTGGAATAGCACCCTGCACACCCAGGGCTCGCGCTACGCTATGCACCCGTTCCACTTCGTGCTGCCCTGGAGCAATCGCATCTGCGGACACAATGTGTTGCGGGGCGATCCATCGCGCAAAACGTCGCCCATGCGGATCATTGGGGCCTGCAGCGAGAATGACCGTATCAATGTGTCGTTGACGCAAGCGCCACAGCATAGCGATGCGTGCCAGAATCGCTTGCGCAAAGAAAACAAACGGTAGATGTCTAAGCCACCTTGGCTGGGCAACCGAGTCGGTCGCTGGTAGATGCTTGCGTTTTTGATACGCAAAGATTTCATCGATATCGGGATTGTGTTGTAACGCTGGTGCGTTGTAGGCATTGGCTAATACACCAATCCAGGCGTTTGGGTAACGTGCACGCAGCGCAGTGAGTAAGGGTGTCGTGCAGACCAGATCGCCAATATTGTCGCGACGGATAATCAGAAATTGCATGGTGCTAAAAAAGCAACTCAGACTTGTCGCGTTGAAGTGATTTGAGCTTGCGCCCAACCAAACACCACACCAAGTGCACCCCAAAACAGCAGCGCACTGCCTCGCACCCACAGCACATCGGTGAAATTGCGAACTAGCATCCCAAGAACAATAGCGAGGATTGCTGCGCCCAAAACGCGTTGTTGTGCATCAGCGCGCTGTGTGAGTTGTATTCCGGCCAAGAGTAGTTTGGTAAATAAATAGAGTAGCAGGGCCAATCCAATAACACCGGTTTGTATGGCGGTCTCGATGAGTAGATTGTGCGAGTGCCAGATTAAACCGTTTGAGTCGTAGGCTTGTATCCAATCAACCCGAAAATTGCCGCGACCAAAGCCATAGCCGACCCACGGTGAATCCATGAGTTGCAGCAAAGCTTTGTGCCAAAGGCCGAGCCGGACATCGCGCGTAATTTCTTCGATTCCACTGCGTTGAGCAGTCGTCAAAATAAACAGTGCAACACACATAATGACTGCGACAATAAATCCACCTAAGCGTTTCAGGTTGGCCGTGCTTATCGTGCGGAATGATTGCAACTGATTGCCATAGAGGGCGGCCACCGTAACGATGAGTTGCAGCACAAACCCCAGCCAAATGGTGCGATTTAATGTGGCGTAAGCAGAGAGAAGGATCAACACGGTCATCGTCATCACGCTGGCATTCAGTGCGCGCCGCGGCGCTCCTGCGTCCATGTTTCGTTGCCACCACGCAATAAAAACCAGCGGTGCCATCACTAAAAGTACCGAACTGTGTGCCCCCGGTCCGCCATGCCATTGCTGAATTGCTCTTGGCGTCAGTTGAAAGCCCACCCCAATCGACAGCAGGGTGCTGCAAACCAGACCTAACGCAACGATGCCAATCGACCAAGGCAACCCCGCGCGCGACTGGCCTGCGATAAAGCAAGTCCAATAGGCCATGCCGGCATAAATAATTTCGTTACGAAACTCTTTGCTCGCGCGCTCGGGTTCGCCCGACCAAAAGATGGATAACCCCGCCCAAATGGCCCACAGCAAAAACGCGATCCAAGCCGGTGGGAGCGAAACCAGCCGTGCGGTTGCCGCGCTGGGCTGTGTGCCAACTCGCAATAACGCGAGCCCCGTGGCGAAAAACAGCAACAACAACCGTGCCGCAACGGTGTGCGAAAACAAGGTCGTAACAAAAAAACCGGCCACAGCCAGATTGAGTAGCAACGCACTGGGGGAGTTTGTACGCATCCGCTATTCTATCCAGCACCACGGCGCTCTCGAAAAACATTTATAATTCAAGGCTATGTGTGATTTCAACACGCGCGTTCGCCGACCAAATGTTCTGGGGCGGTGTTTTGGCTGAGCGCAGCAGCCGCGATTTGTATATTCGCTTACTCGGCTATGTGCGGCCGCATTGGCGTGTGTTTGCCGTGTCGTTACTGACCATGGTGCTCACGGGCGCCACCGAGCCGCTGTTTCCTGCGTTGATGAAGCCTTTGCTCGATGGCAGTTTCTTGAGCCAACAAACAACCAATCTGTACTTAATCCCTGCCGCGGTCATCGGCATTTTTATGTTGCGTGGTGTTCTGACCTTTGTATCTTCGTATACCTTAGGTTGGGTAACAAATCGCATGCTGTCGGATATTCGTTCCTCGATGTTTGCGCAAATGATGATCCAACCCATGTGGTACTTCGATCGCCAATCCGCCGGCGTGTTGATGTCCAAGGTCACCAATGATGTTGGCGCAATGATTGGTGCGGCCACCACCGTATTGACGGTACTGGTGCGTGAATCGATCAAGGTGATAGCGCTATTGGGGTGGTTGTTTTATCTGAATTGGAAGCTGACGCTTATTGCGTTAATCGTCGCGCCTGCGATGGGGTTTGCTGTGCGAATTTTTTCGCGCCGTCTACGTCAGATGAGCCATGAATCCATGCGTGCTATGGGGCAACTGACGCAAGTCCTAGAAGAGTCGATTGCGTGCCAAAAAGTCGTTAAGGTGTTCGGTGGGCAAGCGCATGAGGCGCAGCGCTTTAACCGTGTCAGTGAATCCTTGCGTGGGTTCAATATGCGTCAAGCCATTGCTGCAGGGGCCACGGTACCGATCTCGCAATTGGTGGCCTCGATTGCGTTGGCTGTGATCATCGCAATTGCCGTATCAGAGGCCGCAGCGAATACGCTCACAGTGGGCGAATTTGTTTCATTCGTGACGGCGATGTTGATGTTGCTCACGCCGCTCAAACATTTAGCTGATGTCAATGCGCCCTTACAACGCGGCTTGGCTTCTGCCGATAGCGTGTTTGATGTGCTGGACGCCCCACCAGAGCAAGACACGGGGCGCATTCAATTGCAACGCGTGAGCGGACGCATTGAGTTTCGTGCTGTGTCCTACACCTATCCAGAAGCCAATCGACGAGCGCTCGATGAAGTCAACTTGGTGATCGAGCCAGGACAAACGGTCGCCTTAGTCGGCCCCTCGGGCGGTGGTAAGTCCACCTTAGTGAATTTACTACCGCGGTTTTATCAGCCAAGTAGCGGCCAGGTGTTGATCGATGGTGTGGATTATCGCGATACGAGCTTACTTAGTCTGCGCGCCAATATTGCCCTGGTGAGTCAAGACGTCGCGTTGTTTAATGAAACGGTGGCAGCCAATATTGCCTACGGACGCCGATCTGAAGTGAGCCATCAGGCCATTGAAGCAGCAGCTGAAGCGGCGCATGCGCTGGAGTTTATTCGAGAAATGCCCCAGGGCTTTGATACGGTCATCGGGGATAACGGCGTACGTTTGTCCGGTGGACAACGTCAGCGACTAGCGATTGCGCGTGCGTTATTAAAGGACGCGCCAATTCTTTTGCTCGATGAGGCAACCTCGGCCTTAGACAGCGAATCCGAGCGTCACGTACAGGCGGCGTTAGCCACATTGATGCGCGGTCGTACAACCATCGTGATTGCGCACCGGCTGTCCACGATTGAGGGCGCCGATCGCATTGTTGCCTTACAGCGTGGCCGGATTATAGAAACCGGAAGCCACGCTGAGTTGATGGCGGTTGATGGTTTGTACGCGCGGTTATATCGCATCCAGTTCGCGCTCGAACCAGACACGGCTGATCAATGAATCATCTTTCAGTGCTACACACCGAGTCTTCGTGTGGTTGGGGCGGTCAAGAGTTACGCGTGTTAAACGAAGCGCAAGGCTTGATCGAGCGTGGACATCAAGTGTGTATCGCAGCACCCGAAGAGTCGCGTATTTATCAAGAGGCCGGGCGACGCAAGCTGCCAAGAATTGCTGCATCGATTCGTCGAAAAAATTTGCAGGGACTCTGTGCGATGCGTCGTGTGTTACGCGCGCAGCATTGGGATGTGGTGAACACGCACAGCTCGACCGACAGTTGGTTGACCGCGCTAGCGCGCGCGAGCTTTATTCAAGGCCAACAACCTGCCTTGGTACGTACGCGACATATCTCAGCCCCGATCCCAAATAACGCAGCAACGCATTGGTTATATCGTAGTGCGAGCGCGCATGTGGTGACCACTGGTGAGGCCTTACGCCAACAAGTGATGACACAAACCGGCCTCACGGCAGACCGTGTCACATCAGTACCAACAGGGATTGATCTGCTGCACTTCCAACCCGGTGATCGCGCGGTTGCGCGAGCCGCGTTGGGTTTGTCATCGCAATCTTTCATTGTCGGCATTGTCGCCACGCTACGCAGTTGGAAGGGGCATCGATACTTAGTGGATGCCATTGCTGCGTTACCAGATCCGCAGGTGCAGCTAGTGATTGTTGGTGACGGACCTGGCCGAGAACCACTACGTGCACAAATAGCTGCACTGAATATACAAGAACGCGTGATGATGGTGGGCCATCAAGATAACGTGGTGCCATGGTTACAAGCCATGGATGTGTTTGTGTTGCCATCGTATGCCAATGAAGGCGTGCCGCAAGCCATCATGCAAGCCATGGCGTGTGGTGTACCGGTGATCACCACTGCGGTGGGGGCAATTGGCGAGATTGCCCAACATGAACAGACTGCGTTAGTGATTGCACCAGAAAGCGTGAACGCCATATTAAGTATTCTGGTGCGCGCAATGAAAGAGCCTGCGCTGATTGCCCGCTTAGCTACGGACGCATTACAGCTAGCGCGAGAAAAATTTACTGTACAGCGAATGGCTGCAGCGATGGAGCAGGTGTTTAGATCGGCATCTAACCAGGCGCGACAGCGTTAAGCGAGCGCGCGCATGGATCTCCCGTTTGCAGATACTTTGTTGCGATTCGCTGCACAGCGTTCGGTAAAACAACGCCCCATACAACCTATCGCCGTACTTCAAACCGCAAGCATTCAACGTGTATTGGTTGTATTGACGACAGGATTGGGTGATGCCGTGTTATCCACGCCGGTATTACCAACGTTACGTGCACACTGGCCTAACGCAACAATCAAACTATGGACGCGCGCTGCATGGGCGCCGCTTTTTGAAAACGATGTAAATCTTGATGGCGTAATGGCTTACGCCGGAAAATACCGTCGCTTTTGGTCAATGTTAACTTCATTAAAAACGTTTGCACCCGATTTGGTGGTGGTCTTGCACGGTAACGATCCAGACATTCTTCCGCTGTGTGTTTTGTCTGGTGCGCGTTTCATTGTGCGTGTACCAGTTCAGGGCACACGATTTCAAGCTTTCCTTTCCAATCGAGCGCGCCAAGCGGATCAACAAATCTTGCCAAACGTGCATTACATCGAGAATCGGTTGCGGGTACTTGATACGCTCGGGCTAGCGAAGGGCACCCATATTCCACGGATCTACCTCGCACCGAAACGCGTTGAAGCAATGCGCGCTCGGACGACAAAAGAATTTCAAGGACGTTATTATTGGGTGGTGCATCCACGCGCTGCAGATGCATTTAAAAATTGGCCTCTCGAAAAAATAACAGCCCTATTACAAGCGGCGTTAATGCGTTGGCCTGACATGGCGATTGTTTTAACGGGTGCCGCAGCTGATAGACAGGCGTTAGAGTTGCTCGCAGCCGCGGATGGACGTGTTTATAACTACGCTGGTCGACTCGATATTGCAGATACTGCGGCGCTGTTAGCCAATGCGCATGCAGTGCTTGCGCCAGATACAGGGGTTGCGCATCTTGCCGGTGCGCTGGATGTCCCGTTGATTAGTTTATTTGCTGCAACGTCCTCAGCTTTACTTGGGCCAAGAGCCCAGCGCACGCCGGTGAAATTGATTCAAAAACCTCGAACGTGCACGCCGTGCCTAGAAAAAAAATGCCCTTATACGCCACGCAATTGCATGGATCAAATCGAGGTTCAAGAGGTGCTGCAAGCACTTGAGGCCGTGCTTCAGTGAAAAAAACGATCGCACACCTGATTGCTGATTACACCCCGTTTCCGCCAACGTATCCTGCGGGAACCGAGTCACGTGTAGAGCAAGTGGCGCGCCGCCAAAACCGTTATCGCCCGTTAGTGCTCTGTAAACAATTTGATGGGCAGTGCGCAGCTGAGCAGATTGATGCAATGACCATTCGGCGCGTACGTATCGGCCGTTTGTATCGACGCTTATTTCAAAAGCTCACGCGGCTCGATCCATGGCCATACACCGAGCGTTTATGGCAAGTGGCTCGCGCAGAGCAGGCAGCACTCTTACATTTGCATAACGAGCCAAAATTATTGGCTGGACTTCACCGACAGTTACAACGTCATCCCACGCCGGTTGTAGTTCATGTGGCCAACGAAAAACCACTGCCGGATTTTGCTGTGCCACTGGTCACGCATTGGGTAGCGTGTAGCCAGTATATTGCCCGTTGGCTACAAGAAGAAAATGCGATTCCCGCAGATAAAATCAGTGTCATTTACACCGGTGTCGATGCGGTAGCTAGAGCGCCGCATTGGCTTTTATCGGCTGAAAAACGTCAGTCCTTACGTACCCAATTTGGGATTACGAACCCGCAAGCGCGCGTTTTACTGTTTGCTGGGCGAATCGTGAAAGAGAAGGGTGTTGATGAATTACTGGATGCTTTTGAATTGTTGCGCCAGCAAGGTAACCAAGATCTGTATTTGTTGATTGCCGGTAATGTGCGCGATAGTGATGACCAACGGAATGAGAAAGCCGTGTACGGAAAAGCGGTAACCGCTCGGATTACGCAAATGCAAGGCGTGCATTGGGTTGGAAGCTTGCATCCTCACAACATGCATGATTTTCTTTTGGCGGGTGATTTGTTTGTGATGCCGTCTATTTGGCCTGATCCATTTCCTACAGTAATGATCGAGGCTGCGGCAGCGGGGTTACCGATTGTTGCGGCTGCCCGTGGTGGTATAACGGAATTTCTCAGGCATTGCCCCGGGAATGTTTTTGTAGATAACCCAGCCGATCCGAAGCAATTAGCCGCCTCGATCAGTGCTTGGTTGGAAGACCCAGCGCGTAGGTATTCGGTTGGCCGATGGTTGCGTCAGTATGTTGAAGCGCAATTTGATTGGTCGCGAGTTTGCCAAGAATTTGAGCAGCTGTATGACCGTCTACTTTTGCCGCAAGCAAAGAGGGAGGCTAAATGAACCTCTGCATCTATAACGTCACCAGTACCTATATCCCCGGCGGTTTAGAAACCTATTGCTGGGAGATGGGCCGTGCGTTAGCGCGTCGAGGCCACCGTGTGACGTTGATGGCGGGCAATCAAGGTGATGCGTGGCATAACGAAGTGCGTTTGTTGCAATACGCATTTCGTCCAGAAAAAACGTGGCTGGATTTAGGACATCGATTTCAACGCTTAATGGAGCGTTTGTCATTTGCGCGACATGCGCTTACCCCATTAATCAACGAGCAATTTGATGCTGTGGTGATTTGTAAGCCGTATGACTTTATTCCGATGTGGTGGGCCAAGCGATGTGGATTAAAGTCAAAGATTATGTTTCATACCAATGGTACCGATTTTTATTTTGGTGATCGATGGTTTAGTGGGGTCGCGGATGCCTGGGCGGCGTGCAGTCGCTATACCGCCAATCAACAAGAAGCGCATTATGGGATTCCAACCGGTGTTGTACATAACGGTGTAGATGCCGACTTGTTTCGTCCAATGGAACGTGCGCCGCATCGGCGTGCCGAATTGGGTGTGCCTGAGGATGCAA
>CANIIA010000021.1 GCA_947467435.1 Betaproteobacteria bacterium
CATCATGAGCACCAAGCAAAATTCTGCCCGCAACGTTGTGGTGATTGGTACCCAATGGGGTGATGAAGGTAAAGGAAAAATCGTCGATTGGTTGACTGATCATTCGCAAGGCGTCGTGCGTTTTCAAGGCGGACATAACGCCGGTCACACGTTGGTCGTGAATGGAAAAAAAACCATCCTGCGCTTAATCCCGTCGGGTATTTTGCGCGGCAATGTCACCTGCTATATCGGCAATGGTGTGGTGCTCTCGCCTGAAGCCTTGCTACAAGAAATGGGCGAACTGCAAGCCGCTGGCGTTGAAGTGGCTGCGCGTTTACGTATTTCAGAAGCTTGTCCATTGATCTTGCCGTATCACCAAGCAGTCGATCATGCACGTGAGGCCGCTAAAGGTGCTAGCAAGATTGGCACCACAGGTCGTGGCATTGGCCCAACCTATGAGGACAAAGTGGCCCGCCGCGCGATTCGTTTGCAGGACCTGTTTAAGCCGGTGCGTTTCGCGCAAAAGCTTGAAGAAATATTAGACTTTCATAATTTTGTACTCGAGCAGTACTACCACGTGCCAGCCGTTGATTTTCAAAAAACATTAGATGAAGCGCTGGCTTTAGCACCGAAACTCGAACCCTTGGTTGCCGATGTGCCGCGCGCGTTATACGAAGCCAATCGTGATGGACACAACTTATTATTTGAAGGCGCACAGGGCACGCTGTTGGATATCGATCACGGCACCTATCCGTATGTGACTTCATCCAATTGCGTCGCGGGTGCCGCAGCCGCAGGTGCTGGTGTGGGTCCTGGACAGTTGCATTACGTATTGGGCATCACCAAGGCGTACACCACGCGCGTGGGAAGCGGGCCGTTTCCCACTGAGCTCACTGATGATGTTGGTAAGCACCTGGCGACCAAAGGACATGAGTTTGGATCTGTCACCGGACGGCCACGTCGATGTGGTTGGTTTGATGCGGCAGCACTCAAGCGTTCTATTCAAATCAATGGCGTATCCGGACTGTGCATTACCAAACTCGATGTACTCGATGGTGTCGAGTCGGTGAAGATTTGCGTCGGTTACGACATCGCGGGTCAGTTTTCGGACATCTTGCCAGTGGGGGCTGAAGAGCTCGCGCTGTGTGTGCCGCGTTACGAAGAAATGGCCGGATGGAAAGAAAGTACGGTTGGGGTGAAGTCGCATGCTGCATTACCCAAAGCGGCGCGTGATTATCTGGCGCGCATTGCAGAGATCACGGGTGTGCCCATCGATTTAATATCGACTGGCCCAGATCGCGAAGAAACCATCGTGCAACGCCATCCTTACGCAGCGTAGCGCGCAGCAAGCAGTTGGATTGTGATTGGTGTTTACCTTGAGTGAATAAACATCGAGGCCCAGCGAGTTGGGCCGCTGTTTCGTCGAAGAAATTGCACCCAGAGTACAATGCGTAAACACAATGGGCCACATCCGGTTGGATGCAGCCCATTGATTGCTTCTTTAATCCAGTGCGTTTGCTTGTCGCGCTGGTGCCGAGGAAGGGACTCGAACCCCCACAGTGTTGCCACCGCTAGGACCTGAACCTAGTGCGTCTACCAATTCCGCCACCTCGGCTGGGGGAACTCAGGATTTTAGAGGCTCAATTTGCCTGTGTCAAAGAAACGAACGAGTACAAAAAAAATTCGCGACCCGAAGTCCACGCGTCAGCAAGGACAACGTGCGTCAGTCAGCGCGATAAAAAAGAAGCCAACAGCCGCGCGACCACACGCTACTGTTGGTGTGGCGCCAAGTCGTCATGATGCAGATGCGTATGCAGAAGAAATCTTAACTGCTTTAAGCGCCGCTGATGCGCCACTCACCCCAGAAGAGCTTGCAGATCATCTCGGGCTCAAGCGACGTGAATACGCTGCGTATCAACGCGCGTTAGAACATCTCGAATCCTCCGCGCAGATTGTGCGTAATCGCGCAGGACGTTTATTGGTTGCGCAAAAACTCGCACTCGTGGCTGGTCGTGTCGAAGGACACGCCGATGGGCATGGATTTTTAATTCCCGATGTGCCTGGCCCGTCGTTGTATGTGCCCCCAGCAGAGATGCGACAGTTGTTACATGGCGATCGTGTCAGCGCAAAAGTAGCGGGTCGCGATGCACGAGGCCGGCCGGTTGCCAACATTGTCGATGTGCTTGAGCGCGGTACACGTCGTGTGGTTGGACGCTTACATGCAGAGCATGGTGTGATGTTTTTAGTGCCCGAAGATAAGCGTATTGCGCACGACATTCTTGTGCCGCCCAATGCAAGCGGCGTGGCTCGACCTGGTCAAGTGGTAACAGTCGAGTTGGTGAGTCAGCCATCAAGACACGCGCAGCCCATTGGTCGCGTAGATGAGGTGTTGGGCGAACACGCTGATCCAGGCATGGAAATCGAAATTGCGTTACGTAAATTTGATTTGCCGTTTGAGTTCTCACGCGAAGCGCAGACCCAAGCCAAGGCGTTACCCAACGAAGTGCTACGGAGCGATTTTACTGATCGACGCGATTTACGTGCGCTGCCGTTAGTGACGATTGATGGTGAGAGCGCCAAAGATTTTGATGATGCAGTTCACGCGGTGCGCGAAGGCAAAGGTTGGCGACTGTGGGTGGCGATTGCCGATGTGAGTCACTATGTGCGACCGGGCGATGCACTCGATCAAGGTGCGCTCGAGCGAGGGACCTCGGTGTATTTTCCGCGTCGAGTCATTCCGATGTTGCCCGAAAAATTATCCAACGGCCTGTGCTCTCTTAATCCAGAAGTCGAACGCCTTGCGATGGTTTGTGAGATGGCCATCAATCACAAGGGCAATGTCGTGCGTTACGAGTTCTATCCGGCGGTGATTTGCTCGCATGCGCGGATGACTTATCACGAAGTGTGGGCGATGCTTTCAACCGGCACGGCATTGCCAGCGCGCCGAGCGCTGTTACCCCACGTTAAAACGCTGTATGCGTTATTTCAGGCCCTGCATCAGGCGCGTGAATTACGTGGCGCGATTGATTTTGATACGGTTGAGACGCGCATGGAGTTTGATGCCCAAGGAAAGATCGCGCGTATTGTTCCTGAGCAACGCAATGATGCGCATCGTTTGATTGAAGAATGCATGCTTGCAGCCAACGTCTGTGCGGGTGATTTCCTATTACAAAATAAACAACCTGCACTGTTTCGTGTGCATGATGTTCCGGCTGCAGAAAAAGTCGAAGCGCTGCGTGGGTTTTTAGCCGAATTGGGCCTCAATTTGTCGGGTGGCGTGCAGCCACGACCCAAAGATTATGCGGAATTGATTAAAAAAATTCGTCCTCGCGCAGACTTTGCTTTGCTGCAAACCACCTTGCTGCGCTCATTACGACAAGCTGTTTACAGTCCGGAAAATGCTGGCCATTTTGGTTTGGCGTTTGAGGCTTACGTGCACTTCACTTCGCCCATCCGTCGTTATCCAGATTTGCTAGTGCATCGTGCGATTAAGGCGGTGCTGCTTGGGACACGCTACCAGCCGAGCGATTGGGCTGAACTTGGTCGGCATTGTTCTGAAACTGAGCGACGCGCTGACGAGGCCAGTCGCGATGTTGAAAATTGGCTCAAGTGCTTTTACATGCAAGATCACGTTGGTGAAGTTTTCAACGGACACATCACCGGGGTGACCAGCTTTGGCGTGTTTGTGACGCTCGATGATTATTATGTGGATGGCTTAGTGCATATTTCAGAACTCGGGCGCGATTACTTCCAATTTGACGCAGCACGCCATGTATTACTTGGTGAGCGTACGGGCAAACGGTTTCGGTTGGCAGACCAACTACGCGTGAAGTTGGTACGTGTTGATTTGGATACACGCAAAATAGATCTTGTGCCGGTGACTGAATGAAAAATCTGCGAACGGTATTTGGTTTTCATGCGTTGACCGTGTTGTTGCGCCAGCGTCCTCAATCGGTGGTAGAGCTCTACGCGGACGCTGCGCGAGATGATGTGCGGATGCGAAGTTTGCTTGCACTCGCAGCTGAAAAAAGCGTGCGTGTCATGCTCGCCGATGCACGTCGCTTGCATGGATTGGCTGGCTCCGAGCGTCATCAAGGTGTGGTTGCACGCGTTGAAGAAGCGCCGCGTAGCACGAGCCTGGATGACACACTCGATTTAGTTCAGGGCCCGCCGTTGGTGTTGGTGCTTGATGGCATTCAAGATCCGCATAACTTAGGTGCTTGTTTGCGTGTAGCCGATGCTGCAGGTGTGCATGCGGTGGTTGCGCCCAAAGATCGCGCGGTGGGCATTTCGGCGACGGTCTCTAAAGTAGCCAGTGGTGCTGCGGAGTCGGTGCCGTATTTTCAAGTGACAAATTTAGCGCGCACCTTACGTGAACTCAAAGAGCGCGGGTTGTGGATTGTTGGTACCGATGATGCCGGCACGCAGTCTTTGTACGCTGCGCAATTACCTGATGCGTTGGTGTGGGTGCTAGGCGCGGAGGGTGAAGGTATGCGTCGTTTAACACGCGAGCATTGCGATTTTTTGGTTCGTATTCCGATGCAAGGTTGCGTGGAGAGTTTGAATGTCTCGGTGGCCACCGGTATTGTCTTGTTTGAATCCGTGCGCCGTCGTACGCAAGTGCAGTAACCCTCTGTGAAGGAAACCACCGAATGAAGATCGCAATTTTGGATGATTATCAAGATGCTTGCCGCACCCTAACCGCGTGGCAGCATCTAGCGGGGCACGACGTCACGGTCTTTCGCGACACGCTCGAAGACACAGATGCCTTGGTGAGGCGCTTGGCGCCGTTTGAAGGCATTGTGTTGATTCGCGAACGCACGCGTTTTCCGGCAGCTTTACTTGATCAGTTACCGAATTTGCGTGTGCTCAGTCAAACTGGAAAAGCGGGTCCGCACATCGATGTCGCTGCATGTACACGCTTAAGCATTGCTGTGGTCGAGGGGTCGGGTTCACCGTATGCCACAGCAGAACTGACCTGGGCTTTGGTGCTTGCCGCCATGCGTCGTATTCCACAAGAAGTCGCGAACCTGAAACAAGGCGGTTGGCAACAAACGCTGGGTACCGGCTTGCGCGGACGCACGCTGGGTATTTTTGGCTTTGGAAAAATTGGCAGCGTCGTGGCAGGTTATGGCAAGGCCTTTGGAATGAACGTATTGGCTTGGGGACGCGCTGGAAGCTTGGAGCGTGCAGCGCAAGCCGGCGTGACGTGTGTGCAATCGAGCGCCGAGTTATTTTCTCGGAGTGATGTGCTCAGCGTGCATTTACGTTTGGCGCCCGAGACAAGAGGCATCATTCAAGCAAGCGACTTGTCATTGATGAAACCCACCGGGGTGTTCGTCAATACCAGCCGTGCCGAACTCATTGCGCCGGGTGTTCTTGCGCAAGCCCTGCAGGCCGGGCGTCCCGGGTTTGCCGCAGTGGATGTCTATGAAGAAGAGCCGGTCCGGGCGGCGAATCATCCCTTATTGGCTTTAGGCAATGTGATCTGCACCCCGCATTTGGGCTATGTTGAGCGCGACGGATATGAGCTGTATTTCGGCGCGGCCTTTGAGAATATCGCGGCGTTTGCTGCCGGACAGCCCAAACAACTAGCCAATCCAACATACCTAGAGCACCGTCGATAGCGCAACCGCGCGCCTTGGGTCAGGCGGCGCCCAGGCCAAGTCTCGCCTGAGCGCCAATTCGCTGGTCGGGGAAATCCCGCGTCGAAGGTAAAATATCCGCTATAATCATGGGCTTCACATTCGGCGCCTCGGCGCCTCTTGCTCGAACCGTGTCGCGCATGTCACGGCGGGCCTTAGACCAAAAGGAGTACGCATGCGGCATTACGAAGTGGTATTTATCGTCCATCCGGACCAAAGTGAGCAGGTCCCTGCCATGGTTGAGCGCTACAAAACGCTCGTGACCGGACAAGGTGGCCACATTCATCGACTCGAAGACTGGGGTCGTCGCCAACTGACTTTCCCGATCGCCAAGATGCATAAAGCGCACTATGTGCTTATGAACATTGAGTGCAATCGCGAAACCTTGGTGGAACTCGAGCACGCCTTTAAATTTAATGATGCCGTGTTGCGCCATCTGGTTGTGAAGATGGACAAAGCGCACACGACGCCTTCGCCAATGATGAAAGAGGAAAAATCCAAGTCCTTGATGGGCGAGGGTAAAGCTGACGCATCAATGGCTGAAGCGGAAGCCTGAGTCATACACCGCTCGCACGTGTTGCAGACGGTCTGCGTGTTGATCGGATCGTGAATCGCGTTGCGTTGCAGGGAACCTTGGCCGAACTTGGGGCGTTGCGTTATACCCCAGCAGGCATCCCCGCGATCGATTTACGAATTCAGCATGCATCCGAACAGCCTGAGGCAGGTGGTTTGCGTCAGGTGAATGTTGAGTTGTCAGCCGTGGCATTTGGAACACTGGCAAATCAGCTTTCTGCTTCACGGCTCGGTTGTACGCTCAGCGTCATCGGATTTCTGGCAGCAAAAAGTCAGCGCAGCACCAAGATCGTGCTGCATTTAACGAATATCGAATTTGTAGAAGGAGTTTGAAATGGCATTCGGAAGAGGCAAAGCCAAAGGTAAGGGTAAGGATAAAAAAGACCGCGGACAAAAAGCGCTGTTTCGTCGGCGTAAGTTCTGCCGCTTCACGGCAGAAAAAGCGGAGTGGATCGACTATAAAGATATCGAAGTGCTCAAAGAGTTCGTCAATGAGACCGGTAAGATCATCCCAGCACGTATCACCGGAACAACGGCGGGTTTTCAGCGTCAGCTCACCTCAGACATTAAGCGCGCGCGTTTTCTCGCGCTTCTTCCCTTTACTGATTTGCACTAAGGAGCCACGCCATGCAAGTAATCCTGATGGAAAAATTGGCCAACCTTGGCAACCTCGGCGATGTTGTGAAGGTGAAAGACGGCTACGCACGTAACTTCCTCATCCCGCAAGGCAAGGCCAAGCGCGCATCGGCTGAAAATCTGAAAGCATTTGAAGTGCGCCGCGCTGAGCTTGAAAAAGTTCAAGCTGAATTGTTGGCACAAGCGCAAGAGCGTGGTGCCAAGCTCGATGGCTTGACGGTGCAAATCAAACAAAAAGCGGGCGTTGATGGGCGCTTATTTGGCTCGGTCACCAATTACGACATCGTCGATGCGCTCAAAGTCCAAGGCTTTGAAGTCGAGCGCTTTAACGTGCGTATGCCGGAAGGCCCGCTCAAGCAAGTTGGTGATTTTTCAATCGCCGTTGCCTTGCATACCGACGTCGTCGTTAACATCACCGTCTCGGTTCTCGGCGAGAGCTGACATTGGCTGCTGCGCGGCTTCCGGAGGCGGTGGATCCGCAGCTTCTGGCGCTGCGCGTGCCGCCACATTCGGTCGAAGCCGAGCAGTCGTTGCTCGGCGGTTTGCTGCTCGATAATCAGGCGTGGGACAAGATCGCTGATCTAGTCAAGCAGCACGATTTTTATCGCGACGATCATCGGCGCATCTTTCGTCATATCGGCAAGCTTGTCGAAGCAGGTAAGCCTGCGGATGTGGTAACTGTTACCGAATCGATTGAAGGTAGCGAGGACAAAGATAAAACTGGCGGTGTCGCCTATTTGGGTTCGCTTGCGCAAAATACGCCGAGCGCGCTCAACATTCGTCGATACGCCGAATTGGTGCGTGAGCGCGCGGTTCAACGTAATCTCGCCCGAGTGGCTACAGACATCGCTGAAACGGCGCTCAATCCTTCTGGCAAGGATGTCGGACAACTCTTAGATGAGGCCGAAACGCGCATCCTCGAAGTCGGTGAATCGGGCGCACGCACAACCAAAGGATTTGAAGCCATTCAGCCAGTGCTGGGGCGAGTGATGGAGCGCATTGATGAGCTTTATCATCGCGACAACCCCTCTGATGTCACTGGTGTACCGACCGGATTTATTGATCTCGATGAACGCACTGCCGGATTACAAGCGGGAGATTTAGTCATCATTGCAGGCCGACCCTCGATGGGTAAGACAGCGTTTGCATTGAATATTGCTGAGCACGTGGCGGTTGACAACGGATTGCCGGTTGCCGTGTTTAGTATGGAAATGGGTGGCACGCAGCTGGCGATGCGTATGTTGGGATCGATTTCTCGTGTCGATCAACACAAAATGCGCACTGGTCGACTCAATGATGAAGAGTGGCAAAAGCTCTCGAGTGCGATGGGCAAACTGCACGAAGCACCAATTCATATTGATGAAACCGCGGCGCTCAACGCCATGGAGTTACGTTCGCGCGCGCGTCGCTTACGCCGTCAGTGTGGCAAGCTGGGATTGATCGTGATTGATTACCTACAGCTCATGTCTTCAACTGGTGGACAAACCGAAAACCGTGCCACCGAAATTTCAGAAATCTCACGAGGCTTAAAAGCCCTCGCCAAAGAGCTCGAGTGTCCGGTAGTGGCGCTCTCGCAGTTGAATCGTGCGCTTGAGCAACGGCAAGACAAGCGCCCAATGATGTCTGACTTACGTGAATCGGGCGCGATTGAACAAGATGCTGATGTGATTCTGTTTATCTATCGCGATGAGGTCTACTATCCGGATAAACAAGAATCCAAAGGGCGCGCAGAAGTGATCATTGGCAAGCAGCGTAACGGGCCGATCGGAAAGATTGATCTGGCCTTTCTTGGGCAATACACGCGCTTTGAAAACCTGGCCCACGGCAGCGGCAACTACTAAAGCGTTCTGATCGCTGGCGCACGCCCTCACGTGATAGAAATCACGTCAAGACGTACGTTTTTTTCTCAGCGTTTTTGAAGCGGTTGATTGGCTTAGCGTTTGCTCGCGTTCCAGCGAACTTCTTCGCTGCGACCCTCGGTGCGTAAAGTGCCTTCCATGGCCGCACCATTTACGCGACCGCTGAATTGACGCATCACACCTTTTTCATCAACAAAACTGAAGGCGATGCTTGCGCCGTGTAACGTGGCGTCACGTAAACCGGCTTGCATCGCGTTCATGCGCATCGAGCCATCAAGTTTTTGAAAACGTTGTTCGAGTGTGAGTTCAAAACTCTCGTTGCCTGCTTTGACAATCCAAGCGCCTTGGACTTGCGCTGGAACCACCCAAAAATAGGCGCGACGACCATCAAACGTAGAGGTTTCATCGGGTTGCCAATCTTCCATGGTGAAGGAGTGCGACACCACGCGTGTCCCTGGACGCATCGCCAATAGCGTGGGACGCAGCTTGAGGTTTAAGGTAGGCAAGAGATACATGGTGACCACGGTCGCCGACGTGAAGTCGGTAGCGAAGATGTCACCTTGTTGAATTTGCGCCTTATCCGTCACACCCGCTTTGACGGCATTCGATTGAGCGTGGCGCGCCATATCAGGGTTGTATTCGATGCCCAAACTTTTGGCACCAAACTTTTTTGCCGCCATGATGGCAATTTTTCCGTCCCCCGCGCCAAGATCGACGACGTAGTCGGTGGGTTTGACCTGCGCCATCGTCAGCATACGCTCGACAATTTCATCCGGGGTCGGAACCCAAATGACGTCTTTGCCTTGCTGGCCGATTTGCGGTTGATATTCTTTGGGTGCTTGTGCATGGCTATGAAAGCTCACCAAGAGGGCGAGTAAGGAAACAGCTAGGGCGTAACGGGGGTGGCGCATGACGATCCTCATGAATGTGGAGAAAGCCGCTAAATTTACAACACTTCTGCTGCTTGGTCGGCCAGACGCGATCGCTCGCCGCGCGCGAGCGTGATGTGGCCAGAGTGCATCCAGCCTTTAAAACGATCGACGACATAGGTGAGGCCGGACGAGCCTTCGGTAAGATAGGGCGTATCGATCTGCGCGATATTCCCTAGACACACCACTTTGGTGCCGGGCCCGGCGCGGGTGATCAGCGTTTTCATTTGCTTTGGGGTTAAGTTCTGCGCTTCGTCGATGATCAGGAATTTTTTTAAGAAGGTACGGCCGCGCATGAAGTTGAGTGACTTAATTTTGATGCGTGAACGTACGAGGTCGCGCGTGGCGGCTCGACCCCACTCACCCCCGGGCGTATTGCTGTCATTGCCATTGAGCACATCCAGGTTGTCTTCAAAGGCGCCCATCCACGGCGTCATTTTTTCTTCTTCGGTGCCAGGTAAAAAGCCGATGTCTTCGCCGATCGGCACTGTAACGCGCGTGACAATAATTTCGCTATAACGTTTTTCATCTAGCACTTGCGTTAAACCCGCGGCAAGTGCGAGCAAGGTTTTTCCGGTGCCTGCCTGTCCAAGTAAGGTGACAAAGTCAACGTCGGGGTCCATCAACAAATTGAGCGCGAAGTTTTGTTCTCGGTTACGTGCATTGATGCCCCACACCGTATGGCGTGCGTGGGTAAAGTCACGCAAGGTTTGCAGCACCGCTTCTTTAGCGTTGCGTTCACGCACCATGGCGTACAGCGGCTTGTCGCCCGACATCTCGTGCACAAACTGATTGACGTGCATTTGCCCAACCAGCGGGCCACGTACCCGATAAAACGTATGCCCATCTTTTTTCCAAGACGACATGTCCTTACCGTGCGTATGCCAGAAGTTGTCGGGCAGTTGCAGCATGCCGGTGTATAGGAGGTCGCTATCTTCGAGGACTTGATCGTTAAAGTAATCCTCAGCAGCCAAACCCAATGCACGCGCTTTAATGCGCATGTTGATGTCTTTAGAGACGAGAATGACTTCGCGCTCTGCATGACAGCGTTGCAAATGATGCACTACCGAAAGAATTTGGTTGTCCATCTTGCCCGTGGGCAAGGAAGCCGGGAGCGCGGCAACGATCGCCTCGGTCTGTAAGAACAGACGTCCCATGGGCGCATCGCCCGACTTGTTGGTGAGCGCAATGCCTGCCGTAATGTCGCCTGGTGCGGTGCTGACGATTTCGTCTAAAAATCGACTCGCTTGACGGGCGTTACGCGCCACATCGGAGAGCCCCTTTTTGTTGTTATCTAATTCTTCTAACGTACCAATGGGCAGGTAGATATCGTGTTCCTGAAAACGAAATAAACTGGTCGGGTCGTGCATGAGCACGTTGGTATCCAACACAAATAGTTTGCCCTGAACGCGGCGTGCGGCTGCACGCGCAGTTGTTGATGTTTTTTTAACGCCGCGTGAAGAAACAGCGCGTGATTTTTTTGCGGAAGCTTTAGAGCGTGTTGACAAAGTGAAGTACCTCTTCGACGTGTCCAGGAACCTTGACGCCGCGCCATTCGTGTACCAACACGCCTTTGGCGTTAATCACGAAGGTGCTGCGTTCGATACCACGTACTTGTTTACCATACATGTTCTTCATTTTGATGACATCAAATTGCTGACAGGCTTTTTCTTCGGTATCAGCAAGGAGCTCAAAAGGAAAGCCCTGTTTGGTTTTAAATCCTTCGTGGGTCCGCAAGCTATCTCGAGAAACGCCAAAAATATTGCAACCAGCACGTGCAAATTTTTTGTGTTGGTCACGAAAGTCTTGTCCTTCGAGTGTGCACCCAGGCGTGTTGTCTTTAGGGTAAAAATACAAGATGACCGTGCTGCCACGAAAATCAGATAGGCGAAACGGTGTGCCGCCAGTGGCAGGTAGGGTGAAGTCTTTAACGATTTTTCCGAGCATAGTGATAGCAACCAAAAAATAACTTCGTTGAAGAAAATGACTGGATCAATATTTTTCGAGTAGCTGTCCCCAGCCATGAACTGCATCGGCAATCCCTGCATCGCGTAGTGCGCGCCAATAAATCGCGGTATTGATCGCAATAAAGGGCTTATGACGTTTGGCTTCGAGGGTTGCCGCCACACGTGCAAATGCGAGATTGGTACCAACTTGCACCACCGCGTCTACATCATCACCGTCTAGTGCTAAAGCGACTTCTTCAAGGCGTTGAGCAGATTCATGCGCAATCAAAACCGGTGAAGCGCATTTCAACCCGATGATGCGCGCAACGCTGTAACCGGATTCTTCAAAAAACCGGCGTACATTTTCATCACCCACAGGAAAGTAGGGCGTGAGAACAGCAAGACGACGGACCCCGAGCGTTTTAAATGCTGCGTCACATGCGCCTGCGCCACCAGCGACGGGCAAGCCTGTGTGCTGACGCAGATCCGCCATCAATCGTTCGCTCGCGGCACGTCCGCCCCAAAATGTTTCCACCGAAATTCCCAGGACGATGTGATCGGGTTCGCAGCTCATGGCGCTATCGACGGCCTCGAGTTGTGCGCTGGCGATATTTTCAACGAGCTGCCGAAAATCATCGTCGTTTTTGAGCGGATCGTTAGGAATGCGTATTCGACTGGTGTGGTTGGTCACACCGGATGGGCGCATCCCATCAAACTCGGGCTGCACACTGGTGTTTGTCGAAGGAATCAGCACCGCAAATTTTTTACGCCAACCCAATGCGTCAGTCATGACCGGCCCTTTCGTTAAGAGCGCGCCACAAGAAACACGCCCACAATGATGATGCTCACGCCGACGACGCGCTGCACGCTGATCGCTTCGCCTAACCACCACCATGCGATAGCGGCGTTGAGCGCAAATCCGATTGAAAGCATGGGGTAGGCGACGCTGACTTCGGTACGAGATAAGGCCATTAACCACACCACCAAACTAATCGCATAACAGCTCAGACCGCCCAAAATGTAGGGGTTGCACGCAAGCCGAAGTGCCGTACTGAGCGCAGTATCGAGCGTGAACGCGAATGATCCGACCGCGTTGGTACCTGCTTTTAATAAGAGTTGCGCTGCGGTGTTGAGTAGTACACCTGCGGCGATCAGTAAGGCGCTGAGTAGACTCATGCGTGAGCTTTCATTCAAATAACAAAGCGGCGGCCACTTTACGTTCTTCAGACATCAAGATGTTGTAGGTTCGGCAGGCCGCTTGTAAATCCATACATTCGACCCCAATCCGCGCTTGGGTGAGGTGTTGTATCAGTCGAGGATGTGCAAAGCGTTGACGTGTGCCTGTGCCGAGAATCACGACATCAACGCCAAGGCTCAATAAGACTGAGAAATCGTCCGGTGTGAGCGCGTCAAAGTGACGCACCGACCAGGGATGCAGTGCTTCCGGTGTCACGATCAAATGGTTGGTGTGACGCTCTGCATTGATCTGCACAAAATCCGCACCATAGCCGGTGATGGTGTAAAGGTGGGTCGGCGCGGCAGCGTGCAGTTTCATTGTCGTGGCCCTTGTTGTGCCAGTGTGCCGCTGCGGCCCTCGAGTGCGGCATGTATCACGCGATGGCGCGGTAAGGTCGCGCTGTCGATCGAATCGAATAGCCTTTGCATACTGACTAATTGGTAGCCCTGTGTTTGCCAACCCTTGAGTAGGGTGTCGAACACGCCGGCTAAACGTGCGCCCTCGAGCTCTGCGTGCAAGGTGTAGACGTGTCCGGTCGCTGGCGCCTGTTCAGTCAGAGCAAGTAATTGACGTGCAGCATCTTCTGGCGTGGCACCGTCGACACCAATTAATTCATCGAGTGTCGGTAAGGTGGTAGGCAGTTGTGGAACGCATGCGTTGCCATCCACCACCGGAATAAACGGACACACTCCACGCGTGTCGGAGGCGTAGCGAAACCCCAAGGTGGATTCGAAGGCATAGGCTGCCGCGTTCATTTGCCAGCCGGCTGCGCCGTGGACGGTGGCTGCTTGACCAAATATATCTGCGTAGCGATCAAATGCACGCTGCATCATCTGTTGCGTTCGATCGATCGATGCGCGCAACACACCGTCTTGCCAAGCGATGTGATCCCAGGTGTGTATGCCTGTTTCAAACCCGGCCTGCGCCACGGCGCGCAACGCATCCGCGCACTGTTTGCCAATGTCCGGGCCAGGTAGCAGCGTGCCGTAGAGCAACGTGCGCAATCCGTAGTGTTCAAGTACCGACGTGCGTTGCACTTTGGCAAGAAACCCACGACGAAATACGCGCTTGATGGCACGCCCAGTGTGATCTGGACCCAGCGAAAATAAAAACGTCGCGTCTGCGCCAACCGAGCCAAGCTGACGAAGCAGGTTGGGTATCCCTTCGCGTGTGCCGCGATAGGTGTCGACGTCGATTTTGAGCGCGAGTTTCAACCCGTCGCGCGCTTAATCGACGAGGTGGCGCGCGCCAATCACGTCACCGCGATAGGCATCAAAAATACGCGCCAGTGCATCGTCCATGTTGACCCGTGGGCGCCAGCCTAAATCAAGACGGGTGTTAGTGATTTTCGGGACACGATGTTGTACGTCTTGATAGCCACTACCGTAATATTTTTGCGCGGTGGTGTTCACGATGCGCATGCGTTTGGCATTTGCGGCGTATTCGGGGAGTTCGAGTGCCAAGGCACGCATGCGTGTGGCCAATTCGCGAATCGAAATGTTATTGCGTGGGTTGCCGATGTTGTAAATGTTGCCGCTCGCTACGCGCTTGGGGTTGGCGATGATGCGCGTTAATGCATCGATGCCATCGTCGATATACGTAAATGCGCGCTTTTGTTTTCCGCCGTCGACCAATTGAATATTTTCACCCCGCACAATGTGTCCCAAAAATTGCGTGATCACTCGCGAGCTACCTTCTTTGGCAGCGTTGAGTGAATCGAGCCCGGAACCAATCCAATTGAACGGACGAAACAGGGTGAAGTCGAGTTTTTCTTGTTGCCCATAGGCCCAAATCACACGATCCATGAGTTGTTTGGCACACGAGTAAATCCAACGTTGCTTGTTAATCGGACCAAGCACTAACTCGGAGTGTTCCGGATCGAATTCGGTATCGCGACTCATGCCATACACTTCCGAGGTTGATGGAAACACCAGACGTTTTTTGTGTTTTACGCACGAACGCACAATGGGTAAGTTGGCCTCAAAGTCGAGCTCAAACACGCGTAGCGGTTCGCGCACGTAGAGGGCCGGTGTGGCAATCGCCACCAGCGGAATCACCGTGTCACATTTACGGATGTGATATTCGATCCACTCTTTATTGATGGTGATATCACCTTCAAAAAAATGAAAGCGCTTATTTTCGCGTAACACCTCAACGCGATCGGACTGCATGTCCATTCCGTAGATTTCCCAGTCCGTATCATCGAGTAGTCGTTTCGACAGATGATGACCAATGAATCCGTTGACACCAAGAATCAGCAGCTTTTTTTTCATGAGCGGTATTTGTTTAAGTCTGGATAGAGGAGTGAATGGTGTTTGCCTTGTCGGTGGGTGCGGATCCCAGTGCAATGCGTTCAGACCCGAAGCGTAACGCGAACTGAGCGGCGTTGCCTGATTTACCGTCAATTTCGATGTCTAGCAGACGTAGTCGGCCACCTTGCAGGCAGTCAACAAAGCAAGCATCGCCTTGCACATAAAGCGCAGGTGCGTCTGTGGCTGGGCTGCTCTGCGGCTCCAGCCGCGTACCTAACACCCGCAGATGTAGCCCGCGTACTTCGGTAAAAGCCCCAGGGTAGGGAGGTGCAACCCCACGCACAAGATTGTGGATGGTGCGCGCATCCGCCGACCAGTCGATCCGTCCATCTTCTGGGCGACGCCCACCAAAATAACTGCCTTGAGAAAGATCTTGCGCTTGTGCTTGGGCGGTGCCCATGAGTAGATCTGGTAACACGCGTTGCATGAGCGCTTGCGCCGCGAAGGTGACTTTATCGAACACTTCGCCGGCGGTTTCGTCTGGAAGAATCGTGACGCGTTCTTGGCCAACGATATCGCCCGCATCAGGTTTGGCCGTCATGTAATGCAAAGTTGCGCCGGTTTCATGTTCGCCGTGAATCACTGCCCAATTCACTGGTGCGCGTCCACGGTATTTGGGTAGCAACGCACCGTGCATGTTCAACGCGCCCCGTGTCGCTAGCGCCAATAGCGCGGTAGGCAGCATACGGCGAAAATAAAATGAAAAAATAAAATCAGGCGCGATCGCCTGGATTTGCGCGTGTAGTTGCGCCGATTGCGCGTCCTGGACATATAGCACGGGCAGGCGATGTTCTTTGGCCAGCTCACCCACGCTCGCAAACCATTGGTTTTCGTTGGGGTCATCTGGGTGTGTGATCACCAAGGCAACCTCAACATCGTGTGCCAGTAAGCTGTATAAACAATGCACGCCAACGTTGTGATACGCAAACACAACCGCGCGCGCACGGCGGCTGTGTACCGGGTCAGTCATCGGCATGTTGCTCAAGGACCCCTTGCACAAGGTAGCGTGGACGTTGGCGTACTTGTTCGTAAATTCGACCGATATATTCGCCGAGCAACCCGAGGCCAAATAACACCAGCCCAATTAAAAAGAATTGCAGGATGTCGCGGTCCCAGATGGTACGTAAACCTTCCATGAAACTACCAGACACCACCCAGCGTTGCAGCATGATCACTAAATACAAACACACTGAGCCGACCGACACCAACATGCCGAGCAACGAAAACAGTTGCAGCGGCGCGAGCGAAAAACCCGTCATCAAATCAAAGTTTAATCGTGCAAGACTGTACAAAGAATATTTTGATTCGCCCGCTGCACGCTCAGCATGCGCCACAGAAATTTCAACCGGATGCAGCGCAAAGGTATAGGCCAATGCTGGAATGTAGGTGTTCGATTCGCGGCATAAATTAATGGCATCAACAACGCCTCGACTGTAAGCGCGCAACATGCAGCCTTGGTCGGTCATACGAATATGGGTGGTACGTTCGCGTATACGATTCATTAAATACGAGGCCCAGCGACGAAACGCCGTGTCTTGGCGTGCAGCACGGACGCCACCAACATAATCGTGACCCGCATCCAGCTGTGTAAGTAATTTTCCGATTTCTTCTGGTGGGTTTTGTAAATCGGCATCAAGCGTTACGATTTGCGCACCCCGTGCGCGTTCAAACCCCGCCACAATGGCCATGTGCTGACCAAAATTGCCATTAAATAAAATCACGCGCGTCACGTCTGGACGTGCTTGAAATTGTTCGCGTAAGAGTGCGGCAGACCGGTCGCGGCTACCGTCATTGATAAAAATAACTTCATAGCTTTTTTCAAGCGCATCCAGCGCCGGATAGAGTCGCGCAAACAACGCAGGCAAGACAGCGGCTTCGTTGTAAACCGGAATAATGATCGAAACGTGGGGTGAGCTCATGCGGCAGGTGCAATCATTAGAGGACGAAGGACGGTGCTGAGCGCGTGACACACGCGATCGACATCTTGCGTTTGCATCGCCGGAAACAACGGTAAGGTCAGGGTGCTGCGTCCCACCGCTTCTGCATGTGGGAAATCACCCTCACGCCAACCTTGGGCGCGATACAGCTTGAATAAATGCATTGCTGGATAGTGCACACCGGTCCCGATCCCCAGATTGTGCAAGGCTTGCATGACCTCGGCGCGGCTCGCGCGCAAATTGGCGAGTGGCAGCAAAATTTGAAACATGTGCCAATTGGTGTTGCTGAAATCTTCCAAGGGTAGCGTACAACCCAGCGTGCGATCCAATTGTTGAAAGTAGCGTTTCGCTAAGAGGCGACGTTGTGCGTTAAATGCCTCAAGCTGATCGAGCTGTCCTAAACCGATACGCGCAGCAACATCGGTGAGATTGAGTTTGGCGCCTGCTTCTTCGACTTCTTGTTCACCGCCTTCAAGCCGTGTGACGCCTTGCAAGCGTAAGCGTACACACCGCGCGGCCTCATCGGAATCACTCAGGACGATACAGCCGCCTTCTGCGGTGGTGAGATTTTTATTGGCATGAAAAGAAAAGCACGTGATGTCACCCATGCTGCCAATGCGTTGGCCGTTCCACTGCGCACCCAAGCTTTGCGCGGCATCTTCAATCACGCGTACACCATATTTTTTTGCGATCGCATAGACCTGTGTGCGATCAAACGGCAGCCCCGCCATATCGACAGCAAGAATCGCTTTGGTCCGCGGTGTCATGGCTGCTTCAATCCGTGCGGGATCGATGTTGCGCGTGACAGGATCGATATCCACAAAGATGGGTTTGGCGCCAGCGCGAACGATCACATTAGCGGTGGCGACCCAAGAAAGCGGTGTGGTGATGATTTCATCGCCGGGGCCCGCGCCAATGACGGTGAGTGCGAGTTCGAGTGCCCCCGTACCAGAAACCAAACTACACACGGCACGCCCACCCAAATAATCACTCAGACGCGCTTCGAACGCGCGCATCTGCGGGCCGCTGGTTAACCAACCGGAGCGCAACACTTCAACCACCCCAGCGATGGTTGCTTCGTCGATACTCGGGCGGGTGAAGGGCAGAAACGCCGCAGGCGATTGGCTCATTGACGTGACACCACCACACGACGCACATCGCGTGCCAATTCACGCATCGGTAAACCGCGTGCTTGTAACTCGGTATACATCGACGGGCGCATTAGCGCGATGGCGTTTTGTTCGTTTTTCCACGCGCGCTCGAACGCACTCACCGTGGGTAAATAAGAGCCAGGTGCCCAGTCAATGGGTTGAACCAACTCATCGCGATAACCGACCATGATTCCGGTGCGATTGGCGTAAAAAAGAAATGCGTGGTCGAAGGTATCCACGAGATAGAGCGTGTCCGAGGCAGCGGGGGGCGAGGGTTGGGCAGTCATTTGCGCCACCACATCGCGGGCAGAGTATACAGGGGCAAGTGCTGTGTAGCCGGTCAACAAGAGCTGAACAAAGGCCACGCCACCGACGGCAAGCAGGGTTTGCGCAATCGCCGGTTTGGCCCACCATGCAAACCCTGCAGCGAGGCCGGCGCAGAGCGTGAGTGCGAGCGTCGCTGGGTGCATCCACGGCATAAAGGCGGCCACATGGGCTGGATTTGAATCGCTGGCGAGCCACGGTTCAGCAACCGCATACAAACATGCTGCTGCGAACGCGGTGCTCGCGCAAATCCAAAAAATTCGGCGACGACGACTGACGCAAAGCCAATCCGCAATCAGCAATGCAGCGGCCGGAAAAATTGGCAACACGTACGAAGGTAGCTTTGAGCCAGAGAGCGAAAAAAAACCAAACACCACCACGATCCAAGTCAATAGAAAACGTTGTGGTTGAAATTGCGTTGGGGTCCGGCTCAACGCGCGCGCAAGGGCGCCGGGTAGCGCAAAGGTCCAGGGCGCTAGGCCAATCAAAATCACCGGGATGAAATACCACCCCGGTGCGCTGCGTCCATGCGAGGTGCTGACAAACCGCGTCCAATGCTCGTGCACAAAGAAAAACTGCGCGAACTGCGCGTGTTGCACACTGGCGGCGATAAACCATGGTGCAGCAATACAAAAGAAGATGACCAATCCCCAGCGCAAATGTAATTTTTTTAATCGAGCCCAATCCCGCTGCCAAAGCACATAGGCGGCCAAGGTCCCCAGTGGTAGCACGATACCAATCAGCCCTTTTGACAGCACCGCCAGTGCCGCACAGGCCCAAACCACCCACATGCCAAAGCGTTGTGCATTCACTGATGCGCAATCGCGTTGCGCATAAATAAACGCAAATACTGCGCCGCTGAGCATCGCGGCAACCCCCATATCGAGCGTTGCGTAATGGCCCAAGTAGTACCAAAGCAAACTACTGCCAAGCACTAACCCAGCGACGATGCCACGCTGGCGATCAAACAGGATGTGACCGGTCCACGCACATGCAAACACCGTGAGTAAGCCACAGAGGCCAGTCCATAAACGCGCGCTCCAATCGTGCGCACCAAACCATTGAAAAGCGGTGGCGGTCGCCCAGTACTGTAATGGCGGTTTTTCAAAGTAGGGGTAGGCGTTAAGGTGGGGCAATATCCAGTCTGCGCGCGCGAGCATCTCGCGGGCGATTTCGGCATAGCGCCCCTCGTCTGGGCTAAATAAGCCCCGCCCACCCAGCGCCGCCAACCAAACCCACGCAAATAGGCCGGCGATGAGCAGTAAAACTGATCGTGGCCAGGTCGATTGCGCGGGAGTAGAAGAAAAATTCAAAGGCAGTTCCGTTAGAGATTGCAGCAAAGAGTGTCGGTGAACAGCGAAGCTCGCGTAAAATTGTAACCTTTTGGTCACCGGCTATCTCGGCTAGCCGCGTCACAAGCGGAAAACAATCCCCATGAGAGAGTTTGCACGCATCAAACGATTGCCACCGTACGTGTTCAACATCACGGCGGAATTAAAAATGGCTGCGCGTCGGCGTGGTGAGGACATCATCGATTTGTCGATGGGTAATCCAGACGGCGCCACGCCACCGCACATCGTGCAAAAGCTCGTCGAGGCCGCGCAGCGCGAAGACACGCATGGTTACTCGGTGTCCAAGGGCATTCCACGTCTGCGTCGCGCGATCTGCGATTGGTATCAGCGCCGTTACGCGGTGCGCTTTGATCCAGATACTGAAGCAATTGTCACGATTGGATCTAAAGAGGGCTTGGCGCATTTGATGCTCGCCACGTTGGATGCAGGCGATACGGTGTTGGTACCGAATCCGTCGTACCCGATTCATATTTACGGCGCCATCATTGCAGGCGCAGATATTCGTTCGGTGCAGATGACCCCGGGTATCGATTTTTTTGCTGAAGCCGAGCGCGCGATTCGTGAGCTGATTCCGAAGCCCAAGATGTTGATCATTGGTTTCCCATCCAACCCGACGGCGCAATGTGTCGAGCTTGAGTTCTTCGAAAAAGTGGTGGCGCTAGCAAAAGCGCACAACATTTTGGTGGTGCATGATTTGGCCTACGCCGATATTGTGTTTGATGACTATAAAGCGCCATCGATCATGCAAGTGCCCGGTGCGCGGGATGTGGCTGTCGAATTTTTTACCATGTCGAAAAGCTACAACATGGCCGGCTGGCGGGTGGGCTTCATGGTCGGCAATCAAGCGCTCGTCTCTGCGCTTGCGCGTATCAAGAGTTATCACGATTACGGCACCTTTGCGCCGATTCAAGTGGCGTCCATTATTGCTTTAGATGGGCCGCAAGAGTGCGTCGAAGAAATCCGGATGAAGTATCAAAAGCGTCGCGACGTGATGGTGCAGGGCTTGCACGACGCTGGCTGGATGGTCGAGAACCCCAAGGCATCCATGTATGTCTGGGCAAAAATTCCGGAACCCTACGCCAAGATGGGTTCGCTTGAGTTTGCCAAGAAGTTACTTAACGAAGCCAAGATCGCGGTTTCACCCGGTGTGGGCTTTGGAGACTATGGCGATGATCATGTGCGGATTGCGTTAATTGAAAATGAACACCGGTTGCGCCAAGCGGTGCGCGGCATTAAAGAAATGTTTCGTAAGGATGGTCTGATATGAAACCCATACGCGTTGGTTTGTTGGGCATTGGTACAGTCGGTCGTGGCACCTGGGACGTGTTGCAACGTAACGCCAGCGAAATTCGGCGTCGTGCCGGTCGCCCGATTCGTATCACCATGGTGGCCGATCGCGAGGTGGCGCACGCTAAAAAAATCACAGGCGGTAAGGTCAAGGTGACTGCCGATGCCATGCAAGTGGTGTGTTCGCCCGATGTGGATATTGTCGTCGAACTGATCGGTGGCGATCGTGTGGCGCGCACCTTGGTGATGGAAGCGATTCGTCACGGTAAGCATGTCGTCACGGCCAATAAAGCGTTACTCGCCAAACACGGTAATGCCATCTTTTCAGCGGCGCAAAAAAAGGGTGTGATGGTGGCCTTTGAGGCAGCGGTGGCCGGTGGTATTCCGGTGATCAAGGCGCTACGCGAGGGTTTATCGGCCAATCGCATTGAGTGGATTGCCGGCATCATCAATGGCACTTCAAATTTTATTCTTTCCGAAATGCGCGACAAAGGATTGCCCTTTGAAACCGTGCTCGCCCAAGCGCAGCAAAAAGGCTATGCCGAGGCTGATCCAACCTTTGATATCGAAGGCATCGACGCGGCGCACAAGCTCACCATTATTTCAGCGATTGCGTTTGGCATCCCAATGCAATTTGAGAAGGCTTACACCGAAGGCATTTCTAAACTGACGCGTAAAGACATCGAATACGCTGAAGCGCTGGGCTATCGGATTAAGTTGCTCGGCATTACGCGGCGTGCAAAAAAAGGCATCGAGTTGCGTGTGCATCCGACGCTGGTGCCTGCCTCGCGTTTGATCGCCAATGTCGAGGGCGTGATGAACGCGGTGCTGGCTAAAGGCGACGCAGTGGGCGCGACCATGTATTACGGCGCGGGTGCGGGCAGTCAGCCTACTGCCAGCGCAGTGGTTGCTGATTTGGTCGATGTAACGCGTTTAATTACCGCGGACCCTGAACATCGCGTACCGCATCTGGCATTTCAACCAGATCAATTGTCGAGCACGCCTATCCTGCCTATGGGCGAAGTGCAAACGTCCTACTACTTGCGTATGCGTGTAGTGGATCGACCTGGCGTGTTGGCGGATATCACACGCATTCTTGCGGCCGCCCGTATTTCAATTGGCGCCATGGTGCAAAAAGAGCCTGCTGAAGGAGAGGCGCACGTGGATATCGTGTTGCTCACGCATCAAGCGATCGAAAAAAATGTCGATACTGCGATTGCACGCATTGAGCGTTTGGCCACAGTAGTGGGTCAGGTCACGCGTATTCGTATGGAAGAGCTGCTGTAAACGCAAACAAGTTAGGTCAACGTTCATGAACTACGTCAGCACACGCGGGGGCGGTCAGCCGCTTGGCTTTACCGATATTTTGTTGGAAGGCCTCGCGCCCGATGGCGGGTTGTATGTGCCGCAATCTTATCCAAGCGTCGATGCGGCTACGCTGCAAGCGATGCGTTGTATGTCCTATGCTGAATTGGCTGCAACGGTGTTGGGCTACTTTATTCACGATATTCCCAGCGCCGATTTACGTACGTTAGTTGAGCGCACTTATACCAAGGTGGTGTTTCGTAGTGATGACATCACCCCGCTACACGCACTGGAAAAAGATTTCTATTTGCTGCGTCTCTCCAATGGCCCAACGTTAGCGTTTAAAGATGTGGCCATGCAATTTTTAGGGCACATCTTTGAGTACACCCTTGCCAAACGTGGCGCGCAGTTAAATATTCTTGGCGCGACGTCGGGCGATACCGGCTCAGCCGCGGAATATGCCATGCGTGGGAAGCGGGGCGTGCGGGTGTTCATGTTGTCACCGCATCAGCGCATGAGTGCGTTTCAAACTGCGCAAATGTTTTCGTTGCAAGACGCCAATATTTTTAATTTGGCGGTGCGCGGGGTCTTTGATGATTGCCAAGACATGGTGAAGGCGGTGTCTGCGGATGCGTCTTTTAAAGCACAGCAGCACATTGGCACGGTCAATTCCATTAATTGGGCGCGCGTGGCGGCGCAAGTGGTGTACTACTTCAAAGGATATTTTGCGGCGACACAAAGCAACGATCAGTACGTCTCGTTTGCCGTTCCGTCCGGAAATTTCGGCAATATTTACGCCGGACACATTGCCCGTCAGCTGGGTTTACCAATCCGAAAATTGGTACTCGCCACCAACGAAAATAATGTGCTCGATGAATTTTTTCGTACTGGTATCTATCGCCCAAGGCGTAGTCAAGAAGTACATGCCACCTCAAGCCCATCGATGGATATTTCAAAGGCCTCAAACTTTGAGCGTTATGTGTACGATTTAGTCGATCGTGATCCACAACGGCTCGCCGCGCTCTGGCGCACGTTAGAAACGACGGGGCACTTTGATTTGTCTTCGGCAGCCTACCGCGACAAGATGGCCGCCAGTGGGTTTGTGTCGGGTTGCAGTACGCACGCCCAACGTTTACAGACCATTCGTGAGGTGTATGCGCGTTATCAAACCGTGATTGATCCGCACACGGCCGATGGCTACAAGGTGGCCCTAGAGCAGCGCGAGCCCGGTATACCGATGCTGTGTCTTGAAACTGCCTTGCCGGCAAAATTTTCAGAAACGATTCGTGAGGCGTTAGGGCGTGACGCCGATCGTCCGAGCGGTTACGAAAATATTGAAGCGCTCGCGCAACGCTTTGAAGTGATGGATGCCGACGTGGCGGCGATTAAAACGTATATCGCCGCGCACACCAGTGATTAACAACGTCCATTGAGCGGCGTTGTAACGTCCGCGACCCGACAGCGCACTGCTGCCCCCCATAACGCACTGCGCCCAAGCCTGTGACAGCGTGGGCGCAGTGATATTGCGACGTGGTCGATATTACTTGTTGTCGATGTATACCTTGCTGTAATCCTGGAACCACGACTGTGCCTGCACAAAGCCTTTGACCTTTTTAGTAAAGGCCACTGGATTCAGGTCGTGTACCACGAATAAATACGGTGCCTCATCGACAATCAGCTGGTGTGCTTGCGTGGTGCCGCGGGCCAGCTCACCTGCATCGCTGGTGGTTTCGATGCGTTGCAAGATGCGGTCGTAGGCTTCGCTCTTAAAGTGGCCCCAGTTGGCGCCGTTGGGTCCGCCATTGCCCGACAGCAGGTAGCGCGCCATGGTGGCGATATCCATCGATGGGCTCGAGATGTTTAAGCCGTCTACACCACGCGATTCTTTTGATGGTGCGCCATTACGCCACGCGTTGAGCACCAAGCCCCACTCCACCACTTCGAAGCTCACATCAAAACCGCAGGACGCTACTTGTTGTTGAACCAGCTCGTTCATCGGCAAGGGTTGCATCTGTCCTGAACCCGAGGTCGAGATCATGACCTTCACCGGTATGCGTTTGCCTTCTGGATAACCTGCAGCGGTGAGCAATTGCTTGGCTTTGGCTGGGTCGTATTTGTATTGCTGTGCGGGGACGCCATAGTTAGGATTTTTCTTTGAGAAATATCCCGTCGATGGTTCGGCCATGCCACCAACCAGCTTCACCACCGCTTCGCGATCCACGCAGTAGTTGATGGCTTGGCGCACGCGCATGTCGTTGAACGGTGCTTTAGTGGTATTTAGAAACCACGGCCAGTAATGTGGATAGGAGTTCGTCGAAATCGTGAAGCCCGCTTGCTTGAGGCTAGGAATCGCATCGGGTGCAGGGGCCTCTACCCAATCTACTTGGCCCGAGCGCAAAGCCGCGGTGCGCGTGTTGGCTTCAGGAATCGGAAGCAACACAATTTTGTCGAGCTTGGGGATGCGCGTTTTATCCCAATAGCCAGTATTTTTTTCAAGCTCTGCACTTTGACGAGGCGTCCAGCGCGCGATTTTGAATCCACCAGTACCGGCGGGTGCTTTAGCAAATTCAGCCCATGAACCTGCTTTTTCCCAGCCCACCTGACTAGCCATCAGTGGATACACCATCAACATCGGAAAATAAGACAGCGGACGAATGGTGGTCACGCTGACCGTGTAGTCGTCAATTTTTTTATACGACTTGATGTAGGGATTACGTGCGCGCATTAAACCGGCGGCAGGCGGTTCAAACTGTTTGGACTTGTCGTTCATGTAGCGTTCCATGTTCCAGACGAACACGTCGGCATTAAACGGTGTGCCATCGTGGAACTTGACGTCTTTGCGTAACGCGAAGACCCAGGTGCTTGGGTCTTTGGCGTCTTGCTTCCAGCTGGTGGCGAGCCCAGGACGTAATCCTGCAGGTTTGTCGCCTTTAGAAAGTTCCCATGCGACCAAGGGCTCAAACACCGGGTAACCCAAAAAGCGCATGCCTTCGAATCCGTTGTTGGGCATGCCCGTGGTGGTCGGGACATCTGCAGCGGTCATGCCAATGCGCAAGGTGCCTTGTGCATTCGCTAGGGGGGATAAAGCGAGTGTCGCGGCCGCGAGGGCACTCACAATCAGCGTTTTTTGCATGAGATCAAACTCCGTTGAAAAAAAGAACTGGGTTGTTATTACCGTACTGCATCGAATCAAAAAAAATCAACGCAAGGGCTGTGCCATTTATCAGCAGTAACGACGCAATGACTTGGCGGGGAATTTAGAAGTGAAAACAAAGGCTAAGATGCCGGGCTCAAATACACAACGCTTCATTGTAGTGCCAAGCGCATCCACCATGCGATGTTGGCGTGCATCGCAGCGTAAACCGTACGCTGTCAGACGCTAGGGTAAGCGATGTCGCTCGATTTGTAGCGAGCTGCCCGGGCCGAGCCCGATGCGTAACCACCCCACGGTGGGCCAACCATCCACCTCAATACGTACGAGATTGGGTGCTGCCGCTACCGGACGATCATGTTTAAACGCGTGGGTATCACCATGCACCACGATGAGGGGCTTACCCAAGGTTTGCGCGTGTTGAATTAAGGCGGCGCGCAAACTCGCAAAGCCATCGGGTGCGCCTTTGGGCGGTGGATAGGTGCCTTCAAAATCTGGGTTGGCTTGAAACATGACAAACAAGCTGTGCACATCAGCTGCGCTGGCCGCTTGTGCTGCGGCCGATAACCAACGTAACACCTGCGGCATGCGTGCGTGATGTTCTGCATCGGCTGCAGGTGTGCGTCCAAGATTGTTATTGCTGCCAGGCACGTTGATGGTGACAAACACGGCGCCGCCTGCTTGCCAACGAACATGTTCTGTATAAGCGCCAGACTGTTGTGAAGCACGCAACGCGGCGGGTGGCGCGCCATGAAACAACGCGCGCATTTTTTCTAAGCGCTTAAGAGGATCAAACCCCGTGCGATGGCAATCGGTCCAGTCGTTGTCGCCGGGCGTTAAAACAAACGGCGCCTGAAAGCGCGTGAATTGCAGCTTGCGAGCTTCTAACCAAGCGTCAGAACACGGCCCACGGCCTGCGGTGATGTCGCCTAAATGCACCACAAATGCTGGTTGCGCCGTGTTGATTTGATCGATCACTTGATCGAGGCGCAAAACATCTGCATCGGAATAGGGGGTATCGCCCAACAGCGCAAATTCAAAGGGGGTGCGGGGAAACGAAGGCGATGATGCGCAAGCGCTGAGCAATAACACGAACAACAGGCTTGCGATACGCGGCAGCCAGATGCGGTTCATCAAACGATTCATAGGACCTTTAATCGGTAAAGTAATTCAAGCGCATCGCGCGGCGTGAGTGTATCTGGATTGACTTGCGCCAGTGCCGCACGCATGGGATCGATCGCGGGTTCGGTTGGTTCGGGTTCGGCGCTGGCAGTAAATAAATCTGTTTGCGCGCTGCGGTTGGGGGCGTTGTCTTCGAGCTGTTGAAGGGTGCGACGCGCTTGACGAATCACACGCTTGGGCACACCCGCGAGCGCTGCCACTTGGAGTCCGTAACTTTGTGAGGCGGGGCCTTCTTCAACTGCATGCAAAAACACAATCCGATCTTGATGCTCGATGGCGTCTAAATGCACGTTAGCGGCTTGCGGATAATCTTGACTGATGCGTGTGAGCTCGAAGTAATGCGTGGCAAATAAAGTCAACGCGCGATTATGTTCAAGTAAATGACGCGCAATCGCCCAAGCGAGTGCTAAGCCATCAAAGGTTGACGTACCGCGTCCCACTTCGTCCATTAGCACCAAACTGTGTTCGGTGGCGTTATGCAAAATATTGGCCGCTTCGGTCATCTCGACCATAAACGTGGAGCGACCCCCAGCCAGATCATCAGAGGCACCAATACGCGTAAAGATTTGGTCAATCGGCCCGATGCGCGCTGCAGTGGCGGGCACAAAACTACCCACATGGGCGAGTAACGTAATCAATGCCACTTGACGCATGTATGTCGATTTACCGCCCATGTTGGGGCCCGTGATTAACAGCAGTTGTCGCGTGTTGTCTAAACGCGTGTCGTTGGCAATAAATTGCTCGACTTGCGCTTCAACCACCGGATGTCGACCGGCTTGAATGTCGAGGCAGCGCGCTTGGACAAACTGCGGTGCGCACCACTGATGCAGTTGCGCGAGTTGCGAAAACGCACACAGTACATCGAGTTGGGCCACGGCGCGCGCCAGTTCAAGTAACACGGGCACATCTGGTGCGAGTTGCTCAAGCAGCGCGTCGTACAACGATTTTTCGAGCGCCAGTGCACGATCGCGTGCCGAGAGTGCTTTATCTTCAAACGCTTTTAATTCTGGCGTGATGTAACGCTCGGCATTTTTGAGCGTTTGCCGGCGGCGGTAATCGTCGGGCACTTTTTCGGTTTGTGCGTTGGTGACTTCAATATAAAACCCATGCACTCGATTGTATTCAACCTTCAGATTGGCAATGCCCGTGCGAGTGCGTTCGCGTGATTCGAGTTCGAGTAAAAACTCACCGGCGTTGGTTTGTAAGCGACGCAATTCATCGAGCTCGGGGTGATAGCCCTCGGCAATCACTCCACCATCTAAGATACGTGCAGATGGTTCGGATGCGATGGCTTGCGTGAGTGTTGCGAGGCAATTGGGCGTGCGAGATAACTGTGCGGCGATTGCTTGTAACAACGCGTCTTGAGGCGATAGTTGTTGCGCAAGCTGCGGCAACTGCGCGAGGCTGTCGCGGAGGCTAGACAGATCCCGTGGCCGCGCACTTTTGAGCGCCACGCGCGCGGTGATGCGCTCGATATCGGAAATTTGTCGCAAGGCCTGCAAAGTATGTTGCGCGGTGTTTTGTAGCGTCGCAATGGCTGCGTGACGCGCTTGCAGCGTGTCCCGATCGCGCAATGGATGGTGGAGCCAATAACGTAACAGTCGGCTGCCCATGCTGCTCGCGCAGACATCCATCAAAGAAAACAACGTGGGCGCAGGCTCACCGCGCAGTGTTTCGGTGAGCTCGAGATTACGACGTGTAGCCGGATCGAGTCGCACAAACGCACCACTGCGTTCGGCGGTGAGTGACACCACATGCGCTAACGACTGCCCTTGTGTTTTGCGTGCGTAATCCAGCAACGCGCCGCAAGCGCCAATGGCGGGCCCGAGATCTTCGCAACCAAAACCGGCCAATGAATTGGCCTTGAACTGATCGAGTAATTGACGCTCGCCAGCAGCGCGATCAAATTGCCAAGTCGCAAGATGCGTTAATGAAAATCCATGCAGCGTTGTTTCATCGAGGCTCTCGGCAGCGAGCAAGATTTCGGCCGGACCAATCCGGCGCAACTCACTCAACAGCGCTTGCGGCGCAATCTCAGTCACACGCAGCGTGCCACTGGCCAACGATAACCACGCTAAACCAATGCTGTTGGGTTCAACCGCGATCGCCAACAATAAGCTCTCGGCTTTGTCATCTAACAACGCGGCATCGGTGAGCGTGCCGGGCGTGACGATGCGCACCACCTTGCGTTCGACAGGCCCCTTGCTGGTTGCGACATCACCGACTTGTTCGCAGATCGCGACCGATTCACCGTGCTTGACCAAGCGCGCTAAATATTGCTCGGCAGCGTGAAACGGCACGCCGGCCATTTTGATTGGCTGACCGGCAGAGGCACCACGAGCGGTTAATGTGATGTCGAGTAAGCGTGCGGCTTTTTCTGCGTCTTCAAAAAACAACTCGTAAAAATCGCCCATGCGATAAAACAGCAAGATGTCGCCGTGATCGCGCACCACCTCAGCCTTGAGGGCGAGGTATTGCTGCATCATTGGGGTGTGTGCGGCGGGTGTTGGCGCGGTCATGGAGGTCACGGGCGCTATTGTAAGTGGGCAGCCCGTGATTGGTCATCCACCGAGGCTTTTATTCAGCAGACCCACACTTGTCCATGGTGGTAATAGACAAATGGTGATGATTAACCTCACCAAAATAACTGGTTTTAACTGGTGTCAAGAAAATGCCCAAAGCCAACGACAAAGGCAATCTCACTCAGGCTGCCACAACATTGACTCGGTTCGCTGGAGTGCCTTTTTGGCTGCGCTAAAAATTAATCCGGTTTAATTTTTGCGCGACGCACGATGTCGCTCCAGATTTTTTGTTCTTGGGTGATGAAGCTGGCAAATTCAACAGCTGGACCGCCGCCTGGTAGGGCGTTGTCCCCTGCAAAGCGTTCGGTCACCGCATTTGCACGTAACGCCTTTTGTGTGTCTTCTTGAATGCGTCGAGCAATGTCAGTGGGGATGCCAGCCGGGGCGAGTAAGCCATACCACTGCGCAGTTTCAAAGTGGCGGTAGCCCAGTTCTGCCACGGTTGGTATGTCGGGCAAGGCTGGAATGCGTTGTTGCGTGCCCACAGCAATCGCGCGCAATTTGCCTGATTTGATGTGTGGTGCCAACGCAGGCAAGCCCGCTGATGAAGCGTCGGTGCGTCCGGCCAACAAGTCGGTCAGTTGTGGTCCGGTGCCACGATACGGAATGTGCGTAATAAACATACCGGTCACGAGTTTGAGATATTCCATCGCCAGATGACCGGCGCTGGCATTCCCTGCAGATCCGTAGTTCATGCGTCCCGGGTGACGTTTGGCATAGACCACAAATTCACGAAAATCTTTAGCCGGCACATTCGGGTGAATCACAAACACATTCGGCACTTTGGCTAACAACGTGATGGGCTGAAAATCGCGATTTACATCGTAAGGTTGATTGTTGAGCATGTAGGGGTTGACCGCCAACGTGCCCACGTGACCGAGGATGAGTGTGTAGCCATCGGGCGCCGCGCGTGCGACATCTTGCATCGCCACGGTGCCGGCGCCACCGGGTTTGTTTTCAACCACCACGGTTTCGCCCCATTGCCGGCCGAGTTCATTGGCCACGGTACGCGCCACAATTTCAGAGGTGCCTCCAGGTGCAAAGGGCACCACCAAACGAACGGGTTTATTTGGCCACTGAGGTTGCGCGATACACCAGCCACTCACACTCAACGCAACCATGGCGTAACCACATTGCAGAATACAGCGATACAAGCGCAGAGAAATGTTTGCTCGCACCAAGTTACGCACCACTAAAACTGATAACGACGTAATCCACCATCCACGGGGATGACCGCGCCAGTGATGTAGCTCGCGCGGGGCGAGGCCAGAAAACACACCAAATGCGCGAGATCTTCGGGTTCGCCATAACGCGCCATCGGAATTTCATTGTCGGCTTGCCACTGACGATATTCCGGCGTGTAGTTGCGCAAGATTTGTTCGGAGTGAATGCGTCCGGGTGGAATGCAATTGACGGTGATGCCGTGCTTACCCACCATACGCGACAATCCTTTGGCCCAGCTATGAATGCCCGCTTTGGCGCAGAACGCACCATTCACATGATCGGGTTCGCTTTTACCGGTGATATTGATAATACGACCCCATTTGCGACCAATCATTTGATCGATCAACACATCGGCTAATTGACGTGGGCGATGAAAATTTAAGGTCATCGCTTCTTGCCAACGTTCTTCCGAGACATGTAAATCACTAAAGGCGCGCGAGCCACCGGCGTTGTTGATCAAAATATCCACGCTGCCTAAACCCTCGAGTGCGTGACTGGCCAAGGTGCGTGCCGCATCGTCGGCGTAAAGATCGCAGGCAATCACCACCGGAGATTGACCCCCATCGGCCACAATTTCTGCGGCGAGTTCATGTAACAGTGACGTGCGACGCGCAGCAATCGCCACATGCACCCCTTCGGCTGCGAGCGCTTTGGCAATGCCGCGACCGATGCCCGTGCTAGCACCAGTAACGAGTGCGGTTTTATTGGCGATCTGTAGATCCATCTAGCACCTGACGAAAAAGAATTTTAAGAAGAACAGCTCACCGAAATATGTGTGGCCCAATCTGGTGGAAGCGCCGCGTAGCGTTGCATACCTTCTTGTTCGGTGAAGGGCGTGCGTAACAGTTGATGCAGCGCGTGAATCATGCCGAAATCACCTAAGTCGCGCGCGCGTTGAATGGCTTCTTCCGCCATCCAATTACGTAAAACGTAACACGGGTTGGTGGCCAGCATGGCGACACGGCGCTCTTGGGGGTCGCGAGCTTCTTGCGTTAAGCGCGCGGCATAACGTTGCGCCCAGGCATCAAAGGCATCGCGATCGACAAATTCATTACGCAATACACTTTGACCTGGTGCGTTCAATGAAAAATCAGCGAGTGCGCGAAAAAACCGCGTGAAGTCGGTACGCGACCCGTGCATTAAGTCGAGTAAGTCGCTGATCAATACGGGATCATCGGCGTGTGCTGTAACGAGTCCCAATTTATCGCGCATCCGGGTTTCGTACGCGAGGCGATAGCGTTCGGTAAATTGCTCGAGGGTGTGTTCAGCTTGCTCGATTTCCATCAGTGGTAACAGTGCTTGCCCTAGGCAATATAAATTCCATTGCGCTACCCGTGGTTGCATGTCGTAGGCATATCGGCCGCGATCATCTGAATGGTTACAGATGTGATGGACGTCAAAGCCATCTAAAAATCCAAACGGGCCATAATCGAGCGTGAGTCCGAGAATCGACATGTTGTCGGTATTCATCACGCCATGGCAAAAGCCCACGGCTTGCCATTGCGCAATCAGTTGCGCGGTGCGTGTAACCACCGTGTCGAGCAAGGCCACGTAGGCTTGCGCTTGATCGCGCAGCTGCGGTAGATGTTCGTCGATGACCCAATCGGCAAGTTGTCGCACTTCGGCGTATTGACGACGGTGATAAAACAGTTCAAACGATCCAAAACGCACATGACACGGTGCCATGCGTGTGACCACTGCGGCGGTTTCAAATTGTTCGCGTCGCACCCGTGCATTGCTGCCAACAATTGCCAACGCTCGGGTGGTTGGAATCCCGAGACCATGCATGGCCTCGGAGCATAGGTATTCGCGAATCGATGAACGCAGCACAGCGCGACCATCACCCATGCGAGAGTACGGCGTTTGTCCCGCACCTTTGAGTTGAATATCCCAACGTCGACCATCGGGACCGCGTACATCGCCTAATGCAATGGCGCGTCCATCACCGAGTTGCGAGACGAACGTACCAAATTGATGTCCGGCGTAAATGGCTGCGTAAGGATCGGCACCGCTCGGAACACGATTACCAATCAATGTTTCGATGAGCGCGGGGTGACTCGCAGGCTGCGCATCTAAACCAATCAACGCAGCGGCATCCGGGTTAAACGCCACTAGATAAGGATCCGGTAGTGGCGTGGGTACGACGCGTGTGTAAAACGTTTCGGGCAAGCGGGTGAAACGGTGATCCCAATCGAGTGCTACGGCAAGTTCTGGTGCGTTCACAGGGTTTCTTTAGAACGATCCCATAAATTGGGAATGACGCTGTTGTGGTAGCCAGAAATAAAGGTGCGCGGCGCGCCAGTGATCGGATCAAATACATGTCGCTGCACTGCGCCGATGTTGCCACCATACACATGAATGCTGATCGACGCGCGATCGGTGTACGCATTCGACACCACGTGGATATCACCAATCGTCGGCGATACTTTGTCGATTTCACCGGGGTTGATACGATGCGATCCACATGCGGTGAGCGTACTGTTGCTTTGCGCGTACTCATCGCATTGTTCTGCACCACGCAGTACGCCAATCAAGCCCCACACCTGATGATCATGAATCGGTGTTTTCTGTCCTGGGCCCCACACAAAGCTCACCACTGAAAAACGCTCGAGTGGATCGCAATACAACAAATATTGCCGATACCCCTCCGTCGAGGGCACCGTAAAGGCAACAGGTAACCAGTCATCGTGATCGATCAGCGCTTTGAGCAGCACTTCTCCGCGCAAAAGCATGGTGGGCTCATGATCACCGTGTTGGGTGACCAGTTGTGTCATGTCTTGGATGTAACGCCGAAAGCGTGGCAGGTTCGATTGCATGGTCATTTATTGCATCACGCGTGGTAACCACAAGGCCAGTTCAGGCACCAACATCAAGATGGCGACTGCAAATACATACGCAATCATAAAGGGCACCACACCACGAAACACATCCGTGATTGGCCCGGGTGTGCCACGCATGCCTTGCAGCACATAGAGCACCGTTCCATCAGGTGGACTGATCAGCGCAATTTCAACCAACATGGTGACGATCACACCAAACCAAATCGGGTCATAGCCGAGGGCTTTAACGACCGGAAAGATGACTGGAATCGTGGTGACGATCATCGAAAAGCCTTCCATGAACGTACCTAAGGCAAGATAAAAACCAATGATCAGCGCCATGATCACCCACGGCGGTACAGGCAGTCCGGCCACAAATTTTGCGAGGGCTTGTGGTACACCCAAGCTACCAAAGATGTAATTCAATATATACGCGCCACATAAAATTAAGCCAATAAACGCGGTGGTGC
>CANIIA010000022.1 GCA_947467435.1 Betaproteobacteria bacterium
GATGACCGTGACTTCTGTTTTGCCTAAATTCGCCATTAAAAAATTTGCATCTACGCGCGACTCATGCACTTGTGCATGAAATTGGCTGGGTGAGACGTGGGGCACGTCTTTGGTGATCATGCGTTGTTCGCGTATCCATTGATTGATTCCGCCATCGAGCACTGCCACTCGCGTGTGACCGACCCAACGTAGCATCCACCATAAACGTGCGGCGTACATGCCACCGCTTGCGTCATAGGCCACCACTTGTTGATCGTGGCGAACACCCAAGCGCGACAGCGTGGCGGCAAATGCTTCTGGTGTAGGCAAAGGGTGGCGACCGTTACGGCCATTTTTTTCACCCGCGAGATCGGTGTCGATCGACACAAAACTGGCGCCAGGCAAATGACCTTCGGCATATTGTTTGGTACCCAGATCGGCTTGCATCAAATCATGGCGCACATCAAAAATACGCCAGGTTGGATCGTGTAGGTGTTCGGCTAAGGTCGCGGTTGAAATGAGCGTGTGATGGGTCATGAGAATTAGGCCGGTGAGTGTAATGAGCGACGGATCCATTCATGAAAATGCAGCATGGCATCTTCCATGGGCGATTGATACGGTCCAACTTCGTTAATCCCTTGGAGGTACAGCGCGTGACGTCCGCGATCCATGCGCGTGCAGATTTCGCCGTCTTCAATCGCGGTTTCTTTATAAGCGGCTTGTTCGGCCTCAATGAACTCGCGCTCAAAGTGCACGATCTCTTCTGGGTAATAAAACTCCACCACGTTGGTGGTGAGTGTGGGCGAACGTGGAATCACGCGTGAGACCACCAACACGTTGGGATACCACTCGAGCATGAGACCTGGAAAATATGTTAACCACAGGGCGCCGTATTTCGGCTGGCGACCATCGAGATAGCGCAAACATTGCTCATGCCAACGCTGATACACCGCTGAGCCCGGCGTGCTCAGTCCAGCCTTTGGCCCCACTACTTGTAGCGACCAGTCGTTGCCGTAATCAAGACGGAAATTATCGCAATCGGTGAAGTGGCCTAGACCGGGATGAAATGGATCAACGTGATAGACCTCGAGGTAGACCTCGATAAACGTTTTCCAATTGATCGGGTAATCATCGATCATCACGCGATCAAGGACGTAACCCGAAAAATCAAACTCCGGTGCTAATTGCAAGCCGGCGAGGTCTTGATGCACATCGCGCGGTCCGGCAAACAGCAGACCATGCCAATCGCTTAGTGCGTTGCGATTGAGCTTGACACAGGGGTTTTGCGCAAAGCGCGGCGCACCGAGTAGTTCGCCGCTTAAATCGTAGGTCCAGCGATGCAAGGGGCAGACAATATTCTGTGTGTGTCCTTGCCCTTGCAGCATGATCGCTTGCCGATGGCGGCACACATTCGAAAGCAATTCAATGCCGCTTGGGTTGTGCACCAAGGCCTTGGCATGGTCCATCCATTCGAGCGAGCGGTAATCACCGGGCGAGGGCACCATGAGTCTGTGCCCAACGTAGTTGGCGCTGGCCGCAAACAGGCGTTCTTGCTCGAGTGCAAAGATGGCCGGATCGAAATACCAAGACACGGGCAATTGCGCGCTGGCCGGCTGCAGACGCGACAGGCTGGCAAGGTCGGACATAGCGATGGTCTTTGTGAGCGATGGGGGAGGCGCGCATTTTACCCTACGGCCCGTCGCGGTTACGCGCGCCTTGGGCTATTATCCCAAGTCTGATGTCCCGCCCCCCCAAAACCCCCGCTATTTCCGCCCCGACCCCGCCTGAAGCGCTGGGTTTTGAGCAAGCATTGGCTGAGCTCGAGTCGTTGGTCGAGCGCATGGAGGGCGCGAGTCTGACGCTCGAAGAAAGTCTGGCCGCCCATCAGCGTGGCTTGCTGCTTGCGCGGCATTGTCAGCAGCGTCTTGAAAGCGCGCGCCAGCAAGTCAAAGTGCTCGAGGGTGAGTTGTTGCGCGAGCTGGAGTCCGGCAGCGATGACGATGACGAGTGATTTTTCAGGCTGGACCGAATCGGTTCAGCAACGCATGGAAACTGCGCTTGCGCGCTTGCTCCCCGCAGTCACGATTTCTCCAGAGCGTTTGCATCAAGCCATGCGTTACGCCACGCTTGAAGGGGGTAAACGCGTGCGACCGTTGCTCACCTTTGCAGCGGGTGCCCTGACCGACGCAGCACCCGCGCGGCTCGAGGTTGCGGCTGCGGCAGTCGAAATGATTCATGCCTATTCATTGGTGCACGATGACATGCCGTGCATGGACAACGATGTGTTACGCAGAGGTAAACCCACGGTGCACGTGGCCTACGGTGAGTCGACTGCACTGCTCGTGGGCGATGCCTTGCAGTCGCGTGCGTTTGAGTTACTGACACAAGAAAATTTGGCTGACTCTCCTGACCGACAGCTGGCGATGGTGCGTATCTTGGCCGAGGCCGCTGGTTCCTGTGGCATGGCCGGAGGACAGGCGATTGATTTGGCCGCAACCGGCCAGACCCTCGGGGTTGAAGCGCTTGAGTTTATGCATCGTCGCAAAACCGGCGCCTTAATTCGCGCGGCAGTGTTGTTGGGGGCTTACTGCGGCACGCCATTCAGTGCCAAGCAAATGGCGCAACTCGAGGTCTATGCCGATGCCATTGGCCTGGCATTTCAGGTGGTCGATGACGTGCTCGATGCACAGGCCGATTCCGCTACCTTAGGAAAGACTGCCGGCAAAGACGCCGCGCAGGGCAAGGCGACTTACGTCACTGCGCTTGGCGTGGCGCAAGCCCAAACCAAGGCCGAAGACTTGCGCTTGCAAAGCCACGCGGCGATTGCAAGCTTTGGCGGGGCAAGCCAGCGTTTGGCGCAGCTTGCCGATTTCATTGTGCTGCGACAGTTCTGAGAAAACTGCTAAATCTGAGACAATTAACACATGAATTCCGCCACCGCCCTTCCCGGTGAATCTGCCGCTCGATCCACCGACTCGCGGGCCGACACCGATTCGCAGATTCCCCCAGTGACGCCTTACACCTTACTGCAGTCGATCGACGATCCTGCGCAACTACGCACACTCGATCGACGCCAACTCGGCCAGCTTGCCGAGGAGTTACGTGCTTACGTACTCGATTCGGTGTCTAAAACAGGTGGGCATCTTTCATCGAACTTAGGTACGGTCGAACTGACCATCGCGCTGCATTACATTTTTGATACACCGGACGATCGTATTGTGTGGGACGTGGGTCACCAGACCTATCCACATAAAATTTTGACGGGCCGTCGTGATCGTATGCCCAGTCTGCGTCAGTTAGATGGTTTGTCTGGATTCCCTAAACGTGATGAGTCGCCATACGACGCGTTTGGTACCGCGCATTCATCGACCTCGATTTCGGCAGCACTTGGGATGGCGGTTGGCGCGAAGTTGCAAGGCGCATCGCGGCGCGCGATCGCGGTGATTGGTGATGGTGCAATGACCGCGGGCATGGCGTTTGAAGCCATGAACAACGCCGGCGCCATGGACGTGGATTTACTGGTCGTGCTGAACGACAATGAAATGTCGATTTCTCCGCCGGTTGGTGCGTTGACCAATCACTTTGCACGATTGCTTTCGGGCAGCATGTATGACACCGCGAAGCGTGCTAGCGAACACATGCTGCGTCGTATGCCCGCTGTTCGCGAGCTGGCGCGACGTGCCGAAGAACATGTCAAAGGCATGGTCACGCCAAGCACGTTGTTTGAAGAGTTTGGCTTTAACTACATCGGCCCCATCGATGGACATGATCTCGATGCGTTGTTGCCCACGTTAGCGAATATTCGCAAACTCAAAGGCCCGCAGTTCTTGCACGTGATTACGCGTAAAGGACAAGGCTACAAGCTCGCTGAAGAAGATCCAGTGCTGTATCACGGCCCCGGAAAATTTGATCCGCTGCAAGGCATCACACCAAGCAAGAGCGCAAAGCCGACCTACAGCCAAATTTTTGGCGACTGGTTGTGTGAAACCGCAGCGGTCGATCCCAAGTTGGTGGCCATTACACCGGCCATGCGCGAAGGCTCTGGGATGGTGCGATATGCCGCGCAATTTCCGGATCGTTACTTTGATGTGGGCATTGCTGAACAACACGCAGTCACGTTTGCTGCGGGTTTAGCTTGTGAAGGGCTCAAGCCCGTGGTCGCGATTTACTCGACGTTTTTACAACGTGGTTACGACCAACTGATTCATGATGTGGCGATTCAAAATCTGCCCGTGGTGTTTGCGCTCGATCGCGGCGGTATTGTTGGTGCCGATGGCGCAACACATAACGGGGTGTATGACATCGCATTTTTGCGTTGTATTCCCAATATGACGGTGATGGCTCCGGCCGATGAAAATGAATGCCGTCAGATGTTGTCGCTGGGTTTAACACTGGCCGGCCCATCGGCCGTGCGTTACCCCCGTGGCGCTGGTCCGGGCGCAGCTCTTCAGCCGATTGGGACGACCTTGGCGTTGGGCAAAGCCGATCTTCGGCGGCAAGGAAAACGTGTGGCGATACTCGCCTTTGGTGGCATGTTGGCCCCAGCCCTTCAGGCGGCCGATGCATTAGATGCCACGGTGGTGAACATGCGTTTTGTGAAACCGTTGGATGAGGCACTGTTACAACAAATCGCTGTCAGCCATGAACTGATTGTCACGGTTGAGGAGCACGCGGTGATGGGCGGGGCGGGCAGTGCGGTCGCTGAGTCCTTGGCCCAAACGCATGCGTCGGCCCGATTGCTCCTGCTTGGATTGCCGGATCGCTTTATTGATCATGGAGATCCCGTTCGCTTGCTCGCCGCGCTGGGCTTAGATGCGGCTGGGATTGAGGCGTCGATTCGTACGGCACTGAAGTAACCGCACCGCCTTAACCCTACTCCTAAAGTGAATATCCGAGCGAATTGCTCGGATGTTAGAATCTGCCCATGAAAACAAGCGAAAACCACACGATTCCCGACGTCCAGAGCTCGGCCGATACGCGCCGAATTGCGATCGACAAAGTGGGGATCAAGTCCATCCGCCATCCGGTGCGTATTCAAGAGCGCGCGGGTTCAGCGCAGCATACGGTTGCCATATTCAACATGTATGTGGGATTGCCCCAGGAGTTTAAGGGCACGCACATGTCGCGCTTTGTACAAATCTTGAACGCGCATGAGCGTGAGATCACGGTCGCTTCGTTTCAAGCCATGCTCGTCGAGATGGTGGCCAAGCTTGAGGCGCAAGAAGGGCATATTGAAATGACCTTCCCGTATTTCATCGACAAAGCCGCGCCGATTTCGGGCGTGCGTAGTTTGATGGACTACGAAGTTACCTTCCGTGGTGATGTAAAAAACGGGCACCCCGAATTTTCAATGAAGATCGTGGTGCCAGTCACCAGCTTGTGCCCATGTTCGAAGCAAATTTCTGACTACGGCGCGCACAATCAACGCTCGCATGTCACTGTGACGGTCACGACGGGCGAATTTGTTTGGATTGAAGAGATTGTCGAGGCGGTTGAAAAACAAGCCTCTTGCGAGTTGTATGGTTTACTCAAACGCCCCGATGAAAAATACGTCACTGAGCGTGCTTACGATAACCCAAAGTTTGTCGAAGACATGGTGCGCGATGTGGCTGCAGTCATGAATACCGATCAGCGTGTTTTGGCTTACGTGGTTGAATCTGAAAATTTTGAGTCCATTCACAATCACTCAGCGTACGCGTTGATTCAACGCGATAAACGTTTGAGCTGAGCCTCAATCGATGGGCGCTGCCAACGTGGCTAAACGCCCAGTGGGTGTCGTGCAACACGCTGCAGGTGAAGGGCCGGGGTATTTCGCTGACTGGCTCGATCGTCAATCCCAGCCCTGGCAACTCATCGCGCTCGATACGGGCGCCAGCTTGCCGCGTGATCCGCAAGCGTTTTCTGGTCTGGTCTTCATGGGTGGAGCGATGAGCGTGAACGACCCATTGCCTTGGATTGAACGCGCGCTGCGTCTAATTCGTGCTTGTGTCGCACACGACGTGCCTGTCTTGGGGCATTGCTTAGGTGGGCAGCTGATGGCCAAAGCGTTTGGTGGTGTGGTGCAAGCCAATCCAGTCAAAGAAATCGGTTGGGCACCTGTGCTGATTGAGGACAACGGTGTGGCGCGTCACTGGTTTGGTGAAACGTCACGGGTCGAGGTCTTTCATTGGCACGGAGAAACGTTCAGCGTGCCACCGGGTGGAACACGCTTGGCCCACTCGGCGCATTGCGCTAACCAAGCCTTTTCGATTGGCAAGCATTTAGGTTTGCAGTGTCACATCGAAATGACAGCGCAAATGGTGCACGATTGGTGTGAGGCTGGCCGCGATGAAATGCAAGCGGCGAGCACCAGCCCGGCCGTGCAAAGCGCTACGCAAATGCAACGCGATCTCGACGCACGCATTGCAGCGTTGCATGGATTGGCCGACAGAATGTACGGCGTGTGGCTGAGCGGTTTACGTCTCGATTAAAGCAACGAGGCATCGCGACTGCGCGTCACAATGCCGTGATGGTTAATCGCGAAAATTATTAAACTGCAGCGGCACATCCGTGACTTTTTGACGCACCAGCGCAATCGCCGCTTGCAAATCATCGCGCTTGGCACCTTGCACGCGCACGGCATCACCTTGAATGCTGGCAGTCACCTTGAGTTTGGCATCCTTAATCAGTCGATGGATTTCTTTGCCTTTTTCTGTGGGCACGCCAACCTTCACTGTGACCTGACGTTTGACTTTATCGCCTGAAATTTTTTCGATCTCGGCCTCTTCAAGGCAGCGAATATCCACTCCGCGCTTTGCCATGCGGGCGCGCAACACGTCCATGACTTGGCCGAGTTTGTACGCATCGTCTGCAAACACCGTGAGCACCAATTCGCTTTGTTCGACACGGGCATCCGAGCCCTTGAAATCAAAGCGCGTGCTGATTTCTTTGTTGGTTTGCTCGAGCGCGTTTTTGACCTCTTGCTTGTCGACTTCAGAAACGATATCGAATGAAGGCATGCGCGGTCTCCAAAAAATGCAACGGTCAAAGGCAATGATGACGCACATTTTACCGGCGGATGATGCGCCCCGCCCACGCTATTGGGCGAGGCGAGGCGAGGCGAGGCGACGTGGCGGGCGTGGCTTAGCGGAACTGCGCGTCACGCCAACGAATGGCGGCCTTGAGACCTTCTTCGCGTGCCACTTTACGGAATGCTGCTCCCTCGGGTGACGGCGCCATCGAGGTAAGGCAGAACATTTCTTGGCCGTATTCAATATTCGCCATCAAGCCACGCATATCGTAAGCGCGATTGATCGCTTCTTTGTTTTGCTTCATCGCAATGGCGGGTAAGCGAGCCATGCGCAGCGCCACCTTACGCGCTTCGGCCATTAAGTCTGCTGCAGGAACCACGCGATTCACTAAGCCAATGCGCAAGGCTTCTGCGGCATCAATGCGTTCGCCAAGCAAGAGTAGTTCTTTGGTGTGCTTCATGCCAATGACCCAAGGCATGATCAGAAACGGGGGCGCCGAGCAAAACTCAATTTCTGGCTCGCCAAATTGCGCGTGATCTGCAGCGACGGTGTAGTCGCAAGTCATCGACAAATCACAGCCACCCCCCAAGCAATAGCCATTGACAGCAGCCACCACGGGTAAACGCGAACGCCAAATACGTAACCACGTTTCGTTGCCGTCTTTTGCGTGTTCGCGCCAATCTTGCACCGTGGTGCGCGGTTGTTCACGTGGGGTGATATCAAAACCCGCGCTAAAGGCTTTTCCGGTTGCGGTAATGATGACCGCACGCACACTTTCATCGCGTTCAAGCGCATCCATTGCAGCGCGTACATCGGCGAGCAACTGATCGGACAGAGAATTCATTTTTTCTGGCCGATTGAGGGTGATCACACCCAGTGCGCCATCGCGCGCAAGTAACAAAGTGGAGTAGCTCATACCATTTCCTTTCAGGGGTTAGAAACGCGCGGGATCACCAGCGCATCAAGAATTCGGGCGCCCGCACCCAAGGGCAGAACAGCCACCGGATTGAGATCGACCGCTTCAAGTACATCACCATAGGCGGCACCAATCGCCGATAAGCGCGCCACCAATTGTTCAAACGCAGGCGCATCTGCAGCAGGCGCGCCCCGAAAGCCAGCCAACAACTGAGCGCCGCGTGTGCGACCCACTAACTGATGTGCGGTGTCGTGGTGAATCGGGCATAAAGCGAGCGCGGCATCTTGTAACAGCTCAACTAACACACCACCGCTGCCGACCACCACGCCCATGCCAAACGGCGGGTGTTGCGTGAGTCCAGCAATCATTTCGACGCCACCGCGGATCATTTCTTGGATCAGCACACCATCAATACGTGCCTGGGGTGCTTTGGTGCGCACATTGTTGAGGAGTTGCTCAAAGCCGACACGTAGGTCATCACCGTTTTCGATACCAAGAATGACGCCGCCGACTTCAGATTTATGCGCGATGTCTGGCGATTCAATTTTGAGTACTAGTGGATACTTTAAGCGTGAGGCTGCAGCAATCGCCTCATAGATATCGCGCGCGAGCACTTCGCGGGTTACCGCTAACCCATGATCGCCAAGAAAATTTTTCGCTTCACGCTCAGTCAGTGCTTTACCTGAAGCTAGCCGCGCATGCCAATGCGGCTGGACGTCGATGTGCGCAGGCGCAGGTTGTGCTGGATCTTCGAGTTGTTGTAAACGCTCGGCGTGCGACAACGCACGTTGAAACGCTAACAAACTGGCGCGTGTCCCTTGTAGCGTGGGTACGTTTGCCGCGTGCAGTGGTTCAAGTACATGCGGATGCATGCCGCCAGCCACCATACTAAAAAAAGCAACGGGTTTATCGACGCGCGCTGCAACGCGTGCCGTGGCTTCAGCAATGCGACGATAGTTACCAGAACCCAGTTTAGATAATCCGGGTGGACAATCTTGCGCAGCAGCAACTAAGGCAATGGCCGGATCGCTTGCCAGTGCTTCTAAACACGCTTCATAAATGCGGGTGTCGTATACCGCATTGCCTGTGGCATCGAGCGGATTAGAGGGCGTGCCAAACGCTGGCATCACCGCGCGTAATTGCGTGTGTGTTTCTGGTGCGAGATCGGGCAATGAGATGGACAATTGCTCTGCGATATCGCACAGCATTGCCGTTTCACCACCACTGACTGAGATGATGCCGATTCCGCCTCGGCTAGGACGTTGACGTAAATGCAGCATCAACGCCAGACTTTCGGTCATCTCATCTAAGTCGTTAACGCTAATCACGCCGTGCGCTTCAAAAAACGCGGCATGTGCTTCGGCCGAACCCGCCAGCGCACCAGTATGCGCCGCAGAAGCTGCAGCGCCGCGTTTGGATTTGCCGACTTTTAATGCAACGACAGGCTTACCTGCACGATGCATTGCTTGCATGGCGTGCGCAAATCCTGCTGGGTCGCGCATCGTTTCCATAAATAGCGCAACGGCACGTGTCTCGGGTGCTTGCGCGAGGTAGTGCAAGTACTCGGGCATATCCAGTACCGCGGCGTTTCCTGCAGACACCAAGTGCGATAAACCAAATCGCGCGAGTGTAGAAATCGCAATACATCCCGAGCCAGAGTGCGACACCACCGCTAAGCCACCGGGCCAAACGCTTTCGGGTACTGAGGAGCTGTACAACGTGGTGCGTTGTGCGATATTCACCAAACCGAGGCAATTGGGCCCACAGATCACCAAACCAGTGCGTTCACACAGCGCTTGCAGACTGGTTTGTAATGCACGACCTTCTTCACCCAGTTCAGCAAACCCGCTGGCAAATACGACTGCAGCGCGAACACCGTGCGATGCGGCTTCTTCGAGCGCTTGCAGCACCTTATCCGCGGATAGAGCGAGCACAACACAGTCAGGAACTTCAGGTAGCGATGCAATGTTTGCATACGCACGTTGCCCAGCGACCTCAGTTGCGGTGGGATGAATCGGATACAGACCACCAGAGAAACCAAAGCGAACCAAATTAGCGACGACGTTATTGCCGAGTGTGTTTTCACGCGGAGATGCACCCAAAATCGCTACGCGTTTTGGTTCAAGTAACGGCTGTAGGCGATGCGCAGGACTGGAAGATGTAAGGGACATGCGTCACAAACGAGAAGGAGGTCACGTTGCGAAAATGCAGCTCGCAGCGGCGCGCAGACAATCTGTAGCGCTCCAGCAATGGTATATCCTTTGCTTGTTAAAATTGCTGATGCCCCCTGCTGTTTAACCCGCTGTTTCTACATATTGACCAAGGAGCCCGCATGCGTCTACTTTTAAAGCTCTCCGCCCTCATGGTGGTGTTGTGCTGTGCAACGCTTTCACACGCACAACCTGCTGCATATCCGAACAAAACCATCACGGTGATTAGTCCATTTGCGTTGGGCGGCACCTCTGACTTTGCGGGTCGATTGGTGACCATGAAGTTGGCCGAAACGTTGGGTTGGCGCATCGTGCTCGAGGCCAAGCCTGGTGCCAATGGACAGATCGGTACTGACTACGTGGCTAAGTCGGCCCCCGATGGATACACGCTAGTGTTGGGCCCAAGCTCTACACATGCGATTAACCCTGCGCTGTTTAAAAATCTACCCTACGATTTACAACGCGATTTTGTTGGCATCACCATGTTAGGTGCTACGGCAAACATCATTGCCGTGAATCCGGTGACGCCAGCCAATAATTTGCGTGAGCTAATTGCTTATGCCAAAGCCAATCCTGGCAAATTAGCGTTCTCTTCACCTGGCGCAGGCACCTCGGTACATTTAACCGGTGAGGTGTTAAAGGACATGGCGGGGATTGATCTGTTGCATGTACCTTACAAAGGCAGCGGTCCGTCGATGGCTGCCGTTCTTGGTGGTGAGGTACAAGTGCTGGTTGAAAATATTTCAGCAGCTGTTCCTAACGTCAAGGCCGGTCGTTTACGTCCGATTGCAGTGACTTCATTAAAACGTCAACCCGCTTTACCAGATGTGCCAACGATGGACGAGGCCGGCTTGCCTGGGTTTGAGATGTTGGCATGGTTTAGTTTGTTTGCACCTGCGGCGACGCCCAAAGACATCGTGCAGCGTTTAAACACCGAAGTAAATAAAGTGCTCAACATGCCAGAGATTCGCGAGCAAATGCAATCGCGTGCGCTTGACCCCCGTCCAATGACCTTAGAGCAATTTAGTACGGTTTGGAAACGCGACATGGATAAATACGCCGCCATCGTGAAGAAAGCCAAAATCACGATTGAGTAACGCGCGTGTACTGCTGTGCGCTGATCAAAAAAAACGCCGGGGTCCCCGGCGTTTTTTTTAGTCGCTACCGCTCACTTGCGACGTTTGGTGTTGAGTTTTGCAGCGATACGCATGCGCAACGCATTGAGCTTAATAAAGCCAGCTGCATCCGCTTGATTGTAGGCACCACCGTCATCATCAAACGTCGAGATCTTCGAATCAAACAACGAGTCGGTTTTGGAACTGCGACCAGTAACGATCACGGTCCCTTTGTACAGTTTTAAGCGTACGCGTCCGTTGACGCTGCGTTGCGACTCATCAATCAGTTTTTGTAGCAAGAGGCGCTCTGGGCTAAACCAATAGCCGTTGTAAACCAAGCGCGCGTAACGCGGCATGAGATCGTCTTTAAGCGCGAGCACTTCGCGGTCCATGGTGAGTGACTCCATGGCGCGATGTGCGCGCAACATGATGGTTCCTCCGGGGGTTTCGTAACAGCCGCGCGACTTCATGCCGACGTAGCGATTTTCGAGTAAATCTAAACGTCCAATGCCATGTTTTCCACCCAAGCGATTGAGCTCGGTGAGTACGTTAGCCGCGCTCATGCGTTTGCCGTTGATGCCGACGATATCGCCATGCACGTAATCGAGCTCAATCGTTTCGGGTCGATTGGGTGCTTTTTGTGGTGAGGTGGTGATACGCCACATGGATTCTTCGGGCTCAAAATCTGGGTCTTCGAGAATGCCGCCCTCATAAGAAATATGCAGCAAATTTGCATCCATCGAATACGGCGCGCCACCTTTGCGTTTTTTGTAATCGACAGGAATGCCATGTTGATCGGCATAAGCGAGCAACTTATCGCGCGAGAGTAAATCCCACTCACGCCATGGAGCGATGATCTTCACGTCAGGCATGAGTGCATACGCACCCAGTTCAAAGCGCACTTGATCGTTGCCTTTGCCGGTGGCGCCATGGCTGATGGCATCGGCACCGGTTTTACGCGCGATCTCAACCAGGCGCTTGGCAATCAACGGACGAGCAATCGACGTGCCTAAAAGATATTCACCCTCATAGACCGCGTTGGCGCGGAACATTGGAAAGACGAAGTCACGCACAAACTCTTCACGCAAGTCTTCGATAAATATTTGCTTTACACCAAACATGCGCGCTTTTTTTCGAGCGGGCGATAGTTCTTCGCCCTGACCGATATCCGCAGTAAAGGTGATGACTTCGCATTCGTAGACGTCTTGTAGCCACTTCAAAATGACCGAAGTGTCTAGACCGCCGGAGTACGCCAGGACGACTTTACGGACTTTGTTCGCTTTGGTGGACGCTGTTTTTTTCTTCGTTGCCATTGTCTTTGTTGCCATTACGATTCCACTTTTCCTAGAAGCAAAAATTCAAGTAGTGCCTTTTGTGTGTGTAAACGATTTTCTGCTTCGTCCCACACCACACTGTGTGGCCCATCCATGACCTCGGCGGAAACTTCTTCGCCGCGATGTGCTGGCAGACAATGCATAAAGAGCGCATCTTTTTTTGCTACGCGCATCATGTCTGCGTCAACCTGCCAGTCTTCAAAATCTTTTTTGCGTGCTTCGTTTTCTGCTTCAAAGCCCATGCTCGTCCACACATCGGTGGTGACTAAATCTGCGTCACGTGCCGCTTGCATCGGATCGGTGAACTCTTCGTAATGATTGGTGCCGTACAAACCAGCGCGCTCGGGTTCCACTTCGTAACCTGGTGGCGTCGAGACGTGCACATTAAACCCAAACACTTCGGCCGCCTGTAGCCACGTGTTACAGACGTTGTTTGAATCACCAATCCAGCACACCGTTTTGCCGGCGATATCGCCACGGTGTTCGATGTAGGTGTAGATGTCGGCCAAGATTTGGCAAGGGTGATATTCGTTGGTGAGTCCATTGATGACGGGCACGCGCGAGTTGGCCGCAAAACGCTCGATGATGTCTTGTTCAAAGGTGCGAATCATCACGGCGTCTGACATCCGCGAAATGACTTGTGCGGCATCTTCGACAGGTTCACCGCGCCCGAGTTGTGAGTCGCGTGTATTGAGGTAAATCGCCGATCCACCCAATTGCTGCATACCGGCTTCAAACGAAAGACGCGTGCGTGTGGATTGCTTTTCAAAAATCATCACCAGCGTGCGATCGGCCAACGGCCAGTAGCGCTCGTAGCGTTTAAAGCGCGCTTTGATCCAGCCCGTGCGCTCAAACAAATAACCGAGCTCATCGCGCGATAGATCGCGAAACTGTAAAAAGTGACGGATCGTCATGCCGCGCCTGAGGAAGCTGCCGCGGCCACGGGTCGGGCTAAAAATGTGCGGATCACATTGCTCAGGATCTGCACGAGTTGACGGCCTTCATCTGCGGTCATGACCAGTGGCGGTAATAAACGAATCACATTGTCTGCAGTGACGTTCAGAATCAGCCCTTGGTCTAATGCCATGCCGACAATGTCGCTACAGGGTCGATCGAGTTCAACGCCTAACATCAGCCCCATGCCACGCACTTCGACAAAGCCAGATGTCGATTGCAGTGCTTGGGTCAGACCATCACGAATCACGCGACCCGTGTTGGTGGCGTTTTGCAGCAACGAATATTCTTCCATGGCATCGAGCGTGGCAACGACAGCGGTGCAAGCCAACGGATTACCACCAAACGTTGATCCATGTTTACCAGGCGAGAACACGCCCTTAGCACGATTGCCTGTGACACACGCGCCAACTGCAACGCCGCCGCCTAAGCCTTTGGCTAAGGGCACCACATCTGGGGCGATCCCTGCATGCTGATAAACAAACCACGCGCCAGTGCGACCGACACCACATTGCACTTCATCGGCAATAAACAACCATTCGCGTTGATCGCAAATCGCCTTCAGTTGGCGCAAGTACTCCAGCTGCGCCACGTTGATGCCGCCTTCGCCTTGGATGGGTTCGATCATCACGGCGACGACGTTTTTGTTGTTTGCAGCGATGGTACGAATCGCCGCAAGATCGTTCAGTGGTGCGCGCACAAATCCGGACACCAGTGGCTCAAAGCCAGCTTGCACTTTGCGACTTGCGGTCGCCGACAAGGTGGCGAGTGTGCGACCGTGAAAAGACTTCTCAAATACAATGATTTCTGGTCGGTCGATGCCGCGTTGATGGCCGTAGTAGCGTGCCACTTTGATGGCCGCCTCGTTAGCTTCACAACCCGAATTACAAAAGAACACCTCATCCAGACCGGTGATTTTCGCGACACGGTCTGCCGCGGCCTCTTGATCGGGAATAACAAACAGATTGGAGGTATGAATCACACCGCTCGCAATGCGTGCGTTGAGTGCAGCGTTGAGGCGTGGGTGACCATAGCCTAAGGTGTTGACCGCGATCCCGGCCAAGCCATCGAGATATTTCTTGCCATGTTGATCCCAAAGCCAAACGCCTTCACCGCGCACAAAGGCAAGCGGGATACGTGCATAAGTGTTCATGACGTGGGACATTGCGGGTCTCCGAGGGGGCAGCTAGCGCGCCGAGAAAGGCGGTGTGCCCGGAAAGCAAAAAACGGCGGGAAAACCGCCGTTTGCAGAATAATATCACAGACTTAGCGATCCCCTGTGCGGTCACGGAGTCGATATAATGATCGCTTCAAGTTAAGGGGTCGCGCCTTGCGTGGCTCGAGTTCATGTCTGAGTCGATCGACACATCTGCTGCGCTAGTGATCGAAGGATTGACTGCGCAGGGCGATAAATTTCGCCCCAGCGACTGGGCTGAGCGTTTGTGTGGCGTGATGTCCGCGTTCGGTGCCGATCATCACATGCAATATTCACCGTACGTTCAGCCGGTGAATCTTGGCGGTGTGATATGCGTCCAGGTAGATGTCCGTCTAGAAGAAATCGAACCCATGGCATGGCGCTTTTTGCTCAACTTTGCGCGCGACAACGAGTTGCGTACACACCAAGCAAATTCATCCAACGTCGTGGTTCAAGCGTCGATGCGATCAGCGCCCGAAGCCAAGGGGTTACGTGCTTAGTCAAGTGGGGGGCTGCGCGGGCCAACTATCAGCGAGCGGCAGCGTCGAGGAGTGGATGACGACGAGCGTTGCAGTGACGGGGTGGTCAACTCGATCGTGTTTTGAGGCGCCCACTCGGGGCGCAGCCAGCGGACTCAGCCAACTGGCAAAGCGACGACGTGCGTGTTTACTTGCTGAGCGCTTTCACCGCATGGGTCAGCCGCGATTTCTGGCGAGAAGCCGCATTGCGATGCATGACACCTTTAGCAACCGTACGGTCGAGCTTGCTGATCGAATCGATCAGCGCCGTGGCCGCTGCAGCGGCATCACCTGCGAGCACGGCTTTTTGAACGTCTTTCATCGCCGAGCGCGTCGAGGAGCGCAGGCTAGCGTTACGCTTGCGGCGCACTTCGGATTGACGGGCACTTTTGCGGGCGGAGGCGGTATTGGCCATGGGAACGTCCCAATGTTTGTTTGCGGAAAGCCGAAGATTATAGCCCTGAACTGTCGCCCAGGCAATGCTGGCGATTTGGGCCGGTTGCCGGCCCGGCGGGTCTTGCCATGAGCGGCCCGGCCTGCCGATGAACTTGCTCCGCGCGCTCGCCACCGTGAGTGGTATGACCTTTCTGTCGCGGATTTTGGGGTATGTGCGCGATGCGCTGATTGCCGGCGCGTTTGGTGCGGGCTTGGCGACAGACGCCTTTTTCGTGGCGTTTCGGTTGCCCAACCTGTTGCGCCGATTGTTTGCCGAAGGGGCCTTTTCGCAGGCCTTTGTGCCCATTTTTGCCGAATACAAAAACCGCGAGTCTGCCGAGGACACCCGCGTGTTGGTGAATTGCGTGGCCAGCGTACTCGGGCTCGTGCTGATCATCGTCACTGCCTTGGGCATGGTTTGCGCACCGTTGGTGGTGTATCTGTCCGCGCCAGGATTTGCGGCCACACCAGAAAAATTTGAGCTCACCACGCATTTATTGCGACTGACCTTTCCATATATCGCTTGTATTTCGTTGGTGGCTTTTGCCGCGGGCATCTTGAACACGCATCAACGCTTTGCCGTGCCTGCGTTCACACCGGTGCTGCTGAATGTCTCTTTTATCGTTGCAGCGGCTTTTTTTGCGCCGTACTTCGATCCCCCGGTGCTGGTGTTGGGTTGGGCGGTGCTGTTTGGTGGGCTGTTGCAGTTGTTGCTACAACTGCCATTTTTAGTGCGTTTGGGTTTACTTCCGCGCTGGCAATGGAATTGGCGGCATCCCGGATTACAACGCGTGTTAAAGCTGATGGCGCCAGCGGTGTTTGGTGTGTCGATTAGTCAGATCTCGTTGCTGATCAACACCATCTTTGCTTCGTTTCTTGCCGCAGGCAGCGTGTCTTGGTTGTATTACGCAGATCGACTCATGGAGTTTCCTGCTGGCATGCTCGGTGTGGCCTTGGGGACAATTTTATTGCCAAGCTTGTCGAAGTATCACGCCCAAGGGGCTGTCGAAAATTATTCGGCGCTTTTAGATTGGGGATTAAGACTCACGTTGCTGTTAGCGGTGCCCGCGGCGGCAGCCTTAGCGGTGCTGGCAATGCCGCTCATCGCGACGTTGTTTCACTACGGTCGCTTCACACACGAAGATGCGTGGATGACGCAACACGCACTGATTGCCTACAGCGTGGGTTTAACGGGCATGATCTTGGTGAAGATTCTTGCGCCTGGTTTTTATGCACGCCAAAACGTGGTGACGCCAGTAAAAATTGGCGTCATCACACTGCTCACCACCCAGGCCCTGAATCTGTTGTTGATTGGGCCATTGCAACACGCCGGACTCGCACTTGCGATTGGCTTGGGTGCTTGTTTAAACGCAGCAATGCTGTATATCTGTTTGCGTCAGCACGGCATTTACACACCGCAACCGGGATGGTTATTGTTCGCGTTGAAAATTGTTTTGGCGGTAAGCGCCATGTGCTTCGTGCTCTGGTTTGCCATGGGCCCGTCTCAATGGTGGTTGGATGCAAAGGTTTCTGCGCGTGTCATCGGGGTGAGTGGTCTGGTGGTGTTAGGCGTCGGCGTGTATGCCGGTGTGTTGTGGATCTGCGGGTTTCGTCCCCGCGACTTTGCGCGACGCGCAGCGGAGTAAATCATGGCGCGTGATTTTGAAGACTTAATCGAAGAGAACGAAGACTTTGATCTCGTTGAGGCGTGCTTATTGATTGGTCAGGACATCGCGCCAGACTTAGATGTGGCCTTTTACCTCAACGAAATTGAAGATATGGCCGCGCGTTTGCTTGCGGCAGTGGGCCATGAAGCGGGCCCCGAAGATCGCATCGTGGCACTGAATCAATTACTCTTTAATACGCTGGGGTTTGTGGGCAATCGTGATGATTACTACGACCCACGCAACAGCTACTTACATGAAGTGATCGATCGTCGCGCGGGGATCCCCATCACCTTATCGGTGCTGTACCTCGAGCTCGGTTGGCGCATTGGTTTGCCTTTGCAAGGGGTATCGTTTCCGGGACATTTTTTAGTGCAACTGCCGTTGCGTGATGGGATGTTGGTGTTAGATCCATTTTCGAGTGGAGCTGCGTTGTCTGCAGAAGCGTTACGCACGTTATTAAAGCGTGTGGTGAAAGGCGCGGGTCGCAGCGACGACACGATAGAAGCGCTGCCCTTAAGCGCGTTTCTGGAGCCAGCGACTAAACGCGATATCTTGGCACGCGTATTACGTAACTTAAGATCCATTTACCACGAACAAACGGACACGCTGCGCGAACTCGAAGTCTTAGACCGGCTGGTGCTGGTGCAGCCCGAAGATCATGCGGTGTTACGCGATCGCGGATTGGCGTTTTATCAACTCGAAGCGTATCGCGCGGCACTAGAAGATGTACGCGAATACCTTGCGTGTGTGCCTGATGCCAGCGATGCCCGCCAACTGCGTGCGTTGCTGGTCGAGCTTACGCAGCGTTGCGCGAAGCTCAATTAACCGCGACTGCGCGATCCGATGCGCTGGATTTTCAACGAAATCCGCTACAATTCAGGCTTTTAAGGCGCGTTGCGCCACCTCGTTGCGGGGTTGGGCTGCGCGCGTTGCTCAAGGCGTGCTCGGCGCACACCGCTCATCCAACATGCAAGTCACCCACGGATCTTTGGGCACATCCAATCAACGTCACGCCATCACGATTGGAAACTTTGATGGTGTGCATCTTGGCCACCAAGCCATGTTGGCGCACGTGCGTCAGCAAGCCAATCGCTTGGGTGTGGCGGCGTGCGCGTTGACTTTCGAACCGCATCCGCGTGAATTTTTCTTTGCGCAGTCCCCCGCCCGTGAAGGGCAGACGGCGCCGCCTGCGCGCTTGATGCGCTTATCGCAAAAACTCGCCGCCTTGCGTGCCGCAGGCATGGATCGAGTGCACATTGCGCGCTTTGATCGCGCGTTTGCTGCACTCAGCCCCGAGGCGTTTATCGAGCGCGTGTTAGTGCGTGGCTTAGGTTGCGCGTGGTTGATGGTAGGACGAGATTTTCGTTTTGGCGCCAAGCGTGCGGGTGATCTGTCCACGCTGCAGGCCGCAGCGCTGCAGCACCATTTTGAGATCGACTCGATGCCTGATGTGTTGCAAAACGCCGCGCGTATTTCGAGTTCGCGTGTGCGTGCGTCTTTGCAAGCCGGTGATTTATCCGGGGCCGCTGACTTGTTGGGTGCGTCTTATGCTGTGACTGCGCGCGTGATCCACGGCGAAAAATTAGGACGCACGTTGGGCTTTGCCACTGCAAATTTGCCTTTGCCACAAACGCCAGCGCTCACGGGTATTTTTGTGGTGCAGGTGCTCGGTGTCCCGGGACGCGCTGGGCCGCAACCGGCGGTGGCCAGCGTGGGTCTTCGCCCGACGGTCAATGCGTTACAACGCCCACTGCTCGAAGTACATTTACTCGATTACGATGGCGATTTATATGGCCAGCGTTTGACGGTGCGTTTTTTACACCGCCTTCGTGGCGAAGAAAAATATGTTGGTCTCGATGCGCTGCGCGCAGCCATTGCCACCGACGTTCTTAATGCTCGACGTTATTTTGCGAACGACAACCATGGCTGATTATCGGAAGACCCTCAACTTGCCGGACACCCCTTTTCCAATGCGTGGTGATTTGGCCAAACGAGAACCAGTGTGGGTGAAGTCGTGGCAAGAACGCGGCCTGTACGCCAAGTTACGCACGGTGTGCCACGGTCGCCCGTTGTTTGTATTGCATGATGGCCCGCCGTATGCCAACGGCGATATTCACATCGGCCATGCGGTGAACAAAATTCTCAAAGACATCATCGTTAAATCAAAAACGATGGCAGGTTTTGATGCCCCTTACGTGCCGGGATGGGATTGTCATGGCATGCCGATTGAAGTGCAGATCGAAAAAAAGCACGGAAAAAATCTGCCTGCGGAACAAACGCAGCAACTGTGTCGTGCTTACGCGCAAGAACAAGTCGAGCGACAGAAAGCAGATTTTCAACGCTTGGGCGTGTTGGGTGATTGGGATCACCCGTATTTAACGATGGCCTATGGCAATGAAGCTGATGAAATTCGAGCGCTCGGTCAGTTGCTCGAAAAAGGATATGTCTATCGTGGTCTAAAACCAGTCAATTGGTGTTTTGATTGCGGTTCGGCGCTCGCCGAAGCCGAAGTGGAATACGAAGATCGCACGGACTTGGCTGTTGATGTGGGATTTGCGTTTACCGATCGCGCTGCACTGGCCAACGCATTTGGTTTACCGCGCTTGCCCGATCAAGTGGGGTACATCGTTATTTGGACCACCACGCCATGGACCTTACCGGGTAATCAGGCGCTCAATGTACATCCGGAATTTACTTACCATTTAGTTGATACGCCGCGTGGCTTATTGATTCTTGCTGCTGAGTTGCAAGAAAAATCATTGGCGCGTTTTGGCTTAACGGGTACCACCCTCGCGGCTTGTACAGGTGCTGCGCTTGAAGGGATTCAATTCCAGCATCCGTTTTATGCGCGCCAATCGCCCGTGTACTTAGGCGATTACGTGACGCTCGACACGGGTACCGGCATCGTGCATTCGGCACCGGCGTATGGGGTGGAAGACTTTCAATCGTGTCGACACTACGGATTAAAAGACGACGCGATACTCACCCCAGTGATGGGTGATGGTCGCTATGTCTCGAGTTTGCCTGAGTTCGGTGGGCAGATGATTTGGGATGCCAACCCAAAAATTGTTGAGCACATGCGCGCTGCCGAAACACTGTTTGCAGTCGAGAAATATAAACACAGCTACATGCATTGCTGGCGCCATAAAACGCCAGTCATTTTGCGTGCGACAACCCAATGGTTTGCGGCGATGGATACCGCGCCTGGTTGGCATGGCGCACAGCCCAAGGAAACCTTGCGCACCACAGCTTTACGCGGCATTGAGAACACGCAGTTTTTTCCGGCCTGGGGTCAGGCACGTTTGCACGGCATGATTGCCAATCGCCCAGATTGGACGCTCTCGCGGCAACGTCAGTGGGGTGTGCCGATGCCATTTTTTGTGCACCGAGAAACCGGTCAGCTGCATCCGCGTACGCCCGCGTTGCTGGAACAAATTGCGCAACGCGTTGAACAAGGCGGCATCGAAGCATGGCAAAGCGTGCGTATCGAAGAGATGTTGGGTGATGACGCACCACACTACGAAAAAATTCGCGACACTCTCGATGTTTGGTTCGATTCAGGTTCTACCCACTTTACCGTGCTGGGTGGCACCGATGCGTCACGTCGACGCGGCTCACACGCGGCCAGCACCGCATTTCCGGCAGATTTGTATCTCGAGGGCTCCGACCAGCATCGTGGTTGGTTTCATTCCTCGTTATTGGTGTCATGCATGATGCATGGTGTGCCGCCTTACAAGGCCTTGCTCACGCACGGCTTTACGGTGGATGGCGACGGTAAAAAGATGTCGAAGTCCAAGGGCAACACTGTGGTACCGCAAGAGGTATCTGGCACCTTGGGCGCTGAAATTTTGCGTCTATGGGTTGCAGCCACGGATTACTCGGGTGAGCTATCGATCTCGCCAGAAATTTTAAAACGCGTCGTCGAAAGCTATCGGCGTATCCGCAACACCTTGCGTTTTCTGTTAGCAAACTTATCGGACTTCGATCCGCAAACAGATGCGATCGCGATTGCCGATCTGGTTGAAATCGATCGATATGCGCTCGTCATGACGCAAGCGGCACAAGATGAAATCACCGCTGATTACGCACGCTATCAATTTCATTCGATGACGCAAAAAATACAAAGTTTTTGCTCAGAGGATTTGGGTGGCTTTTATCTGGATATTTTGAAGGACCGTTTGTACACCACCACCGTGGATGGCCAGGCACGCCGTTCTGCACAAACTGCGTTATGGCATATCACAGGTGCGTTACTGCGTTGGATGGCGCCGGTACTGTCATTTACCGCGGAAGAGGCCTGGGCACTTTACTCAGCGCAAGCCGATGACAGCGTGCTGTTTCATACCTGGCAGCCATTGCCCAACGTGAAAGATGCGGACACGTTATCGCAACACTGGCAGCGTTTACGTGGGTTACGCGCCGACGCAGCGCGCGAACTCGAAGCTGTGCGTGCGGCTGGTGGGATTGGCTCTTCATTGGCGGCCGAGCTCGAATTGCATGCTACGCCCGAACTGCAAGCGTTTCTTGCGCGCTTTGCAGCCGACTTGAAATACGCATTGATTGTTTCTGCAGTGCGCGTGGTGCCTGCCGATCAGGATCGTATCGTGGTGGTGCCAAGCACACATGCCAAATGTGAACGCTGTTGGCATCTCGTGCCGGATGTGGGGCAGCATATCGAGCACCCCACGTTATGTGGTCGCTGCGTCGGTCATCTAGGACACACCCCTGAGCAGCGCTTGTATGCCTGATCCAGTCATTCCGCCTACGACAATGCTGCGACCCGCCCGTCATATGCAAATGTGGGTGACATGGGCGTTAGTTTTGTGTGTGCTGGATCAGCTCACCAAAACATGGGTGTTGCGTACGTTATTACCAGAGCAAGTGATTCGAGTGACTGACCATTTAAATTTAGTGCTGGTATTTAACAAAGGTGCGGCGTTTAGTTTTCTTGCAGCGGCGGGGGGGTGGCAAACACCGCTACTGATTGCCGTTGCGTTACTGGCCATCGCTGTAATGCTTTGGATGTTATGGCGAACCGCAGGGGCAACCTACTTCCATTGGGCGCTGACACTGATTCTTTCTGGCGCCCTTGGTAATGTGATTGATCGACTACGTTTTGGACAGGTCGTTGACTTTATTGATGTGCATGCCTTTGGATGGCATTGGCCCGCGTTTAACGTGGCTGACTCGGCAATCAGTATCGGTGCCGTGTTGCTCATCATCGATAGTCTGCGTCAGCCTGCACTTGCTGTGTCAACGACCACGACCACAACCACGGATCGATGATGAATACGACGGTGAATACGGGCAGCCATCTGACCTTGCATTACTGCATACGCTTAGCCGATGCACCACATACCGAAGTGCTCTCAACCTATGGCGGGCATCCAGCCACCTTGGTTTTAGGCTCGGGTGAACTCGCGCCTGGGTTTGAGCGCTGTTTGCTCGGTTTATCGGTTGGTGGACCACAGGCATTTCAACTTGACGCTGACGCAGCCTTTGGGGCGTGGCGCGATGATTTGCTGCAACAACTACCGCGCGCCGCGTTTCCTGAAACGGCCGATGTGGCCGCAGGACAGGTGCTTGAATTTACTGCCCCCGATGGTGGCCGCTATGCAGGTGTCATTAAACAGTTTGACGGTGCGCAAGCCTTGGTGGATTTTAATCATCCGCTTGCGGGTAAGCCTGTGCAATTTGAAGTCACCATTCTTGCCATCCTTTGATTCAGATCGAGGTCGCCAATGACGCAAACCACTGATTTAACCGCGCTGCACGATGACACAGAAATTCTGTTAGCTAATCCTCGCGGGTTTTGTGCAGGCGTTGAACGCGCCATCGAAATTGTTGAGCGGGCGTTAGCGCAATTTGGTGCGCCGATTTATGTACGCCACGAAATCGTGCACAACAAATTTGTCGTGGCTGACTTGCGTGCCAAGGGCGCGGTGTTTGTCGAGGAGTTAGATGAAGTGCCACGCGGTAGCACCGTGATTTTTAGCGCTCATGGTGTAGCGCAAGCGGTGCGTAAAGATGCTGAGGCGCGCGGGCTGCAAGTGTTTGACGCGACCTGTCCATTGGTGACGAAAGTGCATGTCGAAGTCTCAAAGATGCTGCAAAAAGATTTTGAAATCGTGATGATCGGCCATCGTGGTCACCCTGAAGCAGAGGGCACCATGGGGCAGTCTGAGCAAGGCATGTATTTAGTTGAGACAGTAGAGGATGTTGCAAAACTCGTTGTGCAAGACCCCAACAAATTGGCCTACGTTACACAAACCACCTTGTCGGTCGATGATGCGCAGCTGATCGTGAGTGCTTTGCGCGCACGTTTTCCGGCGATTCACGGCCCCAAAAAAGATGACATTTGCTACGCGACGCAAAACCGCCAAGATGCCGTGAAGTTCATGGCACCCAAGGCAGATGTTGTGATCGTGGTGGGTTCACCAAACAGTTCAAACTCAAATCGCTTGCGTGAAGTAGCGCTGAGCTTGGGCACGCAAGCCTATATGGTCGATAACGCAGGCGAACTACAGCCAGAGTGGATTGCCGGTAAGCGCCGCATTGGCGTGACGGCAGGTGCCTCAGCGCCTGAAGTGTTGGTCGATGAGGTTGTGCAGCGGCTCAAGGCCCTCGGTGCGCAACGCGTCAAATTGCTGGATGGCATCGAAGAGAGCGTGGTGTTTTCATTGCCGCGTGGGCTTGCGGACCGTCATTGATAGAGAAGTAATTCGCGCCAGCCGATACGACGCCCACTAAGTACACTCGGGACAGTGGGCACCGCGGCGCTTTGCATCGCAGCGGTACTGATGGCCACGTTGGCGCGTAATTGACCACCAGCAACTTGCACGACATTTGCACTGGTGGGTAAGCCCGTTCGGATGCGCTCGCTAGAAAAATTACTTAGGTTGTCTGGCGACGAAATAAACCCGCCAGTGGCAAAGTCGACGTAATTCACCCAGCCGTATCCACCGCTGCCGCAAGTGACCTGCGCTGCGGGGATGCTCGACGCAAATACCAAACTACCCAGTTGGAGTTGCGGGTCGCCACCGATGCGTTCGCTGCCGTTGACCCCCGCTTGTCCTCCATTGGGTAGATCAATGAACCAGCCGTATTTAGTTTTCAGATCGACGCTGTTGGGGGTTGGGCAAGCGTCGGCGGTTGCTACAGTCGTACCGCCACATACCGTGCGGTTACTCCCTGCGTTAATTGCAACTAAATATTGCTGCACCAGTTGGCTGCTGGCTGAGTTTCTTGCATAGGTGATCGGTGTTGAATTCACTAAATCATCTCGAATGCCGTAGATGGTTTGTTTTTGGGTATCGGCCAAATCGTTGGCACTTAAATTCTTCCCGGTGCCGATATAGATCATGCGTTGACCGTTCACTTCGCCTAATTCAGGTCGAGTGGTGATCGGTTGCGCTAACCCGGACGGATCCACGAGAGAGATGATTTTGGTCGCTATGTATGTAGACGGTTTGGTTTGGAGGTCAACGCGCCACACGTTGCCCATCAGGTCGCCGCCGTACACAGCGAGTGAGGTGTTGTCGTAAAACCCATTGGCTGTCCAAGCGCTGATACGCCCCAAACCGCTGGGATCAGTTTTTGTACCAACATTCGTTGTAAAGCGATTAAGGATTTTGCCTGTTTGCGCATCGAGTACATACATGTAGCCCATTCCATCGCCACGCTTGTCGTTGTTGTATCCAGAACTCACGATGACTACCCATCGACTATCGCTAGCACGTTTGGTGATGATGGGGTTACCAAAACTTAATCCAACATGGCAGTCGCTTGAGCCGGTGGCAGCGTCGGGACTGTAAGGATTGGCGTCGTTATCGGTTAAACAAGTCGGAGAAACGCCAAACTCCCATAAGCCCTTCGGATTTTTTGGGTCTGTAATGTCGAGCGCGTAATAACCGCGACCCCCAGCATTGAGTCCAGCAACAAGAATCGTGCGCCACTGGTTGGTGTCTTTGCATGGAGAAAAACACACATCACCTACCGTAGGTGTTCCGTCTACGGTGTACAGATGTTTATACGGCGCGTTGGCTAGTTTGACTAAGTTAGGAAGCAGCAGTTGCGGGACGTAGGCCCAAAGTTCGCTACCAGCTAAATCGGTGCCCTCGGCCTCTGCCCTAAACGCATGCAGCATGCCGTCGTTGGCAGCGACATAGACGATTGGAATACGATTTGTGTTTGCGGTGACATACGCTTGGTAGTAAGGATCTTTGTCAGCATTGCTGCCGTTGTTGTATCCAAACTGTGGCGCCTTCACGTATACCGGCTGCGCATTGACTATATCGCCAAGCAAACCAGCACGTCGCCGAAATAAATCGGTTGCCGCAGTGCCAGCACCGCTGATTTCGTACGTTCGATCCCCCCGTAGATAGTCGATGAGGCGCGACAAAAAGAGCGTGGAATCTAAATTTATTCGAGTGTCACCCGACGGCCACGTTTTGGATTGGTCGAGGCTGCTGACACTGGGACTGGGTGAGCCAAAATCAGATGAGACCAGTCCGCTACCGTCACTGCAAACATCGGCGTATGACGGTTGTGACATCGCACCAGACCAACAAAAGCTACGTAACTTGTTACCAGCGGTATCAATCGAATCAAAGGTATAAATTTTTCGCGTTAAATAGGTTTGTTTAGCGAGTTCAGTTGCCGCAGACCAAACCGCTGTGGAGCCAACCGAGCCATCGTTGGGGTCAATACGATAAGCAGATAAATCGCCGGTCCAATCGCCCGTTTGGAATTTTGTGGAGAATAAGATTTGCTGGCTATTTAGCAAGACGTTTCCTGCTACGCCGACGCCACCACCTGCGCCAGCCTGTGTCGTGATCTCTTGTAGTGCCTGAATTAAATTTGTACTGAGGCTGCTAACATCATTGGCCTGAAAGTATTGACCCCGCGCATTGATCGTGGCGTGCCATAAATCATCAATTCGCGTGGCTTGATCCCCGCCACCGGTTGGTTTTGGCCAGCTTTTGGTGCCTCGGATGACATCATTTAAATCAGACGGAAAATTTAATGTACCGGCCGTGCCAATACCAATGGCAGATAGGTTCATGTGTTGATGTTTCGCATTCACGCCGTTCCAAACTGGAACGTTATTGACTAAATCTGTGCGCAAATCAGTCGCAAAAAAATACATCGCCACATCAGCTAGCGACCCGCTCGAGCCATTTGCATCAAATGCACCGACCTCATGAGTCGAATAGCCGCTATCAGTGCCGTCGGTATTACCAATGTCTGCACCGTCTAGACTTTTTCCTGTGGGTGTTTTTACGTTATCGCCCCAATAACCGTCTGTAGCGAGTAAGGTGAAATTCTGCTGGCAACTTAGCTGAATTGGGCTGTCTGGCATCCCTGTATAAACGGTGTGGATGTTGGCGTAGTAATGTCCTATTTGGGCCAAGGCTTCTCTGGTATTTGTCCCGCCGTTGTTACCAACACGATATAGCTTGTCAAACCAAAGAGACTTTTGGGTGCTTGTAAATTCGCTGGCACCTAAAAAGCGATTTTTATCAAGACTGGTATAAAGACTGGGATAAAAATTGAATGTCGCAAAACCGATCCGTGTGTTGCTATCCAAGCCGTAAAAGGTATGTCCTAGGACTGTTTTAGCCATGGTTAAACGTGTGCGGTGATACGCAAACCAATTGGCGAAGTTGGTCATTTCTTCCTCATACGTGCACAAGGTTGGGCTTGCGCAGTCTGAACGGTTCGGATAACGAGTGTATGTATTGCCTGACACGATATTCGTGCGAGTAAATACATCATCAGCAACCAATGCCCCCCCCGCACTTGTGCGCTTCAGAAAATTGGGAAAATAATATGTTTTCGTGCGCTTGCCCTGGCAAGTCGAGCGACTACTGTCTGTACAAAACCGCACGCGGGCGGCGTAGGAATAGCTCACGCCGCCGACGCTGCTTGGGCTGGTGGCGGTCCTACAATTTGTGAGTGCCGCATCGGCGCAGTACTCCTTGATCTTAATGCGGTAGTAATACGCTGGCCCGTACCCGTATTGCTTTGCCCCTCCATAATTTCCATAGCCATAGCTGCTATTCGGGTAGTTATATTGGCTGGGCTCGCCGTTTTTTTGGTTGCCATTAAAGCGGCAGTTCGCAGAGCCTTGGACGCTCTGTGTGTTTGCGTTGTTGCACCACGCCCGATCAGCAAATCCATTCAAGAGATCTTGTGTTTGAGTCATCGTGCCGCCGCCTTGAAAACTATCCTGCATGGTCTTTCGGGTGTCGTCGTTGATGCTAACTCCATCAGTAAGAACGGCTGTCCAATTGTTCGTATTGGCGCTGGTCATTGATGGCTTCGACGATCCATCTGAATCTACCGCAGGTAGATAGCGAATCTCTGGGTTGTAGTACTGCGTATTAAAGTCTGGTGACATGACCGGTGGATCACCGACCCAGCAGCCTTGGAGTGTTTGCAGATTTTGCGCACCTAAGCAGTGCTTGTATTCGGCTGCGTCGCCAATACCGACAGCAACATAGTCTGGCGTATACATGTACAGCATCGATCCAGAATCATCGAGCAGCATCATGAGGTTGGGCTTTGCGGGAATAGCAATATTCACTGGCTCACTGGCAATGTCAGTGGATGCTGCCCAATGGCAAAAAAGACTGCATACAGCGCCGATGATGAAGTTTCTGCAAAGGTGATTTGGCAGTCGAAATTGATGCAGGCACTTGTATTGTGTGTGCATGTATTGCTTCTTTATTGTGGTCATGACTCAACGCCCTAGGTGATGTAGGCTTGCACGTAGCTCACGGTGTTTCGAGGGCCTGTGATTTGAATGGTGATGCGATACACCACAGCCCCCGGCGCATTCATTGGCGAATTGTTGCTGGATGGCGCAGATTTGCTGCTGCTTGCCGTGATCGGGCTACGCACACAATCGATTCCACTTGCTGGATCGCCAGCCACATTACACAAGCGATGGATCACATGGCGTGCTTGATAGCCAGCGGCATTGGAGAGCGGGTTTGTTGCTAACGTTGACCAGTCAAATTGTGGGTTATTGATGAGACCAACCCCCGAGGCGGCAGTCGCGAAATAGCCGTCTGCTGCGCTGTCGTTAAAAAGTAACTTGCTCGTGCTATTGCTGACGAGCCATGTACGTGCCGTCTCGATACGATTTTCAGCGGATAGGAGCGCGCCTTGCTGAAATGCATGATTGGCGGCGATCAACCCATGCGTCTCGCCGCTACGCAGTAGTGCAATCCCAGTGAGGGACATTGCAACCAGCAAAAGCAACACGACAAGCATCACCACGCCGCGACACTTGGCGTTCATGGGGTGTGCGTGAGTGAGGCGATTTAAGCTGGCCGCCATAGCGCATTACGTAATGGAACAATCGTTTCAAACACGCGGTATCGATAGCACGGTAGTCCAGTCGGAATAGTGAATGCTTGATTCGTAAAGTAGTTCAGCGGCGTCGTGGGTGTGGTGCACTGACCCGCTGCGTTCGGCTTTTCTTCATTACCAATACGCACTAAAAGCGCAAACCGTACGCCGAGTAGCTGTAACCATTGCGCGGCAGTTGTGGGGGTGTTGACGCTGTACTGGTCAACGATGCCGTCATTGGCGACATAGGTTGTCGCGCTGATCGTGCCGTTGTTCGTGCCATTATCAAACGCATATTCAGCTTGTAGATTCAAGATGCCATCAGCAATCGGCAATAGCGTATTTGCGACCAATAGATCGCGCGCGCGGAGTTGCGCATTGGTTACATCTACATCATAGGTGCGCAACGTCAGGGGACTGCGCGACGCTTGTGCGGTGAGCGGCCCAAGACTAAACACCGAATCGGCAACTTGATAGTTTGGTAACGTACCCGTCAGACTCAATAGGTTGGGGGTGAGGGTAATCTGCTGCGTGAGCGAGGGCGCTGCATTGACTTGAACGAGCGCACAGGGTGTGCCGTTGCTTTGTGGAACGATCAGCAGAATGTCTTGGGCATTCAATCCAGCGGTACTACTCAAGACCAGTTGATTGCCTTGCATGGTAGCGGTGAGTGCACTCGGAAGAGGTCGATCATTATTGCCAGAAGACAGTATCGTGAGGCTGTCGCTTAAATTACCTGCTCCTTGCGTAATGATCGCTGGGGCAATCGTGATGTTGGGCGTCACGCTGGTAAGAGTTGGGCAATTTAATGCACTGGTTTGTTGAATGCCAAAGCCCGCCATTCGCAAATCTCGCTCCAGCATTGAAGTTGCATAGGTGCCGCCACTGTTGACACCCCCTTCGCTGATGGTCGTGCGCTGCGCGCTTTGATTTTGTAAATAAATTTGCGTGACCCAAGTCAACCCCATCAACCCGATCAATGTGCCGATCATCAGTTCAAGCAAACTAAACCCGCGCTCGGCTCTACTGAAAAACATGAATCACCCGATGTTGGCTTGAACTGTTTGCGGCGGGATGACGCCAACGTAGAGTGATGTCCACCTCTTGCGTTACTGCGGTAAAAGCCACCGTGGGCGGATTGGTGACGGCCTGCGGCAATGTGCTCAGTACTTTTGAGTTCCAGGCGATGCACGCGTTTGCTTTACATTGATCGTAGTTCAGTAGATTCGTATTGCTACTGCTATTGCCTTTGTCTAGCCACATAGTAGCGATGAGTTGATTGGCCAGAAGTGCCGCTTCCGAGCGATAGCGCGTCTCGAGCGTGTATCGCATGGTTACTGTCTGCAGTGTGGCCAGCCCCAAAATACCAACAGCAAAAAGTAAAAGGCCAATTAAGGCCTCGATCAGAATCACACCCTCGGTACGGCGAAGAGGTGTCGGAGGCGCTGCGGTTTGATCATGAATTCGCATACAGATAGGCTGGCGTGTAGCGGTATTTAGCAACGACGCGGATCGTTCTGACCAACCGCTGGATCGCATATGCGTGTTAGGCCGCTGGTGTTTAAAACAATACGCAAGCAGCGCGGTAAATTCACATTTTCGATCGTTGCGCATTTACCGGCGCTTGGGTTGGATAAATCGATTTGTGTGAACCCAGCGTTCTTCAAACGGCCAAGACCATTAAATACGGCGACACTTCCCCCGGTCGCACTGGCGCTGACGTTGGGCGTGCCTTCAGCAGCAATCTTGGATTGAATGTTGTTTGTATTGTCGGCATTGATCGGACAGACCCCGTTTGGATCGCCAACGCTCACTACCCAATTCAAACTCTGCGGGTTTTGCTTACACTGTGGGTTGATCGAATCGACCAGCGTAAAACTCACCAACGTATTTCGACGCACCGCTTCAGTACGCGCCAATTGCAACCCCTGCAGGAGCGTATCTGCGGCTGTACGAATTTGCATGTTCTGCAGCAGCTGGATGAGTGAGGGTGCCGCTAATCCCACCAAGCTTGAGAAGACCACGAGCGTAATGACTAATTCAATCAACGACATTCCACGGTGATGCTGTAGCACTAACATAGTCCGCCCTGACGCGTGACCCAGCAATTGTTGGGGTTGTGTGCAGTCCATCCGTTTACGTTATTGAAGGTAGTGGCGCGGTCGCCGTTTTGGTTGATCGTATAAACGAAGCCCTGCATATTGGTGTTGGCGATCCCAGTGGCGGTGATCGTGATCGTTGTTGCTGTTGGTGCAGCGGGTGTGACACAGCTAAAGGTAAAGCTCTGTGCCACCGGTGCGGTACAACTAAAGCCGACGTAGGTGCGGTTATCAGCGTAAAAGCGCTCTGCTTCCAAACGCAATTGGCTGAGACCCGCAATGGCTTCGGTGATGTTGCCGCGCTGAATGTAATTGGTATAGGAGGGCACCACCAAGCGTGCCAGGATGGCCACAATGACGACCACTACCATCAGCTCAATCAAAGAAAAGCCGTGTGTCGCTTTAAAACGCATACAGCAAATTCCTTATCCGTTGAAAATGAGATCAATGGTAGGGAATTCGCACTCTGGCTCACAAGGTAATAGTTGCTTGAAAATTAAGCATTTAGGTCAAGATGTGTTTGAAACTGGCCGACCACGCGCGTTTTTTGGCAAATGGCATCTGCCTGCCTGAGCGTTTATAATGGCCGGCTTGGCTTCAAAGCCGTGCCGCTGTAGCTCAGTTGGTAGAGCAGCGCATTCGTAATGCGAAGGTCGCCAGTTCGATTCCGGCCAGCGGCACCACCCATCCCCGATCACGTCGCCTCAGCTCGTAATCAAAAAAACGAGACCAACAGCGATGGCAAGAAAAAAAATACTGACCACGATGGAGCTGGTGCGGTCTTTGCGGTGCTGATTGCGGCCTGCTCCGCTTAGTTGATCTTGCGGGTAAGGCAAGGTGACTTTGGGTAAACGCATACGACGTAGGCGATGCATGGCTGTCTGGACGATGACGGACATCATTTGGCTTCTCCATTGAATGCGTGATCGACCAGTGTAATTAGCGCAACCCTTGTTCATGCGCGCCACTTCGATGGTTTTTATTCATATTCGTCAGAAATTGAAAAATCATCGTATCTAAACTTTCGTACCAATCGCCTTGATGGCCTACTCGTCGTTTTGACGGGGCGCAAAGGGTGGTTACGGATGTTTGATTGGATAAAAAATCTAAGCAGCTCGTTTTTGGCCGGGATTCGAGACCGCACCACCGACCCCTTTACCGTTGCGTTTGTGGTGAGTTGGGCGCTGTGCAATTACCAGCTGTTGTTGGTGTTGTGGGGCAATGCAGACACCGAATTAAAGCTGGGGTTGATTCGTCAGTTGTATCCGTGGGACTGGACAACGCACGTGAGGGCTTGGTTTAGTCCATTGATTGCTGCGGGGTTTTACGTGTTTGCATACCCTTGGATAAGCAGGAAGGTGGTGACTTATGCGCGGAAAAAACAAGTTGAATTGGCAAATGAAGTCAAAATAATAGAAAAAAAAGCGTTGGTCGATGAGGAGGCGTTCGAGGACATGGTGGGTGAGCACGAAAAGGAACTCGAAGCTGAAAAAAAAGCATCAGAAGGGTATCGAATCAAGTATGTTGAAAAATCAAAAGCATTAGGCAATGCCGAAAAAGAATTAGGCGAAGCATATAAAAAAATTGAAGAACTCCAGGGAACGTCACAGGCTAGTCAAGGCATAGATGCAAAAGCAACGCACGACGCGCCAGCCCAACCCGAAGAATCACCCACGCAAGATCAGGGACAAAAGCAACGGCTACTCGAGGAAGAGGGCCGGGCAGTGGACGATGCGTATCAATGGCTCAATCATCTCGATAAAATAGAGCAAGATCGTGTAAAAAAATTACTCACTGAACTGGGTGATTACGCAAACCCGATCAATGCAAAAGATTTAGCTCGACGCACCAGCGATCACGCTTCACTTACACTCGATAGCCTCAAAGACTTACACAGGCGTGGAGTGGTTGAAATTAAGCGCGGCACGTACGACACCGAGTTCTGGAATCTGACGGAAGTGGGCCAACGCTTGGTTGCGAAAATTCTGAGAGATGGACAAAAAGGACAACGCTGACCACTCGAATTTAATCTACCCACACGACCCGAAAAATTTTCTACTCTCCTAAACCTGCGCATTCACGTAATTCAGTTCCCGGAAACCCCATCACCAACTCGCGTAGACGGATTGCAAGCGGTTCATCGACTTGACGGATTTCA